>JBATNZ010000190.1:0-11253 GCA_049290615.1 Candidatus Contendibacter sp.
CCGGCGCTACGCGCCACCCCTCCTTAGCCAAGGAGGGGAAATTCCACAACCTGTGCAGGAACGCTATATGAGGTCCCCACTCGCTCTCATCGCCGCGCTGGCGCGCAACCGGGTCATCGGCCGCGACAACCGCCTGCCTTGGCGGTTGCCGGCGGATTTGCGCTTTTTCAAACAGACGACGATGGGCAAGCCGTTGCTGATGGGTCGGCGCACCTGGGAATCCATTGGCCGACCGTTGCCGGGCCGGCGGATGATCGTGCTGAGCCGCGATCCCGGTTATCACGCGCCCGGCTGCGCGGTGGCGCGATCACTGGATGAAGCCTTGGCGATGGCCGGCGCGGTTCCGGAGATCATGGTGATCGGCGGGGCGCTGTTGTATCAGCAAACCTTGCCACAGACCGAGCGGCTGTATCTCACGCGGGTGGAGGCGGACGTGCCCGGCGACGCCTGGTTTCCGGAGTGGAATGAACGGGAATGGCGGCCGGTCTGGGAAGAAACACACCCGGCTGATGTAGATCACGCCTGGCCTTATCGCTTCCAGCGACTGGAACGGGTGCATGATGGGTAATGGTGAAAATCTCATGTCTCATAATAATAATGATCAAGCGATTGCTCGACCGCTCGTTATCATCCCTCCAAGGTACGGCTCCTCGTCGGACGACTGGCGCCGCGACGCCAGAATCTCCGCCTGGTTGGCCTTGGCGATAGCGCTGATATTGTTGGTATTACCCCTCGCAACATACTGGAACACGACGTTCCATCACTTCGGCTTCCGCGACGATTACTCGAACCTTGGCGAAGCGCGCGAGCAACCGGGCAAGATCATCCAGTTCGTCGCTTCGCATGGGCGACCGGTTTACGGGTTTCTGCTCGAAAATTCTTTTGGGTACATCGACTCGATTCGGGAACTCGAATCGCTGCGGTTTTTGGGCGCGATAGGGCTTGGACTGGTGGCGGCGCTGCTGTTTGGGTTGTTGCGGCGCCTGGGCTGGAGGATGGCCACCGCAACTTTCACGGCGGCCGCGGTGTCGCTGACCCCGGCGGCGCAAGTGATCGCCAGTTGGGCCACCGCCTGGCCCTACACGGTGGCGGCGCTCCTTTCACTCAGCGGATTTGCGCTGGCGGACGGTGGCGGCGAACGCTGGACGGGATACCGTCGAGCGGGGGCCGTGCTGTTGATGGCGCTCGGCGCCTTGATCTACCAGCCAACCGGTTTGCTTTACCTCGTTGGCGTCGCGGCGGCGCTGCCCCGTCGGCGCGGGCGGCCGTTGGTGGATAACCTGCGCTGGGCGGGCGCGCACCTGTTCGTCGTGTTCGCGGGGCTTGCCGCCGCGTTCCTGACGGTGAAGGCGCTGTATCTGGCCAAGGTGTTCGAGGCGTCGGCGCGCATCACGTTCGAGCACGATCCCGTCGGCAAATTCTGGTGGTTTCTCGAAGGGCCGTTGCCCAATGCACTGAGTATTTTCGTGCTGAACGACGACGACGGATCGACGCGGATGGCTTATATGGCGAGCGTCTGGATCGCGGCGGCGTTGTTGGCGGTGGGTCTGGGCGTGGAATGGTGGCGGCGCGGCGGACGGGCGGGCGGTTTCTGGCTGATCCTGTTGGCGGTGCTGCCGCTGGCCGTGTATGGCGTCAACCTGGTGGTGGCTGATCGCTACGCTTCCTACCGCACGATCTTTGCCCTGACCGGCGTGCTGCTGGTTTTTCTCACGCTGTCGTGGGCAAATTTGTGTGATCTGGCCGGACGCGGGGGGCGGCTCATCGAACTGTCCGGGTATGCCGTGGCGCTAGCGCTGGCGGTCTACACGGCGCGTCTCCACGCTTTTTCTCTCATCGCCGTGCCACAGAGTGAGGAGTTGCAAATCATCCAGAGCACGGCCGAGCATGTCGCGCCACGGGAGCAACCGGTCAAAATTTATTTTTTGCAGCCATCGCTCGCCGACAGCCCGGCGGCGATTGCCTATCACGATGAATTTGGCTCGCTTTCGACCAACAACGACTGGCTGCCAAAAGAGATCTTCGACGAACTCATGCGCGAGCGTTTTCCCGCCATGCCCGATCGTGAGAAGCGCTACGAGATGCAGACGGGCCATGGGCCACCGCCGAAGGACAAGAAGTTCGATTTCGTCATCGACATGCGCAAGCTGAGGAAACTCGGTTCGCCCGATGCGGGACAGTATTTGGGAAAGGCTCCGTAGCGAATGCGCGGTTCTTGAATCAGCAATTTTTCAACGTCACCCAGGAAACCGCCCATGAGCAAACCTGTCCTGATGACGGTCATCGGTTCCATCGCCCAACTGACCCTGAACCGGCCGGAATCCTACAACGCCTTGAATATTGAGACCGCTCAGGCGCTGACCCGGGCGCTGCTGGATTTGGGGGCTGATCCGGCGATTCACGGCATCATCATCACCGGCGGCGGCGCGGCTTTTTCCGCCGGCGGCGACATCAAATATGTGTTGGCTCATCCCCATGGACCGGCGGCGGCGTTTCACGAATTGGCCACCCATGTCCATGTCTGTGTGACCGAAATCCGCCGCTTGCGCAAACCGGTGATCGCCGCCATCAACGGCGTGGCCGCCGGCGGCGGTTTTTCCCTGGCGCTGGCCTGCGATTTCCGGATCATGGCGGAATCGGCGCAGCTCAAGCAGGGTTTCACCAGCAACGCCTTGTGCATTGACGCCGGCGGCACCTTTACCCTGCCGCGCTTGGTCGGTCTGGCCCGCGCTCTGGAAATTGCCGCTTTCGATGAGCCGATGGCTGCCGAGCAGGCCTTGGCTTGGGGTCTGGTGACGCGGGTAGTTCCCGACGCGCAACTGCTCGAAACCGCGCTGGCCATGGCCCGAACCCTCGCCGAAAAATCCCTGCACACCTTCGGCCACGTCAAGACTCTGCTGACCGACTCATTCGACACTTCGTGGGAGGCGCAACTGGAACGGGAACGACGCGGGCTGGCCGCGTGCGCCGGCCACGCCGACGGTCTGGAAGGTCTACACGCCTTCGTGGAAAAACGTCCGCCACGCTACAACCGCTGATCCCGCCTTCAACCCTCAACGCGGCGCTCCCGCGACATTCGCCTTTTGGCGAGGTACGCGCCGTTCCCGCAAGCTCTGCTTGGCTTTTTCCAACTGGGCCAGCAGTCCCGGTCCCCGGCTGAGCGCCACCCCCACCGCCAGCACGTCGATGATCGCCAGATGGGCGATTCGGGAGGTCATCGGCGAGTAGACGTCCGGGTCTTCCTCGACATCGGCGCACAGCGCCACCGTGCTCGATCGAGCGAGCGGCGAACCGCTGGCCGTGATGCCCACCACGTCCGCCCCCGCCTGCCGGGCATATTCGACGCTGCGCAACAAATCTCGGGTGCGGCCGGTGTTGGAGATCGCCACCACCACGTCGCCCGGCTGGAGCAGGGTGGCGGCCATGCCGTGAATGTGAGGGTCCGAGTAAGCCACCGTCGGTACGCCCAGACGGAAAAACTTGTGCTGGGCATCGGCGGCGATGATGCCGGAATTGCCCAGCCCGTAGAACTCGATTTTCCGCGCGTTCGCCAACAGATGAATGGCCTGGTCCAGCGCCACCGCATCCAGTTCGTTGCGCACTCGCATCAACGCCGCGATGGTGCGATCCAGCACCTTGGCGACCAGCGCGGAGGCGGGGTCGCCAACGCCGACGTCGCGATGCACGAACGGCACTCCCCCAGCCAGACTTTGCACGAGGCGCAGCTTGAATTCCTTGAAGCCGGTGAAGCCCAGCGCGAGGCAGAACCGCGCCACGGTCGGCTGACTCACGCCGATGTGTCCCGCCAGCGCCGCGATGGACAGATTCATGATGTCATCGGGGTGGTCGAGCACGTAGTCCGCGACGCGCTGTTCGGCCTTGCTGAGCCGTTCCCGCGCGGCTTCGATCTGGGCCAGTAGAGGAGCGGCGGTTTCCCGTTCGCCACGGGCCGGCTCCTGCGGGCTGGCGGGAGCGCCGGAAGACATACTCTGAACGTCGTTGAAATCAGCCATGAAATCCCTCGATGAGCAGGTTCGGATTGCCACCTGATGTTGACGTAGTTTTTATACCATAAATAATGAAGTTTGTCGGTAGCAATACTACCAATAATCGTGCCATTACCGCGAAAAATAACTTTGTTTATTTGTTTTATATAGAAAAAATACTACTTGTTATTTGCTAGTAATTTTACTACATTAATTTCGTGGCCATGGTCCGGTTACCCGATCACCTTCATCGCATGGTCACAGTTTGGTTGCTCGATCACCTATCCAACCTGCAAACGGAGGAACGGTTCATGTTCGGCCTCAGTCAAGATACGTTTTTATTGTTGGACGCCCTGATTACCATCATCGGGCTGATCCTGTTGATCACCAAGTTTCGGGTTCATCCCTTCATTGCCCTCACCCTCGCCGCCGGGTTTCTCGGCCTGACCTCCGGGATGCCGGTGGACAAGGTGATGAAATCCTTCCAGGACGGCTTCGGCGGCGTGCTGGGGTTCGTCGGCATCGTGCTCGGGCTGGGCACCATGCTCGGCAAACTGATGGCGGAATCCGGCGGCGCGGACCAAATTTCGCGCACCCTGATCGGCGCTCTGGGCGAAAAGCGCGTGCATTGGGCGATGATGTTCGCCGCCTTTCTGGTCGGTATCCCGCTGTTCTTCGAGATCGGTTTCGTGCTGCTGATCCCGCTGGTGTTCATCGTCGCCAAACGGACCGGCATCTCGCTGGTCAAGATCGGCATCCCGCTGCTCGCTGGCCTGTCGGTGGTGCATGGGCTGGTGCCGCCGCATCCCGGCCCGCTGCTGGCCATCGGCATCTTCGGCGCCGACATCGGCAAGACCATTTTCTACGGCCTGCTGGTCGGCTTGCCCACCGCGATCATCGCCGGGCCGCTTTTTGGCAGCTTCATCGCGAAATACGTGCCTGGCACCCCCTCGCCAGAGCTGATGGAGCAGTTGGCGCACGAGCCCGAGGGGCGAGAGCTTCCCGGCTTCGGCGTCACGCTGGTGACCGTGCTGCTGCCGGTGTTCCTGATGCTGCTCAAGACCTTCGCCGATATCGCGTTCGACGACAAGAACCTGTTCCGCCAGTGGATGGACTTCATCGGCCACCCCATCACCGCGCTGCTGGCGGCGCTGCTGCTGGCCATCTACACCTTCGGCTACGCCCGGGGGTTCAACAGCAAGCAGGTGCTCAAGTTTCTGGACGCCAGCCTGGCCCCGACCGCGGCCATCATTCTGATCATCGGCGCCGGTGGCGGTTTCAAGCAAATGCTGGTGGCCAGCGGCGTCGGCAACGCCATCGGCCAACTCGCGGTGCAGGCGCAGTTTTCCCCCATCCTGCTCGCGTGGGTGGTGGCGGGTCTGATCCGCATCGCCACCGGTTCCGCCACCGTCGCCACCATCACCGGCGCGGGCATTGTGGCGCCCATGGTCACCATGGTTCCCGGCGTCAACAAGGAACTGCTGGTGCTGGCGACCGGCGCCGGTTCGCTGATCCTGTCCCACGTCAACGACGCCGGGTTCTGGCTGGTAAAGCAGTACTTCAACATGACGGTGGTGGAGACCTTCAAGACCTGGACGGTGATGGAGACCCTCATCTCGGTCGTGGCCATCATCTTCATCATGATCCTGGCAGCGTTTGTCTAAGGTCCAAGCAGGAGATCGAGTCATGTCCAGCCAGGTCATCGGTGTCGATATCGGCACCACCAGCACCAAGGCCGTCGTGTTCGACACCGACGGACGAGTGATCGCCCACCACGCGGTCGAGTATCCGCTGCTGACCCCCACCCCGGCGGCGGCGGAACAGGACCCGGATGAAATCTACCGCGCGGTGCTGGTCGCCATCCGCGAGGCGGCGCGCAAGGCCCGCGCCGCGCCGGCCGACGTGGTGTGCGTGGCCTTCAGCGCCGCCATGCACAGCGTGATCGCCGTCGACCAGGACGGCAATCCGCTCACCCGCAGCATCACTTGGGCGGACAACCGGGCGGTGGACTGGGCCGAGCGCATCAAGCGTGATTTGGGCGGTTTGGCGATTTACCAGCGCACCGGTACCCCGATTCACCCCATGTCGCCGCTGGCCAAGCTGGTCTGGCTGCGGCACGAACGGCCGGAAGTGTTCGCCCGTGCCGCGCGCTTCATCGGCATCAAGGAATACGTGTTCTTCCGGCTGTTCGGGCGCTACGTGGTGGACTACTCCATCGCCTCGGCCACCGGCCTGTTCAACCTCGTTCGACTGGACTGGGACGCCGAAGCCCTGGCCGTCGCCGGCATCACCCCGGACCGATTGGCCGAGCCCGTGCCCACGACTTTCCACCTGGCCGGGCTCGAACCGGGAATAGCGCGGGAACTCGGCCTGCTGCCTAACACACCGTTCGTGGTCGGCGCCAACGATGGCGTGCTCTCCAATCTGGGGGTCAACGCCATCGGCCCGGGCGAAGTCGCGGTCACCATCGGCACCAGCGGCGCGATGCGCACGGTGGTGGACCGGCCCGTCACCGATCCGTCCGGACGCACCTTCTGCTACGCCCTCACCGACCGACACTGGGTGATCGGCGGGCCGGTCAACAACGGCGGCATCGTGTTTCGCTGGGTGCGCGACGAATTGGCGGCGTCCGAGGTGGAGACCGCTCGACGGCTGGGCATCGACCCCTACGAAGTGCTGACCCGGATCGCCGAACGGGTTGCGCCCGGCGCGGAGGGGCTGCTGTTCCATCCCTATCTGGCCGGCGAGCGCGCGCCGCTGTGGAACGCCAACCTGCGCGGTTCCTTCTTCGGGCTGGCCATGCACCACCGCAAGGAGCACCTGATTCGTGCCGTGCTCGAAGGGGTGATTTTCAACCTGTACAGCATCCTGCCGGCGGTGGAGGCGCTGATCGGCCCCACCCAGACGATGAAGGCCACCGGCGGCTTTGCCCGCTCCGGGTTATGGCGGCAGATGATGGCGGATATTTTCAATCGCGAAGTGGTGGTGCCGGAGAGCTTCGAGAGTTCCTGCCTGGGCGCGGCGGTGCTGGGACTCTACGCGCTGGGCCGCGTCGATTCCCTGGACGTCATCGCCGGGATGGTGGGCGCGACCCACCGTCACGCGCCAATTGCCGGGAACGTGGCGATTTACCAGCGGTTGCTGCCGATTTATCTCAGCATCCCGACCAAGCTGGAACCGGAATACCGCGCCATCGCCGCCTTCCAGCGGCAGAGGTCCGCGCTCGGATCGGGGGAGGGCGCAACGTCGGCGGCCCAATCGCAACCCATGATTCAGGAGGTTTCACCATGACGCTTCATCCCACCGTGGCGGCGGTGACCGACCGCATCCGCCAGCGCAGCGCGCCGACCCGTTCCGCCTATCTGGCGCGACTCGAACAGGCGCGTCGGACCGGCCCAGTCCGCAAAAGCCTATCCTGCACCAATCTCGCCCACGCCTTCGCCGCCTTCGATCCGAACGACAAGTCGATCCTGCGCGAGGCGCGCTGGCCGAATATCGCCATCGTCTCCTCGTACAACGACATGCTGTCCGCGCATCAACCGCTGGAGCGCTTTCCCGCCCTGATCAAGCAGGCGGCGCGCGAGGCGGGGGCGGTGGCGCAATTCGCCGGCGGCGTGCCGGCCATGTGCGACGGCGTCACCCAGGGCCAGCCGGGCATGGAACTGTCGCTGTTCTCGCGCGACGTGATCGCGATGGCGACGGCGATTTCACTCTCGCACAACGTGTTCGACGCAGTGTTGTGCTTGGGCGTCTGCGACAAGATCGTGCCGGGGCTGCTGATCGGCGCCTTGCACTTCGGCCACCTGCCGGCGATTTTCGTGCCCGGCGGGCCGATGACTTCGGGCTTGGCCAATGACGAGAAGGCGAAAATCCGCCAACGGTACGCTCAAGGCCTGGTCGGGCGCGACGCGCTGCTGGAGGCGGAATCGAAGGCTTATCACGGGCCGGGGACTTGCACCTTTTACGGCACTGCCAACTCGAATCAGATGTTGATGGAAGTGATGGGCCTGCATCTGCCCGGCGCGGCCTTCGTCAATCCCAACACGCCGTTGCGCGACGCGCTGACCGGGGCGGCGGCGAAGCGCGCGGCGCGGATTACCGCGCTCGGCGACGAGTACCTCCCGGTCGGTCGGATCATCGACGAGCGGGCGGTCGTCAACGGGATCGTCGGCCTGTTGGCGACGGGCGGGTCCACCAATCACACCCTGCACTTGGTCGCCATCGCCCATGCCGCCGGGATTTCGATCAACTGGGACGACTTCAGCGACTTGTCCGCCGTGGTGCCGCTGCTCGCCAAAATCTACCCCAATGGCAAGGCCGACGTGAACCATTTCCACGCGGCCGGCGGCATGGGCTTTCTCGTCGGCGAGTTGCTCGACGCCGGCTTGCTGCACGGTGACGTGCTGACCATCGCCGGCGAAGGTCTGGCGCGTTACCGCGAGGAGCCATATTTGGACAACGGGGTACTGGCTTGGCGGCCGGCGCCGAAGCAGAGCGGCGACGACAGCGTGTTGCGTCCCGCCGCGCGGCCGTTCAGTCCCGACGGTGGATTGAAATTGTTGAGCGGCAATCTGGGCCGGGCGGTGATCAAGACCTCGGCGGTCAAGCCCGAGCATCGGGTCGTGGAAGCGCCCGCGCTCGTGTTCGACGATCAGGAAGAACTGATGGCCGCGTTCGACCGGGGCGAACTGAAACGCGATTTCGTGGCCGTGGTGCGCTACCAAGGGCCGCGCGCCAACGGAATGCCGGAATTGCACAAGCTGACGCCGCCGCTGGGTGTGTTGCAGGACGAGGGGTTCAAGGTGGCGCTGGTCACCGACGGTCGCATGTCGGGCGCATCCGGCAAGGTGCCGGCGGCGATTCACGTCACGCCGGAATGTCTGGCCGGCGGGCCTCTGGCCAAGGTTCGCAGCGGCGATATCATTCTGCTCGATGGCGAGCGCGGCGTTCTCGAAGCGCGGGTCTCCGCCCAAGAGTGGGCCGAACGCGAGCCGGAATCGGTGGATTTGAGCGAGTGCCAGCACGGCTTGGGACGCGAACTGTTCGCCGTGTTCCGCGCCAACGCAACCGGGGCGGAGCAGGGGGCGATCTCCTTTTCAGCGCCGGAGGCGGCGGGAACGGCTACTCCCCACGCCGCGCCGGTCCACAATCATTTCGTTTTCGCCAAAGGAGATGCGCCATGAACGCATTGAACGTGCTGGAGGTCATGCGCGTCGGTCCGGTGATTCCGGTCATCGTCATCGAGGATCTGGCCCACGCCGTCCCCCTGGCCAGAGCCCTGGTCGCGGGCGGCGTGCGGGTACTGGAAGTGACCTTGCGCACTCCCGTGGCGCTGGCGGCGATTCGGGCGATGGCGCGCGAGGTGCCGGAAGCCATCGTCGGAGTCGGCACCCTCACCCGTCCCGAAGACTTTACCGAAGCGCGGGATGCCGGCGCCCGGTTCGGGGTCAGCCCCGGTTTAACTCCGGCGCTGATCGAAGCCGCCTGGGAAAGTGGCCTGCCGCTGTTGCCGGGGGTGATGACGCCGTCCGACGTGATCGCCGCCCGGCTCGCCGGTTTCCGCGAACTGAAGTTGTTCCCGGCCCGGCAGGCGGGCGGCATCGGGATGTTGCAGGCGCTGGCCGGGCCGTTCCCGGACGTGACCTTTTGCCCGACCGGGGGCATTACCGTGGAGACCGCGCCGGATTTCCTGGCGCTGCCCAACGTCGCCTGCGTCGGCGGGTCCTGGCTCACGCCCAAAACCGCGCTGGCGACCGGCGATTGGGGGACCGTGACGGCGCTGGCCCGACAGGCAAGCGGCTTGGGTCCGAGATGAAAGGTGCGGCTCATCCGAGCCGCCGTTTTGGCAGAGCGGGCACAGTCGGGTCGAGCAAGACCCAGGCGATGGTGCCAGTAGGTCCGCGAACGCTCGTTGCAACCCTAACGACATTCCCCCACCGACCCCGGTCGGCAGCGCTGGCGGCCCACCCAGATCGTGCTGTCGAGCTTGGCGTCGGTGAAGCGGGCGCCGTCGATCCGGGCATCGGCCAGCGTCGCTTCGGCCAAGTTGGCGCCGGTGAAATCCACATTCAACAACGTTGCCCCGTCCAGTTTGGCGCCATGGAGATTGGCGCCGCTCAGCACCGCGTTTTCCAAAATCGCCCGGCTTAGCACCGCGCCGCTCAGGTTCGCGTCCGCCAGTCTGGCATCGGTCAAATCGGCCTGCGCCAGCGTGGCCCTGCTCAGATTGGCGCCGCTCAGATTGGCGCCGGCGAGGTTGGCCTGATACATCTGTACCCCGCTCAGGTCGGCGTTGCTCAGGTTGACCTGGGCCAGCACCGCCCGCTCCAGCCGCGCGCCGGCCATGTTGGCGCCGGCGAACACGGCCTGATCCAGCTTCGCCGAGACCAGCCGCGCGCCCGCCAGCACCGCGCCGGAAAAATCGGCCCGACCGAGTATCGCGCCACCCAAATCCGCGCCGCTCAGCCGCGCGCCGGCCAGCTTGGCATCGCTCAGGTTGACCTGGGTCAGCACCGCCTCGCGCAAGTCCGCCCCTTGCAGATCGGCGCCCTGCTTGTCACAGCGCAACCAACTGACCCGCCGGGCGGGTGGGTCGTCGCAGGCGGCCCAGGCGGCGGGGATCTGCAACAACACCAACAGCCAGAAAATTCCTCTCACCCGCGACCCGACTTCGGTAAAGCGGCGGAAGACCTGATCGACGAGCATGATCGTGGGCTCCAAAGCTTGAAAAAGTGCTTGATAATAAATTAGTTATAAATACGTTAAAAGGGCTGATTTCGTGGTTTGTTTCTGGTCTGGCTTCGGAGCCGTCAAGTGATCGCCGTCGCATCACAGGGCAATCGCGCGGCGAGTGGCTGCCCATCTTACCCATGAATATGAATGGCATGACCAGGCTGGAACAGATCGAACGGGCGGAAATCGAGAGACTGCTCGAATGCCAGCAAGGCAACCTGAATCTGGTCGCCCGTGAACTGGAGATCAGTCGCACCACCTTATGGCGCCGCCTGAAGGATTATCGTGTTCAATCCGACAAAGATCCGGATGTTTCAGAGTGAAACGCACGGAAACGCATCTGTTTCAAATTGTTACCGCCTTGGAGGCTGGATAAAAACTCAAGCCGACCGAAACGCTCCAACCACCCCGGCGCTTCGCGCCACCCCTCCTTAGAGGCGTTTTTATACAGCCTCTCGTGAGCTAACCCTTTGAAAAGAAACCCTCACCCCTGCCCCTCTCCCGCTTGCGGGCGAGGGGTTCTTGTACAGTCTCT
>JBATNZ010000191.1:0-2828 GCA_049290615.1 Candidatus Contendibacter sp.
CAACTGTCGTGCCCGCGCCGCGACGCTGATCCGCCAGCGGCGCAGCGCGGTGGCGTTCGATGGCGTGACCACGTTGACCGCTGAACGCTGGTTCGGGATGCTGGACGCGCTGCTGCCGCGCCAGGACGTACCGCCGCTCGATGCCTGGCCGGTGCCGCCGCGCGTGCATCCGCTGCTGTTCGCGCACCGGATCGACGGGATTCCGCCCGGTCTCTACCTGCTGGCGCGGAGCGTGGGAGCGTTGGTGGAACTGCGCCAGGCGCTGCATGGCGAGTGGGCCTGGTCGCGGGTCGAGCAGGCGCCGGAGCACCTGCCGCTTTACAAGCTGACCGTGGGCGATGCCCGCGGCGCGGCGCGGGTGATTTCCTGCCATCAAGATATCGCCGCCGATTCCTGTTTCGCGCTCGGCTTTCTGACCGCGTTCGCCGGTCCGCTCCAGGATGCGCCGTGGGTGTACCGGGAACTGTTCTGGGAAACGGGACTGCTGGGGCAGATCCTCTATCTGGAAGCGGAGGCCGTCGGCCTTCGCGCTACCGGCATCGGCTGCTTCTTCGACGATGCCCTGCATCGGTTGTTGGGACTCGACGGGTTGGCGTGGCAGTCGCTGTACCACTTCACCGTTGGCGGGCCAATCGAGGATCCGCGTGTGCAGACCTTGCCGCCCTACGCCCACCTACGCCGAGATCCGACCGACCGAACCTGAGAGGCGTTTTTATACAGCCTCTCGTGAGCTAACCCTTTGAAAAGAAACCCTCACCCCTGCCCCTCTCCCGCAAGCGGGCGAGGGGTTCTTGTACAGTCTCTGAGGCGCGATCTGAACCGCCGTTTCCGCCCCTCTTCCGTGGAATTGAAACAAACCCCCAACACACCTATCAAATCCTGACCAAACCAGGATTTTCACAGATCGACCGGCCGCCCCGCCGTGCGCGCGGCGTAGAGGTCGCCGATTTCTTCGGCCGGCGTCCGGTCGGCCGCCGCCCGCTGGCGCAGGCGCGTCCAGAGCGATTCAGTCAAAACGAAGGTGCGTTCACCGTGGATTCAGGAAATATTTCTATACTGAAAGTGCGGTAAGCTCATCCTCGTTTCATGGCAAAGCAACCGGCCCTCAGCCTTGAAGGTTGGCAACGGCACACGCAAGACTCTGGCTTGAATTGAAATCTTGGCATCATCAACAAAGAGGACTTTTTCAATGAAAAAACATTGCCCCCGTAACTATCGCAGTTTGCTTGCCGCAACCCTGGCCTGGGCTCTGACGACGCCGGTCTGGGCGGCCCAACCGCCAGAGACCGACCCGGTCAAGGAAGAGGTCAAGGCCGTGCTGAACCAGCACGACGAGGCCATGAAAACGCAGGACCTCAAGGCATTGCTGGCGCTCTATGCCGACGATCCCACCATCGTGATGATGGGCACCGGCCCCGGCGAATTCTGGAAGGGCAAAGCGGAGGTTGAAACCGCTTACAAAGAATTTTTGAAGGATTTCAAGGCCGGATCGTTAAAACATGCATGCTCGGACACCTCCGGCGGTCACCATGGCGAGGTCGCTTGGCTGGTTGCCTCGTGCAACATGCAGGATATTACCCCAGACGGCAAAACGCGGGAGTATGTGTTGAACGTCTCGGCGGTGCTCAAGAAGGAGAAAGGAGGCTGGAAGTTTCAGACCCTGCACTTTTCCAACCTGACCAGTGGCGATGCGCCGCCGCCGGCAGGCGCTGCGCCGACGGCCCCGCCCGCCACGGCCCCGAAGAAAGCCCCGTGAGCGGAGAACAGCCATGACCGATCAGCAGAATACACAGCCTCTCGAATTAACGAATTCCCCGGAAGTACAGGAACGACGCGCATTTCTCCGCGGTCTGGGCAAATGGTCGCAGGCGGTGATTGGCGGAGTGCTACTGGGCGGTGGGCTGACGGTTTCCCATCGGGCCAGTGCCGGCGCTTGGGCCAACCGTCGCGGCGGTTACGGCGGCGGCTGGATCAACGGCGGTGGTGGTGGCGGCGGTTGGGTCAACGGTGGCGGTGGCGGTGGCGGTTGGGTCAACGGCGGTGGTGGCGGTGGCGGTTGGGTCAACCGCCGCGGCGGCGGTGGCGGCTGGATCAATCGCTGATCCCGTATCTTCCCCAAGGTGATTGTTGCCTCGCGCATGGCCTATTTCACGGATCATGCGCTGGGCGACATCGCCCAGACCGCTCTCCAGGCGTTCAGCGACTCCACGAGGAAATTAACCGATGAACATCACGACCCTGAGCGAAGCCAGTTTCGCCTTCCCCCCAGAGTCGCACGGTCAGCGACCAGGCCTGTGTCCCCGCTCACCTCATCCAGATGCCTGACCCGCTACCAGCGGAGCAATTCCACAGTTCCTGAGGAGTTTGACCCATGACCGACCCATCCCCATCCCTCCCCATCCTCTCCACCCAACCAGTCCTGCCCGCCGTTGCCCAACAGGCCGTTGATTACTGGGTCGATGGCTGGCAGCGCACCATTTTATTCTGGGACGTGCTGCGCCAGCGCAGCGACCAATACTACGCGCAGAAAGCCAAGGCGGTGCCGCACGTCCTGAGCTTCGATGCCGAACTGGTGTTGGACGGCCGCACCTTCGCACGGCCGGTCAATTACGGGCTGGTGCGGGTCAAGCCGCCGGAAGGAGTGGTGATCGACCCGAAGAAACGCCCCTTCGTGGTGGTCGACCCGCGGGCTGGCCACGGCCCCGGCATTGGCGGCTTCAAGGCCGACAGCGAGTTGGGCGTGGCGATGCGCGCCGGCCATCCCTGCTACTTCGTCGGTTTCAGCCCCGACCCCATGCCCGGCCAAACCATCGAAGACATCATGCGCG
>JBATNZ010000192.1:0-38779 GCA_049290615.1 Candidatus Contendibacter sp.
GCTGGCGGCGTTCGCCTGGGCCGCGCTGCTGGTCAGCGGCCTGATGGATCGGGCGCTGATGGGGCGCTACCCCTGGCTGCTGACGGCGCTGGCGGCGATGCAACTGGCCGCGCCCCTGGCGGTGGTCGCGCCGGACTGGCCGGGACTGGCGGCGGTGCATGTCGTGCTGCTGGGGCTGCTCGGTTATGGTCTGTGGGCCTTCGTGGGCGAGTGGTTGCGGCGGCTGTTCGTGGACCGGCGGCTGACCACCTATTACGCCGCCGGCTTGCTGGTTTACACGGCGGCGGTGTCGTTCGTTCACCTGACCTGGAGTTGGCCGGCGCCGCTGCCGGCCGGCTACGCGGGACCGTTCCTGATGGCGCTGTGCGGGCTGCTGTTCCCGGTGGACGCAGCGTTCAAGGACTGGGTCCACAAGTACGCTTTCCTGTCCCGGTTCAGCTTTGCGCTCTACGGGCTGTCGGCGGTGGCGGTGGCGGTCGCCATCCAGACCACACCGACGGCGATGCTGACCTTGGCGCTGGGCGCGGTGCTGTATGGTTGGGTGACCTGGCGCTACCGGACCTTGCCGCCACTGTATCTGCTGTTCGGCTGCGTGGCCGGGTTGTACGGGTACGGCGTTCTGAACATGCTGCCACCGGCCTGGCACGGACTCGCCAGCCTGCCGGGTTTGCTGGCGTTGTTGGGGCTATGCCGCTGGGTGGGTTCCCGCTCGCGCGCCATCGCTTTGCAGTCTCTGGTCGCGTTTGGATTGCTGTTGGTCGGTCTGACGGCCTGGAGTCTGGTCTGGACCACGCCGGGGTGGCTCGGTTTTGCTACCGTCACTGCCGCGGCGGTGCTGGCCTATGTCGCGGTGCGGCTGGCGCTGGTGTTGCCGGAGGCGGACCCGCGCTGGGCCTGGGCCGATGTCGGCGTGGTCGCTCTGGCTACGGCGGCGGTTGCCTACGCCCCGGACTGGATGCCGCTGGTTTGGGAATCGCGCACCGCGTTCGGCCTGCTGGCGCTGGCGGCGCTGTGGACCGCGCTGGGCCTGCGCGACCGCCGGCAAGTATCGATCAGCCGGACGGTGTTCATTGCTGGCGCGCTGTTGAACGTGATCCTGGCACTGGCGTTGGGAGGGATGGCGCTGTGGCCGGCGCTGCTGGGGCAGTGGGAACCGATCCTGCTGCTGGCGCTGGCGGGCGGGCTGTTGCTGTGGCTGAGTCTGGGTCTGCGCCAGCAGGCGCTGTTCTACGGGGTGCTGGCGTGCGCGGGCGGCATCGGCGTGCTGGTCAAGCGCGGCTATTTTCCCGGCCCGAGCGCCGGCTTGGGCGAATTCGCGGCGGTTCTGGCGCTGTGGGCATTCCTGTGGTGGCTGGCGCGGCGTTCGCGGTTCCGCGAGGTGCTGGAAGACGGGCTGGATCGTCTTGAAAAAGATCATCGTGAAGCTAGCGCGTTCGAACCACCCCGGCGCTTCGCGCCACCCCTCCTTAGCCAAGGAGGGGAAACGGAATTCCGTCCTGTTTCACTGGTGTACGCGCCGCTGGAACAGGCCATGGCGTTGCTGTGGGTGATTGGCCTGATTCATCTCGGCCAGCGGTGGGTGGCGGGCGAGATGGTATGGCAATGGCCATGGGCGGCCGGGTTGGCGATGCTGACCGGCGGGTTGCTGATCGGTCATTTCCATCTGTTCCGCTGGGCGGCGTTACCGCTGCTGTTGGGTTTGGCGGGGTTGCTGGTCGGCCTGGACCGGGCCGGATGGACGCTGCCATGGCTGGGCGTGGCGGCGGTGTTGTACGCGCTGCTGGTCTGGCGGTTGGGAAGCGCGGCACTCGCTAAACCGCTGGTTTGGCGAGTGGTGCGGGTGCTGCGTTTCACCATGCCCGGCGGCGCTGGTGGTCGCCGGCAGGTGGAGGAGAGCCTGCGCGACGGCGCGCTGCTGATCGCGGTGGTGGTGGTGGCGGCCAGCCCGGCGCTGGCGTTGTCGGGCTGGCCGGCGCCGGAACTGTGGCCGGCCCTGGCGCTGAGCCTGCTGCTGTTCGGGCTGGCGAGCTGGCAGGACCGATCCACACAATATGCCTACGCCGCGTTGGTCACGCTAACGGTTGGCGTCTGGTTGACTGGTCATTGGCTGGCGCCGATCGCGCTGTTTGGCTTGGGCCAGCCGTTGCTCAACGCGATGTTGAGTCTGGTCATGGCGGTGGTGGCGGTTGGGTTGGAAGCGGAGCGGGCCGCCATGTCGCTGGCGTACTGGCGCGCGCCGCTGGCCGTGACCGGTGGCTTGCTGTACATCCTGGCGCTGGCGGGCGCGGCGCTGGGATTTCTGGCCGCCGATCCCCGCCTGCCGGGCTTGCTGGCGCTGCTGTGCGTCGCCCTGTTTCCGGTGGCGCGGCCCTGGTCGAACGCCGCTGTCTGGCGTGGTTTAGGTTTGCCCGTGCTGCTGAGCGCCCTGGTCGGGAGCCTGGCGGACAGGCTCGGCTTCAACGCGCGGGAGGGCGCCTGGCTGGCCATCGCCTGGGGTTACGCGCTCTGGTGCGGCGGCAATCTGCTGCTGCCACGTTGGAATGGCCGCTGGCCGGGCTGGGCGGTGGAACCGGCGTTTTGGCCGCTGCTGGGCTTGGCGAGCGTGCTGGGCGGTGGAACAGTCGGCGCGCTGGCTGGCGTACCGTCGCTGGCCGCGCTGTTGGCTGGGCTGGCGCTGTATCTGTTCCTGCTGTTGCGCAATACGGCGTGGCCCGGCATGGCCTGGCTGGCGGTGGGGATGTTGACGGCGAGCGGTTTGCTGGCCAGTGGCGCATTGGAGTGGACTTGGTGGGGCCGCGGTTATGGGCAAGCCGCCTTGATGCGCGGGTTTGCCATCGCGCTGATCGGGTTGAATCTGCTGTTTCTGCTGGTTCCGCTGTGGCGACGGCATGGCCAAAGGCTGGCGCACGGGTTGCGCTGGCGGCAAGCCGAACTGGAAACGCCGCTGTTCTGGACGCCGTTCGCAGTGCTGATTCTGCTGCTGGCGCGCTTGCTGCTGCTGGAGGCCGGCGGCCTGTTGTGGGATGGCGCGTTCCTGCTGGAGCGGTCGTCCTGGGCGTTGACCGGACTGGCGCTGCTGCTGGCGGCGACGGCGGGCCATGCTTTTCGGCGGCGGCCGGAGTTGCTGACCGCGCATGTGTTGTTGGCGGCGTTCGGCGCGACGATGCTGGCCGCCCTGCTGGATGGGGCCGCGCCGCTGGTTGGATTGCCGCTGGCGGTCGCGCTGTGGAACGGCGCGCTGCTGCTGGCGTGGCGGTACGGGCCGCGCCGCTGGGAGGTCTGGCGTTCGGCGCTGACCCTGTGGTTGACCATCCTGCCGGCGGCGAGCCTGGGTTTGCTGCTGCTGGTGGCCGGTTCCCACTGGGCGGTTTGCACCGTGACCCTGCTGACGCTGGCGGTGGTGACGCTGGCGCGGGGCTGGTGGCAGGGGCTGCCGTTCTGGCTGAATCTGGGACTGGCGCTGGCGCTGGCCGGTAGTCATACGGCCTGGTTGACGGGTGCGGCAGCGTTCGCCTGGACGCCGTGGATCGGGTTGGCGCCCTGGTACGCCGCGCAGACGGTGTTGCTGATGCTGGGACTCATGGCGCTTCGACCACGGCTGGCGGCTTGGCTGGACGCCGCCGATCCCGAGACGGATTCGGAGCGGTTCAGCCGGGTTTACGACCTGGAACAGGCGTTTGGCGGGGTGAACCGGTGGTTGCTGGCGCTGGGCCTGCTCTGGCTGGGGCTGCACGGTTACGCGGTAGTGGCGCATCTGGCCGGGTGGGGACCGTCGCCGTGGCGGTTCGGCGTTCCCGCCGATCCGTTGGCGGCGGGCGCGGCATTGCTGATGCTGGCGGGTCTGACATTGACGCGCGCCTGGCGGCGGACGGACGAGCCGAACTGGATTTACGCGACCGCGTTGCTGCTGGGATTGCTGGCGGCTTACGGACGGTTGCTGGTGCTGGGCTTAACCCCGTTCGCGGTCGGCGATACCGTCGTTCTCATGGCGGCGAGCTATGCCGCCTTCCTGCTGTATCAGTTCACCGGTTCGCCGCCGCTGTACCGGCTCGCACTGTGGCTACCACTGCTGGCGCTGGCCACCACGCCGTGGCAGCTCGCCTCGGTCTGGACCGGTGGAACATTGCTGGCCGCCGCCGTGCTGTACCTGTCGCTGGCCAGCGCGCTGCGCAATCCCTGGCCGTTGTATCTGGGCGTACTGGCGCTGAACGGGGCGATCTATCTCTGGGCGCCGCTGTGGGCGGAGCGCCATGGGTTGTGGCAGTTCTACATCGTGCCAGCGGCGGTGTCGGTGCTGGTGCTGCTGCATCTGCACCGGCGGGAACTGCGCCCCAAGGTGCTGAACGGAGCGCGGTTGGCGGCCTTGAGCGTACTGTACGCCGGGGCGGGACTCGATGTGTTTCTGCGGCCGGAGTTGAGCGTGTTCGTGCTGGCGCTGGCTTTGGCGCTGGTCGGGATTGTCGCTGGCGTTGCCTTGCGCATCCGCGCCTTTCTCTACGCCGGGGTGGCGTTCCTGGTGCTGAACGTGGCCGGGCAATTGGTCCGGTTTTACCCCGAACAGAGCCTGAGCCGGGCGCTAATCCTGCTGGGGCTGGGAACGGTGATCACGGTGGGGATGGTGCTGTTCAATCTCAAACGGGAGGCGATCCTGCGGCGGGTGCGGATCGTCCGCGCCGATCTGGCGGCGTGGGAGTAGAGGGTCAGGAGTCATTCCCAATCAATTTGCTTGGTTGCAATGAGCAGCTACGGTGGTTGGCCGGAAGAGAGCTCAGGCCGGTTGCCGTCATGCTCTCCAATAGTTGGCCCAGTTGCATGGGTCGCAACCAAAGCGCCCACGTCCAGTTGCCGCAGCGCGGAAATCGCGTATTCCCAGCGCCCCTCGGCGCACAGGCCGAGAACGCCGCCTTCCTCGTAGGTTGCCAGCGCTGCTTCGATACAAGCAGCACGTACCATTTCGGCCAATGCTCGCGATTCGTTCAGGGGACGCCTCCGCTTCAGTAGGTCAGGTGGGTATACAGCCGCAACAACTGACGCGGCAAGTCTTCGGGACATGCCCGCACGGTCATGAGGAACTGATAGGTGGTAAGCAGGCTGGGTTCGATTCAGGCGGGAACAGCAGCCATGTTCCAAAAAATGCGGCTATCATTCCTTGACGAAGGTCAAGGAATGCCTGCCTTGTACCCAGCACAATCGCTGACAATCCATTGAGCCAGGGAGAGAAATCATGACTGCTATCGCCGAGTTTCTCACCGCCGAGCATCGCTGCTGTGATGAGAATTTCGCCGTCACCGAAGAGGCGGCTCAAACGGGTGATCTAGCCGGCTGCCGCGCGCGTTTCCGGCAGTTTCAGGCCGCGATGGAGCATCATTTCCACAAGGAAGAGGCACTGCTGTTTCCCGCCTTCGAACAGGCCAGCGGCAACGCCATGGGTCCGACGCAGGTGATGCGGCTGGAGCACCGGCAAATGCGGGAAGCGCTCGCCGAGATGGATGACGCGCTTGCCCGCGGCGATCTGGAGGATTTTCTGGGGCAGGCGGAAACGCTGCTGATCCTGATGCAGCAGCACAATATCAAGGAGGAGCAGATTCTTTACCCGATGTGCGATCGATTTCTGGGCGGCGCCGTCGAAGCGGTGCTCCAGGCCATGCGGGATCTTCCGACGAGCTGGCCGACATGAATCCGTCCGAGATCGTGGTGGATGGGCGGGGGCTGGAGCATCCGGAACCGCTGGAGCGGGTGCTGACGGCACTGGATACGTTGCAACCGGGGCAACGGTTGCGATTTTTGATTCACCGTCAGCCCTATCCGCTGTACGACATTCTGAGCCGCCATCACTACTGCTATGAGGTTACCGAGGTCGCAAACGGCGATTTTGAAATTCTGATTTTGCCGCCATGAATCCGGTCGGACTCTCTCTGGAACAAGCGCCGCCTTTCGATGTGCCGCTGCGATTTTTCCTGACTGCGCCGGGATTTCTGGTGTTGGCGGCGGCAGTGCTGCTTTGGCAAGGGCCGGAATTTTTCGCCAGCCGCTGGCTGCCGGCCCCGCTGGCGCTCACTCATTTGCTGACGTTGGGCTTCATGGCGCAAGTCATGCTGGGCGCGTTGCTGCAAATTCTGCCGGTCGTCGTAGGAGTTGCCGTGCCGCGCCCACGGTGGACGGCGGCGCTGATTCATCTGCCGCTGACTTTGGGTGCGCTGGCGTTGGCCGGCGCATTTTTGCTTGGCATCCCGGTCGGGTTTCACATCGCGCTGGGGTTGCTGGGGGTGGGGTTTGGCGTGGCGCTGATCGCGTTCACTCTCGCGGTGTGGCGCGCGCCCGTGACCAGTGGGACGGTGATCGCAGTGCGCTGCGCCTTGGGCGCGTTGCTGGTCACGGTGGCGCTGGGCTTGCTGTTGGGCGGTTATTTCGGCTGGGGCTTGAGTCTGCCGGTGGTGACGTTCACCACCTTGCACGCAGTCTGGGGGCTGGTGGGCTGGACGGTGCTGCTGGTGGCGGGGATCGCGGATCAGGTCGTGCCGATGTTTCATATCACCCCGTCTTACCCGCGCTGGCTGAGTCGTGGATTCGCGCCGTTGATGGCTGTGATGTTGGCGGTATGGTCAGCGTTGATTCTTGGCAACTGGGAAACTGCGGCGCAAATAGCGGGAGTGGCGCTGGCGCTTGGCGTCGCCGTTTTCGCCGGGATGACGCTGCATTTGTTAAACCAGCGTCGCCGCAAAATTGGCGATCCGATTCTCTCGTACTGGCGAATCAGCATGATCAGTTTGTTGGCGAGCGCGGCGCTATGGCTGGCGGCCTCGTTCGTCCCGGCGCTGATGCCCTGGTCAACGGTTGAATGGTTATTGGGAATCCTGCTGATCTTCGGTTTCGCGGTCGGCGTGATCAACGGCATGTTGTACAAAATCGTGCCGTTCCTGGCCTGGTTTCACTTGCAGGCGCAACTGCTCGGGCGGGCAAAAGCGCCCCACATGAAGCAGTTGCTGCCAGATGCGCCTGTTCGGCGACAGTGGCAATCCTTTCTGGCGGCGCTGTTATTGCTGCTGACCGCCGCCGTTTATCCCCCCTTTACCT
Organism: Candidatus Contendibacter sp.; assembly: GCA_049290615.1. GTDB lineage: Bacteria > Pseudomonadota > Gammaproteobacteria > Competibacterales > Competibacteraceae > Contendibacter. The sequence continues at coordinate 7,075 of JBATNZ010000192.1, forward strand.
ATCCCGCCGCGCTCGCTCTGGGCCTCACTGGCGCATGGCTGGGCGTCAATCTGTTCGGTGTCTGGCGGGTTTATCGCCGGGTACTGCGCAAGAGCCTGCCTTGACGCGATGCGCGGGGCGGATGGGAGTGATTCCCCTCCTTTTCAAGGAGGGGTGGCGCGTTAGCGCCGGGGTGGTTGGCGTGAAACCACCATCGTTAGCCATGGGGCAGCTCCGGGTCGAACCACCCCGGCCCTTCGGGCCACCCCTCCTTAGCCAAGGAGGGGAAAATCCACAACTCAAATAGGATTGCTATATCACCCCGCACATCCCCACCGATCGCGTCCTCATCATCTACACTGTGGGCGCTGACCGGAGCTACGGAAAACCCGCCATTCATGAAACCACCGGAACCTTGACGCCCGGCCTGTTTCCCGATTAAACCATCGAAGGGATTGGCTGTTCTCGGTTGTGACCACGCCCTGAAACCGTTCCCTATCCTTCTTACTCCACCAGGACTTTCCATGACTGCAAAAACCCTGATGAACCCCAATCCGATGACGTTGCGTCCGTCGGATACGGTGGCGACCGCCGCCGACCAGATCCTTAAACACCACCTGCGCCATTTGCCGGTGGTGGATGAGCAGGGTCGCTACCTCGGCACCTTCAGCATTTATTCGCTGCTGCAATTGACCCTGCCCAAAGCGGTGCTGGACAAACACGGACTCGATAACGTGTCCTTCGTCACCGAACACGTTCGCGATCTGGCGCAACGCTTTGGCGGACGGCGCGACGAGTTGGTGCAGAACTGGCTGAACATCCACGAGGTCGCGCATCCCGAGACCCCGGCGATGGAAATCATGCTGCTGATGCTGCACGGGCGCACCACCAGCGTGCCGGTGGTGAACAAAGAGAGTGGCAGGCTGGAGGGCATTGTTTCCTTCTGGGACGTGCTGGAAAAACTGACGGGGGAGAACCACTAACATGCATGAAACCAGCGCAGCCGCTTCAACCTTCTCCATGGTGCTAGCCGCCCTGATTTTCGTCATCACCTATGTGGTGATCATGACCGAGCGGGTCAACCGCGCCATTGTCGCCCTGCTGGCCGCCGGCCTGATGATTTTCTTCGGCATCCTCAATCAGGAAGCCGCGATTCGCGGCGTGGATTTCAACACCATTGGTCTGTTGATTGGGATGATGGTGATCGTCGCGATTACCCGCCAGTCCGGGGTGTTTCAGTACGTGGCGATCTGGTCGGCCAAGAAGGTCAACGCCAGCCCGTGGGGCATTCTGGCGATGCTGTCGGTGGTGACTGCCGTGGTCTCGGCGCTCCTGGATAACGTCACCACCGTGCTGCTGATCGTGCCGGTGGCTCTGCTGATCACTGAAGAACTCAAGGTGAAGGCGTATCCCTATCTATTCTCAATGATTGTGTTCTCCAACATCGGCGGCACCGCCACCTTGATCGGCGATCCGCCCAACATCATGATTGGCTCGGCAGTCGGGCTGACCTTCAATGATTTCGTGGTGAATCTGGCACCGGTGGTAGCTGTGGTTATTGCCGCTACTCTGGTTCCCGTGTACTTGGTCTGGGGCCGACATCTCAAAGCGGCGGCGGCAGACCGCCAGCGGGTGATGGACTTCAACGAGCGCGAGGCGATTACCGACCCGGCGCTGCTGAAGAAGTGTCTGGCGGTGATCGGGGTGGTGGTGCTGTCGTTCGTGTTCGCCCGCTCCCTGGGGCTGGAAGCCGCCACTATTGGCTTATTCGGCGCCGCCGCACTGCTGCTGTTGCAATGCTGGCCGCATAACGCTGACGAGCAGTCCAAGTTGGTGACCCATGCCTTCACCGAGTGCGAATGGATCACCATTTTCTTCTTTGTCGGACTGTTTATTGTGGTGCATGGCCTGGACAGCACCGGTGCGCTCAAGCTGCTGGCCGACCATCTGTTGGCGCTGACCGGCGGCGATCTGACCGCTACCACCATGACCATCCTGTGGTCCTCGGCGGTGCTGTCGGCGTTTGTGGACAACATTCCGTTCGTCGCCACCATGATCCCGCTGATTAAAGCGATGGCGCCGACCTTCGGCGGCCCGGAAGGCTTGATGCCGTTGTGGTGGGCGCTGTCGCTGGGCGCGTGTCTGGGCGGCAACGGCACCTTGATCGGCGCCAGCGCCAATCTGGTGGTGGCTGGCTTCGCCGAACGCGCCGGCCAGCCGATCCGCTTCGTGCCTTTCCTGCTGATAGCGTTCCCGATGATGTTGATGTCGGTCGCCATCTGCACCGTCTATCTGTATTGGCGGTATTTGTAATACCGTACAGGCGATTTGATCGATATAGCGTGGGAAAAGTGAAAGGGGCGAAAGATTTTTCGCCCCTTGGAGGAACTGGCGGATTGCCTGGATGCAACTCGCCGGGTTGGAATCAGCCTCTTTGCATCATCGGCAGCAGGAAGGCGATCAAGGTTGCGGCAAAAATGGCGCTGGTGATGACGCCGCTGATGTTGGCGCCCAGTGCGTGCGGCAGGATGATGACCCCCGGTCCCACCGACTTCTGCGCCACCTTGGCGGTCGTCGGGACGCAACTGACCCCGGCAATGCCAATCACCGGGTTGTACTTTTTGCCGGACCAGTAATACAGCACATAACCGCCGAGAATCCCGCCGATCCCGGAAATCAGCAGCGCCAGAATGCCCAGCACCAGCAATTTCAGCACCACCGGATTCAGGATGGTGTTCGCCTCGCACAATACCCCCAGCAACAACCCCAGAAAGAAGGTCGAGCCGTACAGCACCGTGTTGGAGAACAGTTCGTAGAAATTCGGCAGATCGCTTTCCCGAATGACCACGCCGACAAACAGCGACAGCAACAACGGCGAAGCGACCGGGAACAGCAGACTGAGCAGAACGCAGGCGATTACCGCAAAGATCAGCTTCTCGTTCGAGGTAATGGTCCGGGTTTTCTCCATCGGCATCGGCAACGCCCGCAGCTTTTCCGGAATCATCAGCTTGATCAGGTACGGATAGCCGCCGTAAGTCAGCCCCAGATAGAGATAGGCCACCACCGTAATCGGCACGAACAAATCCCGCGCCAGTTGCAGCGAGGTGAACAACACCATCGGGCCATCCGCGCCGCCAATCGTCGCCACTGCCGCCGCCTGGCCCGGATTCAGGCCCATCGCCACCGCAATCGGAAACACGAACACGGTCCCCAGCTCGGCGAATAGGGCAATGATCATGCTCTGGAAGGGCCGCGCCATGACAAAGCCCACATCCAGCAGGGTGCCGATGCCCATGAACACAAAACAGGCGATCAAGCCATTGCTGAACATTAAGGTATAAATCGGCTGCAACCAGTTGATTTGCAGGATGTTCACTAGCGCGTCGGTATTCGAGGCCAGCGGCGCGACAAACAGGGTGCCGGGCAGTTGCGCAGCCTGACCAGCGGCGATGTCCATTCCAGTCGCCGGATCGTAGGCGGAAAAGAACATCACCCCGGCGTTGACGGTCGCCATGCCCAAACCCATCGGGATCATCAGCAGGGCTTCCAGCACTCCCTTGCGTCCCAGATAGAGCAGCAAAATACCCAAAAGCATCAGGAAGATACGGCCAAACGCAATCTTGGGGTCGGTGGAGAAGCCTTGCACCAGGGTATTGATGCCCTGGAATAAATCGAGAAAGTTCATGGGGAACGCTCCCGGCCTCAGCCGATGGTCAGCAACACCTGCCCCGCGTCCACGGGATCACCCGCCTTGACCGCGATGCTGATGACTTGGCCACCCCGCCGGGCGATGACGTGGGTGACCATCTTCATCGCTTCCAGCGAGACCAATTTGTCGCCCTCGTTGATCACTTGGCCGACGTTGACATGCACCGTCTGCACCACGCCGCCCAGCGGCGCGACTTCATCACCCGGTCCGGCCGCGCTTGGGGAAGGCCCGGCTGCAACCGGCGCGGCTGCAACCGGCGCGGCTATGACTGGCGCTGGAGCGGCGCTTAGACTCGCCGCTGCCGTATCCTGATAGATATTCTGGGCGTCGGCCGTGATGTCCTCAACCGTGACGACATAGGGCTTGCCTTCGACGGTGATACGGAATTTCTTCTCCATGGATGATTTCTCGCAAAAAGTTTGAAGGAAGGTTAGGAAATAAAATCAATGCGATGCACGCGGCGCGTGCGAGGTGTGATGGACGGTGCGCGCCTCGGCGGTCCAGCCGAAGCCGCGATCCGGAGTTTCAATGTGGACGATGCGGTGCGCGCCCATCATGGCGCCGACCGCCGCCGCAATCGCGGCCAGATGTTCCTGAGGTACACCGCCGACGGCGACTGTTGCCGGTCGTGCGACGAGCGCCGGCTTGGCCGGAGCTTTGGCGGCATCCCGCTCAGCCTGCCGCGACAACACGATGACAATGCCGCGAATAACCACTGCGACCAGCATCGAGATGATAATCACGATACCGTAGATCACGAACATGTCGCCGATAGCGTCCAGCGTAGTGTAGGTCTTCATCGGTCAATTCCCGTTGGGTTCAGCGGAATCAAAGCGGAATGTCGCCGTGCTTCTTGGCCGGACGCAATTCGCGCTTGGTCAGCAGCTTGCGCAACGCCAGAGTGATGGTGGCGCGAGTATCCGCCGGTTCGATCACGTCGGTGATGTAGCCCCGCGAAGCCGACATGTACGGCGAAGCGAACTTGGCGCGGTATTCATCCGCCAGTTCCGCAGCCTTGGCCTTGCGGTCCGGGGCGTCCTTGAGTTCGCCGCGATACAGGATGTTGACCGCGCCTTCCGCGCCCATCACCGCGATTTCGCCAGTCGGCCAGGCGTAGACCACATCCGCGCCCATTTCCTGCGCGCACATCGCCAGATAGGAACCGCCGTAGGCCTTGCGCAGAATGATCGTGATCTTTGGCACCGTCGCGGAGGCGTAGGTATAGAGCATCTTGGCGCCGTGGCGGATGATACCGCCGCGCTCCTGCTCAATGCCGGGCAGGAAACCGGGCACGTCCACCAGTGTCACCAGCGGGACGTTGAAGGCGTTGCAGAAGCGGATGAAGCGCGCGCCCTTGTCGGAGGAGTCAATGTCCATCGCGCCCGCTTTAACTATCGACTGATTGGCGAGAATGCCGACCACGATGCCTTGAATCCGGGCGAAACCGACCACGATGTTGCCGGCCCAACCGGCGTGGACTTCGAGGAACTGGCCGTTATCCACCAGCCGCTTGATGATCGGCTGTACGTCCATCGGTTCCGATGAGGTGTCGGGAATCAGGGCGTTAATGCCCTCGTCCGGCGACAGGTCGAGATCGGGGTAGGGCCGGTGCGGCGGGTCTTCGGTATTGTTGGACGGCAAATAGCTCAGCAACGCCTTGGCGATCTGGATGGCGTGGCGGTCATCCTCAGCGACAAAGTGGACATTGCCGCTAACCGTGGCGTGCATCAGGGCGCTGCCGACTTCATCAAGGCTGGTGGTGCGTCCGGTCACCGCCTTGATCACCTCCGGGCCGGTGATGAACATGTAGGCGTTGTTGCGGGTCATGATGATGTAGTCCATCAACGCCGGCGAGTAGGCCGCGCCGCCGGCGCAGGGTCCGGCGATGATGGCGATTTGCGGCACCACGCCTGACACCAGCACGTTGTTGTAGAACACCTCGCCATAACCGGACAGCGCGTCCACCCCTTCCTGAATGCGGGCGCCGGCCGAGTCCTTGAACGCCACTACCGGCACCCCGGTTTTCAGCGCCATCTGCATCACTTGCACGATTTTCTTGGCGTGCATCTTGCCCAAGGTGCCGCCCATCACCGTGAAATCCTGGCTGAACGACGCGACCGGGCGACCGTCCACAAAGCCGGTGCCGACGATCACGCCGTCCGAAGGCAGTTCCTTGTCGGCCAGGCCAAAATGCTTGGCGGCGTGCTTGGCGTGAGTGCCGATTTCCTGAAAGGTGTCCGGCTGGAACAGGTTCAGCAGTCGTTCGCGGGCGCCCAGCAAACCCTTGGCGTGACGCTCCTGGAGTTTGTCCTCGCCACCGCCGGCCAGAACCTTGGCGCGACGTTCATGCAGGATTTCAAGTTGTTTCTCGGAAAGCATGTTTCCCACCTCTAGGTATTGGTATTGATTCGGTCAATGGACAGTCAAACATCCCCCATCGGCTCGCATCGGGGAAACGCGGGCTGATTGTTAGAGTTATGCGCGGGGGAAACGGCTTGGGCAGCGTGGTGGGCGGTTAACCGGGGCGAACTTCCGCCCATCCCGCAATGACCCGTTTTAACAAGATTTTGTTAAGGGTAGCCGAAAACCGGCCAAAGGCGATAGCCGACAATTTTTATCGCAGAATAAAATGGACATGATTACCAAAGTTTCTGGCGTCCACGCACGGCCACCCTGGATCAGGATCGTATCGGGCGCGGGTACTCGCCGGTCTGCTCGGTTTCCGGTGGCGCAGAGGGGTTAGGTGTTGCGGATTGGCTTGCGCGCTCGTTTTCCGGGATGAGCCGGATCAGTTCGCCGCGCCGGTGGGAACGCTGCATCGTGGCTTGGCTGAGCAGGCGGCGGGCGCGTTGGGCTGGGCCGGGTGTGCGGGTCATGACCGCAACGCCGCCGCTGTTTCCCGCAGGGTCTGGCTATTGATGGCCGCGTGGTAGTGAACGCTGTAGTCCGAGCTGCGCAGCGCCTTTTTGATCATGCTTTCCAGATTGGGGCGCTTGTCTTCGGGGTTCGTGCCGCTGCCCAGCCCGCCGCCGAACTCGATCATGGTGGTGATACCGTCGCGAAAGGCGGTTTCCAGGTTGTTGATCCACTTAACCGGGTGGAACAACTGGAAGAACAGTCCGGTTTTGATGGCGGCCGGGTCGGGTTCGTGATAGGCGCCGGTGTAATTGGAGAGCACCCGGATGGTGGGCGCGTTCATCGTGGCGGCATCCAGCACCGGCCGGTAATACTGGGCGGCGGTGATCATGTAGAAGGTGTGGAACGCGCCCTCGGTCTTGAGCCGGGTCGGCCGCTTGCGCGGGAAGTGGGTATGAGCGTCCTCGGTGAGTCGGTCGAGATCCTCGCCAAGGCCACCGACCACGGTCTGGTCGGGCAGGTTGCGGGCGGCGACAACGCAATAGTGCTTTTCGGCCAGCGGCTGGATGTTGTCAAGGTGCAGCGGGAAAGCCAGCATTTCACCGTCGCCGTAGGTCCCCATGCACTCGCCGCGCTTTTGCACCAGCCGCAGGGCGGTTTCGAAACTGAGGGCGCCGGCGGCGACCAGGGCGCAGTATTCGCCGAGACTGTGACCGGCCGTCAGTACCGGTTGCACTTGGCCATCAGTCAGTTCGCGGAAGATGTCCAGGCAGACCAGCGAGTGGGTGAGCAGGGCGGGCTGGGTGTGGCGGGTGAGCCTCAGATCTTCTTCCGGCCCTTCCAGGCAGAGCTTGACGAGGTCGTAGCCAACGATATCGTTGGCCTGTTCGTAGCGCCGCTGGGCGACGGGAAAATCCCGCAGGAGATCGCTGCCCATCCCGACATATTGGGAGCCCTGTCCCGGAAACACGAACATGATCTGCTGGTCCTGACTCGACACGGCCAATGCCCTCCTGTTGGGGGGTGATTTAAATAAACGCGCAAAGATACGGCCAAGTCACGAACAAGGCAAGGTGTGCATAAAGCCGGCTGTAGTAGAATCGACGGCAAATTTCAGCGATCACGAGGAAACCCATGGCCACGGCCACCATCATCGACGGCAAACAGTTCGCCGCCCGGTTGCGCGCCGGCATCGCCGCGCATGTCGCCCAGCTCAAGGCGGAGCACGACATCACCCCCGGTCTGGCGGTGGTGCTGGTGGGCGAGGATCCCGCCAGTCAGATCTATGTTCGCAACAAGGGCTTGCAGGCGCGGGAAGCCGGCATCAACTCGTTCGAACACCATCTGCGGACGACCACGACCCAGGCCGAACTGTTGGCGCGCATCGCCGAATTGAACCAGAACCCGGCGGTCAACGGCATTCTGGTGCAACTGCCATTGCCCAAGCAGATCGACCCGGAAGCGGTGATCGAAGCCATCGCGGTCGGCAAGGACGTGGACGGGTTCCATCCGCTCAACGTCGGTCTGCTGGCGGTGGGAGGAAGCGCCATGGTGCCCTGTACGCCACTGGGTTGTCTGATGCTGCTCAAGGATCGGTTGGGCGCACTGGCCGGCCAGCGGGCAGTGGTGCTGGGACGTTCCAACATCGTCGGCAAGCCGATGGCGGCGTTGCTGCTGCGGGAACATTGCACGGTGACCATTGCCCATTCCCGCACCCGCGATCTGGCGGAGGAATGCCGGCGGGCGGATATCGTGGTGGCGGCGGTCGGCAAGCCGGAAATGGTCAAAGGCGACTGGATCAAGCCGGGGGCGACGGTGATCGACGTAGGCATCAACCGCATCCCGACCCCGGACGGCAAGGGCCGGCTGGTGGGCGATGTGGACTTCGCTTCGGCGGTCGAAGTGGCGGGCGCCATCACCCCGGTGCCGGGCGGGGTCGGGCCGATGACGATTGCATGTTTGTTGCTGAACACGCTGGTCGCCGCCTGCCGGCAGCATTGCATTCCAACGCCCGAGGTCCGGCCAGTGGCGGCGTGACTGGCAGCGCGGAGCCGGCCCCGCGTTTCCGGGGCCAGGTCACCCCGGAGGCGAGTGGCGCCGGTTCACTCGACCCGTTGCCACTTCTGCTCCTTGCTGAAGAACATCCATTTGCCGGTGACGTCCAGCGTCTTGCCGCCATCGGTCAGCTTGGCCTTGCTCGTGTAGGTACCGCCATCGGCCGGGTTGAAAATCTTGCCGTCCGTCCACTCATTCCCCTCCTTCTTCAAATCCCACAGAATACGCATTCCCACCAGCGGCTTGTCCTTCAAGTCGCCCTCGCACTTGCTGCAGGTCTTCTCGCTGGCGCCTTCCAGCAGTTCTACGATCTTGCCGGTCAGTACGCCGTTGCTCTCGGTGATTTGGACGATACTCTTGGGCTTGCCGGATTTGTCGTCGATGGTTTTCCACTTGCCGACCGGCGAGTTGGGATCGGCGGCATGAGCGGTGGCCAGCAACAGCAATCCGCACAGCGCGCCGATTCCGGCACTGAGTGATGTCATTTTCATTGGGGGGTTCTCCTTGCTTTGGGGGGTCCGCAGTCGTGCGGCGGTCACCTAAGTGTAGGACGAAGCGATTGGGTTGCCTGGTACATACCGGCCGCCGTGAGATCGGGCGGATTGTGTAGGGGCGGCGACTGGCGGTGTCGAATTTTAACGTGGCCGGGTTATGCTGGGTCATCGCGACTGTCGGATTGCGACATGCTGTCCATCGAACTGAAGTTACTGTTGCTGATTCTGATCGCCAACGGCGCACCTATTATCGCCGCGGTGGTTTGCGGTGAGCGGGGTACGCGCCCGCTGGACGGTGGCCGGGTGTTGGCGGATGGGCATCGTTTGTTGGGAGATTCGAAGACGTGGCGCGGGGTGGCGTTGGCGTTGCTAGCGACCGCCATGGGCGCGATGTTGCTGGGTTTGCCGGCGTGGGTCGGGGGAGTGGTCGGCGTGGCCGCCATGCTGGGCGATCTGCTGTCGAGCTTCGTCAAGCGGCGGTTGGGTGTACCCGCCAGTGGTATGGCCCTGGGTCTGGACCAGATTCCCGAGTCGCTGCTGCCGCTGCTGGCGGTGGCGGATGCGTTCGCGCTGACTGGGCCGACCATCGTGGGGACGGTGGCCGGGTTCGTCGGGCTGGAACTGGCGCTATCGCGGGTGCTGTACCGGCTCGGTATCCGCAACCGGCCTTATTGAACCGGAGCCGGTCCGGCGCGCAGATGGTGCAGGGTGATTTCCGGCGGGCAGTTGAAGCGCACCCCGACCACCGAGGAACCCGATCCCACCGAGGTATAACCCTGCATGTCGTGATAGCGCCAGGCGCCCTTGCAGAAACGGCGCGGACAGTCGGCGTTGGTCATCAGCGCGATTCCGCCCGGCAGGCAAATCTGGCCGCCGTGGGTGTGGCCGCTCAGAATCAGGGCGAAACCGGTGTGCGCCGCCCGCCGGTAGGGTTCCGGCGAATGCGACAGCAGGATGGCGATGGCGTCGGGCGGAATGTTCTGGGCGGCCTTGTCGAAGTTGTCCACCTGGAAGTAGTGCGGGTCGTCGATGCCGGCCAGGTGGATGAACGCGCCAGCGCGCTCCAGGGCGACCGACTCGTTGAGCAGGGTGGTGATGCCCAAAGCTTCGATACCGGGCACCATGCGGATGGAGTCGTGGTTGCCCAGGATGGTGTAGATTGGACCGTGGAGATGAACGCGCACCTCGGCGAGGGCGGCGAGGGCTTCTTCGTAGGCGCCAAAGGTCTTGGCCCGGAAATCGCCAGTTATTACGCAGACATCGTAATTCACCTGCCGCAGGCGCTCGACCAGCGCGGCGGGATAGCCATCGGCCATATCCAGATGCAGGTCGCTCAGGTGCAGCAGGGTGAAGCCGTCGAAGGCGGTGGGTAGTCGTGAGATGACAACGTCGTTGTGGCGGATCTGAATGTTGGTGGCGTTGCGCAAGCCCCGGCGATACAGCCCCAGACCGCGCAGGGTCAGGCGGATTAGGCTGTGGATCGAATACCAGTTTTCGATGTGAAAGACGGTGCGCCCGCGTCCGAAGATCTGGGTGGCGTGATCGGCTTCGATACCGAGCCGCTGCTGGAGGTGGACCCGGCCCATGCGTTTTTCCAGCCGCTTGAGTTCGACCGTTTCCCGGTCCACGACCACACCGGTTGAGGCGCGGGCGCCTGTTGGTCTGGCGGAGGAGCGATCATCGTGAGCGGGAGGTTTTTTCATGACGGGTTCTCTTCGCCGTGATCGGTGGGTTATAACCGCTGCCGCAGCACATCCGCAATTTCGGCATCGCTCAACACCAGTGGATTGCTCTTCATGCTGCCGCCGCGCGAGTGGGCGACGATGTGGGCAAAATCGCGCTCTTGAATGCCATAAGCGTTCAGTTGGGGCAGGGCCAGCCGCTCGGTCCAGTCGTCCAACAACGCCAGCAGGGCGGCATGCGATTCCTCGGGACTGGGATAATGCCGCCCGTGCAGGAGGTCGCTGGCCCGGGCGTATTTGCGCCAGGTGGGATTGGTGGGGTCGCGTTCCCGCAGCGCGGCCAGATTGACGCGGGTGGCGGCGCCGACCAGGGTGCCACAGACCACGCCGTGCGGGATCGGGAAGAAAGCCCCCAGTGGCGAGGCCAGGCCGTGTACCGAGCCGAGGCCGGTCTGGGCCAGACAGACGCCCGACAGCAGCGCGGCATAAGCCATGCGCGAACGGCCCATGGCGGCTTGATCCCCACCGTCGTACCAGGCGAACAGGCCCTCCCGCACTGCTTTCAGGCCGCTTTCCGCCAAGGCGTCGGTGAAAGAGTTAGCCTTGCTGGAGACATAGGATTCCAGCAATTGCGTGAGCGCGTCCATGGCGTTGGCGGCGATTTGCGGCTTGGGACAGGACGCCAGCAAATCGGGATCGAGCAGGGCGTATTCTGGAACCAGCTTGTCGTCGCGGAAGGATTTCTTGAACCCGTTGGGGCCGCGCGCGCTGAGCACGGCGTTTTTAGTCGCTTCGCTACCAGTGCCGGCGGTGGTGGGCACGGCGATGAACGGCGTGGCGGGACCGTGGTACGGCTTTTCCGGCCCGACCCCTTCCAGATAATCCAGCACCGAATTGCCGCTGGGCAGCAGGCCCGCTATCGCCTTGGCGGCGTCCAACACGCTGCCGCCGCCGATCCCGGCAACGACCTTGACTCCGACCTTGTGGAACTGTCGCACTGCCTCGTCCACGAGTTGCGGCGAGGGTTCGTCGCCGACCCGCGTTTGTTCCCAGCCGATGCCGGTTTTCTCCAGCGCCGCCAGCAGCGCCGGCCAGTGTGGCGAATCGGTGAACGAACGCTGGCCGGTCACCAGCAACACCCGGTTGCCGTACTGGGCGATCAGACCGGGCAGTTTGGCGATAAAGCCGGCGCCGAATTCGATGCGCGGCAGGCGGGCGATGGAGAACGGCTGGATCATGAGCAGTTTTCCAGGTTAGCGGTGGAACAATCTGGGTCGGTTAGGGGATCGTCGTGTCGGGCGGGAACTGAGAGGGTGATGATTTGTCTCGCGGTTTCGGCGTATCCAGATTACCGGTCAAAAATCCAGTTATGACCGCGCCAAGCAGAGCGCCGGCTACAATTCCGGCTACAGCATCGTGGCCTGTGAAAGCCAGGCCCATGATTAGGACGAAACCAATCAGCACCAAGCCGAAGGCCATCCATTGGCTGCGAGCATTTTGATTTGTAACAGATTTTAGTACCAGGCGATCTAAATCTCGCTCATGCGCGCCGTTAGCCAAAAATTCGGTCACTATATCTTTCGCCGCACCCGGCACGACTTGGTCGTACTGTTTCAAATATTCGGGGGGCGGCATGGGGCCAGCAAACGTTTCACGCCGCGCAACCAACGCGCCACGAATTTCTTGACGAATTATTGCCTGGATTTCAGCAGGGGCCAGCGTTTCCGGCTTCTGGGAAACCGGTAACGCTGGCGGTTCCATGTCAGCGGGCGTCGGCGACGGGTCGGCGGTCATGATTTGCCTTGACTTTGGCAAGCACGGTTTGCATCTGTCGCCCAGTCCTTTCCCAAGCAATTCCCATTCTCTCCGCCGCGCTTCGGCGAGGGATCAGGTTCACGTAGTCGGTTCTTGGCATCACGCTAAAGATCGATGGCAATGCATGAAGCGAGTTAGGCCGAGCACGCGGTAAGGGTTGAAGAATTCTAGATTTCATCAGTGATCTCCCGTGTGGTAATGATGGTCGGTAAGCAAGTAGTGATGTTTTCCAAACTTATCGGATTAGACCATGTGGATTCTGAAATTACCCATGAAACTCACCACGCACGCGCGGATCGCGTATCTTGCGTATCTCATGATTCACTTTCGCGCACGCTTCGTGCCGGTGAGTCTGGTTGTTAAAACCCGTACAGCGCCTTGTACTCCGCGTCACGACTGGCGATCAGCTTGGCGAGATTGAACACCACCTTGCACTGTTTCCAGGTGGCGTCGTCCTGCATCTTGCCGTCGATCATCACCGCGCCGCTGCCGTCGGGCATGGCCTCGATGACCCGCTTGGCCCAAGCTACTTCCTCCGGCTTCGGGCTGAACACCCGCTTGGCGATGGCGATCTGGTTGGGGTGCAGCGACCAGGCGCCGACGCAGCCCATCAGGTAGGCGTTGCGGAACTGGTCTTCGCAGGCCACCAGGTCGGCGATGTCGCCGAACGGACCGTAGAAGGGCAGGGCGCCGACGCTGGCGCAGGCGTCCACCATCTTGCCGATGGTGTAGTGCCAAAGATCCTGTTGCGCGGTGGGCCGCGGGGCGCCGGGATTCTTCGGATCGGGATCGGTGCGCACCACATAATCGGGATGGCCACCGCCGACCCGGGTGGTCTTCATCCGGCGCGAGGCGGCGAGATCGGCCGGCCCCAGGCTCATGCCCTGCATCCGCGGACTGGCGTTGGCGATTTCGTCCACATTGGCCACGCCGAGCGCGGTTTCCAGAATGGCGTGGATCATCAGCGGCTTTTTCACGCCGTACTTGGCTTCCAGTTGCGCCAGCAGTTGATCGGCGAAATAAATGTCCCACGGCCCCTGAATTTTGGGCAGCATGATCACATCCAGTTTGTTGCCGATCTCGCCGACCAGTCGGGTCAGGTCGTCCAGGAACCACGGGCTGTCGAGGCTGTTGACCCTGGTCCAGAACTGGGTATCGCCGAAATCCACGGCCTTGCCGATCTGGACCAGCCCTTCGCGGGCGGCTTCCTTGCGGTCGATCGGCACGGCGTCCTCCAGGTTGCCGAGCATGATGTCCACGGTCTTGGCGATGTCCGGCACCTTGACTGCCATCTTGGGGTTGCTGGGATCGAAGAAGTGGATCATCCGCGAGGGCAGCACCGGAATTTCGCGGAGCGGCTCGGGGGCGCCGACGACCTTGGGTTTAAAAAAATCGCGGGGACTGTGTAGCATGGTGATTCCTCCCAGGTTAATGGCCTTCGTATTTATGGATGAGTTGTTGCGCCGCTACCGTGGGGGGAATATGCCCTTCCACCACGGCCTGATCGATCTCGGCGCGAATGCTCTCGACCCCGGCATGGTTAAAGAAGCTGGCGCGCAGGTGTTCCTCGACCATGGAGTATACCCAATCCAGGGTTTGTCGTTGCCGACGCTTCTCGAACACGCCGCTGGCGGTGATCTGCTGGCGGAAATCACCGATGACCTTCCAGATGGTGTCGATGCCCTCGCCGTTGAGGGCGGAGCAGGTATAGGCTTTGGTGCGCCAGCCCTTGGTGGCCGGGGCGAGATAGTGCAACGCCCGGTTGTAATCGGCCTTGGCGGCGTTGGCGCGGATCTTGTTGTCGCCGTCGGCCTTGTTGACCAGCAGGGCGTCGGCCAGCTCCATGATGCCTTTCTTGATGCCCTGCAACTCGTCGCCGGCCCCGGCGATCATCAGCAACAGGAAGAAATCGACCATGGAGCGTACCGTGGTTTCGCTCTGGCCGACGCCGACGGTTTCCACCAGGATCACGTCGAAGCCGGCGGCCTCGCAGACCAGGATGGTTTCGCGGCTCTTGCGGGTCACGCCGCCCAGAGTGCCGCTGGACGGGGAAGGTCGAATGAAGGCGCGCAGGTCGCGCGATAGCAGTTCCATGCGGGTTTTGTCGCCGAGGATGCTGCCGCGGGTGACGGTGCTGCTGGGGTCCACCGCCAGCACCGCCACTTTGTGACCCTGCTCGCACAAGTGCAGGCCGAGCGCTTCGATGAAAGTGCTTTTACCGGCGCCGGGCACGCCGGTGATGCCGACCCGGATGGAATTACCAGTGCTGGGGATGAGTTGCCGCAGCACCTCCTGCGCCATTTCGAAATGCGCCTGGGAATTACTTTCCACCAAAGTGATCGCCTGCGCCACGATATTGCGGTCGCCGGCCAGCACTCCAGCCACGTATTCGTCCACCGTCAGCCGGCGGCGGCGCGGAGTCCGCGGGCGCGGCACCGCCACGCTGGCTTGGCCGGGAATGCCGTCGTGGCCACCATCGACCCCGGACATAACCGAGGTGGTGAACTCGGCGCCGGCGTTTTCGGGAACCCAGTCGGGTTTATAGTTTTTGTCGCTCATGGGCATGGTCTTTTTGCTCTGGAAGTAGTGCGAGAGATTTTTTCTTTAAGACAGTGATCTATTCCAGAATAAGCAGAGTTTTAATCATTGCTGCTCAACCATTTTCTTCCAGCCATTTGGATAGTCCAAGTTCTAAATCATGGAACAGTGCGTCGAGCGTTTTATATTTTGTTTTACCTTCCCATACCATGCCACCTTCATTCAAGGCGCGCACCATTGATCGGCTATATTCATCTTGTCCGATTTCAAGCCAGCCGTATGAGTCTACCCATTCAGCGATGCTCGGATACATTTTTTCAAAGATAGCTGGTATTTCGACTTTAGTTTTACTTATGCTCATAAAATTTGGTTCTCACAAGCAGGTAGTTTCTTCGCGGGAGAAGAAGTAGAACCGATACCCATGCTCACGAAATATCGTCGGGCTCATCAATTCTTCTAAAGCCAAAGTGCAGTAGTGCAGTAGTGCGGGTTAGGACGTGAGTCCATAACCGCCGATTGTGGAGTCGTTCAATTCCGGCGGGTTACACTACGCTAACCCGCCCTACAGGCTGCTTGTCGGCGGTTTGTTTTCTGATTTTTGCTCCTGCACTCGAATTGGCGAGTGAAAGACAAACCTTCCTTAATTGATTGACTGTTTTTAAGCGATTGGTAATCGCCTTTTTACTCATATCTATCTTCATCGATTAATCCTGTTAAATACTTAATATCATCTTCATCCTGACCGCTTCTTCTCAATAATTTCAGTTCAATCAAGCCTTTTGGAGATACAACTTTTAATGCTCCTCCTTCCCATTCAACAGTTATTCGGCTGTCCCATGATAGTCTGATCTCGGGAGTGACAATCAATAAATCTAGTGATTCTTGATTTCGTCAAGAAAGTCAGGATGCACCATAATATCAATATCAAGCGTAGCCCTTGGTTTCGCGTATACAGCTAGCGCTAAGCCACCGCATAGCGCATAATCTATCTCATCTTCATTAAAAGCTCTGATTATGTTAGCTAATTCAACTAGCAAATCCATATCATAGTACTTGACTGGGTTGGCTATTTATCAATAGCTCAGTAGAGCAGGTTAGGACGTGAGTCCGTAACCCGCCAATTGTAGAGTCATTCAATTCCGGCGGGTTACGCTGTGCTAACCCGCCCTACGTGCTACGTGCTACGTGCTACGTGCTACGTGCTGCTAGGTCATTGCCGAATCACGAGATCGAAAAGGGCGTAACCAGTCGAGCGCGCCACTAACTTGTTAAAAAATAACACGGTGGGCATTTTGCTCCCTGGAATTCAGCGTTTTTTGGCCTTCGTAACCTGTTGATTCTCAAGCCTGAGCGCTCGACTGGTTACGCCCGATCGAAAAACCGCTAGTTGCTGTTTGGCCGCTTCCAGCAACTCCCTGTCTTCTACATCCCAAATGGCTTCTACCTGTGGCCCTTTGGCAAGAGTAGCAAGATTACTGATTAGCTGGCCCAAGCGAACTTCAGGGCGCTGTTCGCTCAATTCGACCAATATTTCCAAAAGTTCCAAGCGTATTTTTTCGATCATAGTGATTGAGTTGGTGGGCTATGTTTGCCGTAATGTTTGGCAATCAATTCCCTTACTATGGGCACAAGCTCCATAGGTATTTCCATAACAGCTTGGCTTTGGTCTTGGAGCATAGCCTCATCTTCGGCAACCGCCTCATCTTCAGTCTGCGCTTCATAATGTGCAATAACCTTCCGAACTCGCTGTTCGTCCCAGCCGTGAGGGAATTTACTTTGCTTCATCTTCTGGCTCCTTATGCGTTTATGTCGCCTTCGATAGGCCAGCAGTGGCTTACCTTTCAGTTCGTAAGCGGTGATAACAAATATGCTGTCGGGTTCTGGATCGGGTACATAGATGACTCGTAAATAGCGCCCACTACGGGTTTGACCGATAGCTATCCTTGAGCCTTCACGACCCAGCCGATCTTCGCCAGGGTTTTGTAAAATGGTCTCAACTTCACTCTCATCGACGTCATGGTTGTAGATATGGGGTGCATCCGTTTGTGGATCGCTGAAGAAGCGAAGATTCATAATCGGTTCATAATTTGCAAGTAGAGTAGGGCGGGTTAGGACGTGAGTCCGTAACCCGCCGATTGCGGAGTCGTTAAATTCCGGCTGTTACGCTGCGCTAACCTAGCCTACGCGCTACTGACTCTTGTTAGGCGATAAACTTATCATATTCAGCATGACTACCTACCCAAATCCATTGGATTCCATCTGGAGCATCAATACCTATGGCTCGATAATGTTTCCCAACTCGTACTGACCATAATTCTTCAATGCGTTTAAGTTGCAGCGAAGGGTGATGCGGATTTTCCTTTAGTAACTGATAATTTTTGTTGGCTAATTCCTGAATTTCAGTAGGAAGCTCCGAATACATTTCCCAGAAATCCGAAGAGGTATAATGCTTCACAGTTCACGAGCCTTGCCTTGAGCAAATTCTGCCCGTGCTTTCTCAATGAGTTTATTAAATTTCCCAGCCTTAAAATCCGCACGGATTTTTTGGTCCCAAAGTTCATCTTCAAGCTGAAGAAACCACTCTCGGAGTTTTGAAAAATCTTCAATCGGTAGGTTGCGGATGCGCATTTGAAGCTCTTCGACTTGACTCATGGGTTTGGCTCCTTATCAAAGCTGAATTATCAATTCATAGAATTTAAAGTTTATCATCACTGGGGCTAACAGTTGAGTAGTCCGTAACCCGCCAATTGTGTAGTCGTTCAATTTCGGCGGGTTACACTGCGCTAACCCGTCTACGCGCTCATTTCATTAAATCTTCAAAAACTTTCCCCGGATTACAGTAATATGAAGCGTTATCAGCTAAATCTATTAGACTTTCTGAAATTTCTTTGTACGAGATTGGCCCTTGCTCACAACATATGCTGGAGTTTGTAAGCCATATATGGGAGCCAGGTTCTAATAATGCTTTATCAATTCTATCTTCTGCATGTTTTATATTATTGTAGATTAGATTGATTCTTTCCAAGGTAGAGCCATCTCCTTTATTCCAAAATTTTCCATCTGCAATAATTTTTCCAAATACACAATATGCTTGATAAATTAATGAAATTGACACCTCTAAGTTATGCAGGGATTCAAAGTAAGAAGAAAGCTGTTTTGGTGTATCTTCGCTAAATAGAATTGGAGTGTTAACAAATAAAGATAGCGCATCTCTAGAAATAAAATAATGTTTGAATGCATATCCTGTTTTTCTTAGAAAAGCAATTGTCCATTTATGAAAAGGAGCGGGGTATTTATGGCCAAATGAACTTTGCAAGATATAGCTAGGCATCCACGCTTGAAAACTACTTCTGTATTCTAATAGCTCAGGAAAATTAAATACACTAAGCTCTGTAAGCTCTGTTATATAAGGAGCAAATTGGTTTAGCAGCCCTGTTGAAAATCTTATCGCCATATTACCTCGTCAAAAAGCCAAGTAGGGTACGCATCGCGTACCGTCAATCGTCGCATCAGCAATCGTAGTAACGGCCAGCGTTCACACCCCAGAATAAGGTACGCAGTGCGTACCCCTACTTGGCTAACCCGCCCTACGCGCTACTGGCATTCGCCTTCTCGACGGCTGCCATGAAAGCAGCTAGCCTATGCGTTGAGATCCTACCCGCTGCGAAGTCTGCTTGGCCGGTAGATGATAGCCGAAGCCCAAGGGCACGCGCTTCAGCGTGGTACCCTTCTCGCTTGAGGCCCGAGTAGTATAGCGTTGCGATGAACATCGCTGCTTCCTCTTCGGTGAACTTCGCAGCCCAAGCCTCGTCAATCATTTTGAGGTATGCGAGAACACCAGGAAATTTGGGGTTGTCGCGAGTGGCGATCCCGTAATCGTCATTGAGTTTGGTGTCCACCGTTCCGTTGTACTGCTTACGATTCTTGAAGCCGAACATCGTTTTCTCCCGCCTCAAGCCTGCGCAGAGTTAAGCAGGGTGGACATCGCCCACCCTACCATCCCTTCATATCACCCTCACGCCGCTAAGCGTTCGTTCAACTCCGCTAACACCTTCTGCGCGGCGACCGGAATCACCGTGCCGGGGCCGAAGATGGCGGCGGCGCCGTTGGCCTTGAGGTACTCGTAGTCTTGGGCGGGGATCACGCCGCCGATGACCACCATGATGTCCTCGCGGTCCAGTTTCTTGAGTTCCGCGATCAGTTGCGGCAGCAGGGTCTTATGGCCGGCGGCCAGCGAACTCATGCCGACCACGTGCACGTCGTTCTCCACCGCCTGCCGGGCGACTTCCTCCGGCGTCTGGAACAGCGCGCCGATGTCCACGTCGAAGCCGAGGTCGGCGAACGCGGTGGCGATCACCTTCGCGCCCCGGTCGTGACCGTCCTGGCCGAGCTTGGCGACCAGGATGCGCGGCCGGCGACCTTCGCGCTGCTCGAACTCGTCGGCCATCTCCCGCACCTTAACGATTTCGTCGCCCTCGCCGAATTCGCTGCTGTACACGCCGGAAATGGCGCGGATGACGGCCTTGTGCCGACCGAACACCTTTTCCATCGCATCGGAGATTTCGCCCAGCGAGGCGCGGGCGCGGGCCGCTTCAACCGCCTTCTCCAGCAAATTGCCGGAACCGGCGCTGGCAGCTTCGGTGATAGCGTTCAGGCAGGCTTTCACCTTGGCCTCGTCACGCATGGACCGCAGCTTACGCAAACGTTGTACCTGCGACTCGCGCACGGCAGTGTTATCGATGCTGAGGATGTCCAGCTTGTCTTCCTTGGCCATCCGGTATTTGTTGACGCCGACGATGGTTTCCTTGCCGGAGTCGATCTGCGCCTGCCGGCGGGCCGATGCTTCCTCAATGCGCATCTTGGGCAGGCCGGTTTCGATGGCCTTGGCCATGCCGCCCAGGCTTTCCACTTCCTGGATATGGCCCCAGGCCCGCTTGACCAGTTCGTTGGTCAGCGCCTCGACGTAGTACGAGCCGCCCCACGGGTCCAACACCTTGCAGATCGCCGTTTCATCTTGCAGATAAAGCTGGGTGTTGCGGGCGATGCGCGCCGAGAAGTCGGTCGGCAGGGCGATGGCCTCGTCCAGGGCGTTGGTGTGCAGCGACTGGGTGTGGCCCAGCGCCGCCGCCAGCGCCTCGATGCAGGTGCGGGCGACGTTGTTGAACGGGTCCTGCTCGGTCAGGCTCCAGCCCGAAGTCTGGCTGTGCGTGCGCAGCGCCATCGACTTGTCGCTCTTCGGGTTGAACTGCTTGATGATCTTGGCCCACAGCAGCCGCCCGGCGCGCATCTTGGCCACTTCCATGAAATAGTTCATGCCAATCGCCCAGAAGAACGACAGGCGCGGCGCGAAGGTGTCGATGTCCATCCCCGCCTTGATGCCGGTGCGGATATATTCCAGGCCGTCCGCCAAGGTGTAGCCGAGTTCCAGATCCGCAGTCGCGCCGGCTTCCTGCATGTGATAACCGGAGATACTGATGCTGTTGAACTTCGGCATCTCCTTGGACGTGTAGGAAAAGATGTCGCCGATGATCCGGATCGAGGGATCGGGCGGATAGATGTAAGTGTTGCGCACCATGTACTCTTTCAGAATGTCGTTCTGAATGGTGCCGGTGAGTTTGTCGTGCGGAACGCCCTGTTCCTCGGCGGCGACGATGTAGAACGACATGACCGGCAACACCGCGCCGTTCATGGTCATAGACACCGACATCTGATCGAGCGGGATGCCATCGAACAGGATGTTCATGTCCAGCAGCGAATCGATCGCCACGCCGGCCTTGCCGACATCGCCGACCACGCGCGGATGATCGGAGTCGTAGCCGCGATGGGTCGCCAGATCGAAGGCAATGGACAAGCCCTTCTGCCCGGCGGCCAGGTTGCGACGGTAGAAGGCGTTGCTTTCCTCGGCGGTGGAGAAGCCGGCGTACTGGCGCACCGTCCACGGCTGGGTCACGTACATCGCCGGGTAGGGGCCGCGCAGGAACGGCGGCACGCCAGCGACGTAGCCCAGGTGCTGCAAGTCCTTGATGTCATCCCGCGTGTACAGCGGCTTAACGTCGATGTGCTCCATGGTCGCCGAGACCAGTTGCTCCAGGGTCTTGCCGGTCGCTTTCTCGACCTGCGCCCGCCATTCCGCGAAACTGGGCTTGGGGAAGTCGGCGCCGTAGGCCATCGTGGTGAAATCGGGTGACTTGCTCATTGGGCGACCCCCATCTTCTTCTGCAAGGTTGACAACAGGGCTTGGCAATTGGCGGCAAGGTGGATGAAGTCATCCACGCCGGCCGCCTTGAAGGCTTCGACGTGATCGGCCGGATAGCCGGCCAGCAGCACGATCAGATCGGGACTGGCCTTCTTGAGCTTCTGGACCAGTGGCGGAACGATTTCGGGATAAGTGGCATCGGTGGAGCAAATCACCACCGCCTTGGCGCCGGAGGCCAGCGCCGCGTCCGCCGCTTCGTCCGGGGTATTGAAGCCGGCGGGATAGATCGTCTCGAAGCCGCCCACGCCCAGGAAGGCGGTAGCGAAATCGGCGCGGCCCTTGTGCTGGGTCAACGGGCCCATGGTGGCGAGGAACACTTCCGGCCGCTGGCCGGTACGAGCGACGTAGGTTTCCGCCGCTTGCCGCAGCGCTTCGAACGCTTGCGCGCCGCGATGGGCGTGGACAGCGTTGAGGGTGGGGCCGGCTTTGGCGCCGGTGCGCGCGGCTTGGGCGATTTCACCCAAGGTCGCGCCGGCGAGCGCGGCCTGAATCGCAGCCTCGACGCCACCAGACTTGGCCAGCGCGTCCAGCGCCGCCTGCTTCTGGCCGGCGTTGGCGCTTGTCCGATGCTGTTTGAGCGCCGCCGCCCGTTCCGACTGAACCGCCCACGCATCCACCGGCGCCGGCTCGATCCGGGTTTCCTTCATGTTCGGATACATGTTGGTGCCGACGAAGATGTCCTTGCGTTTGGCGATGTTGGCGGCGCGCTTGGCGGCGGTGTCGGCGATTTGGGACTGCGGCCAGACAGCCGCCAGCGCCTGGGCCATGCCGCCCTGTTTCTCGACCTCCTGAAAGATCGCCCAGGTTTTGCGGCCGACCGAGTCGGTGAGGTTTTCGACGTACCAGGAACCGCCGGCGGGGTCCACGGTGCGGGTGATGTGGCTTTCCTCGCGCAGCACGGTATGAGTGTTGCGGGCGACGCGGCGGGAGAACTCGTCCGGCACGCGGAGCAGTTCGTCGAACGGCGAGATATGCAGGCTGTCGCAGCCGCCGACCGCGCTGGAAAATGCCTCGGTGGTGGCGCGCAGCAGGTTGACGTGCGGGTCGTAGACGGTCTGGTTCCAGGCCGAGGTGCGGGCGTGCAGGCTCATCTTCTGCGATTGTTCGTTACCGCCGAACGCCTGGACGATCTTGGCCCACAGCAGCCGCGCGGCCCGCAGCCGGGCGATTTCCATGAAAAAATTGGAACCGATCGATAGCGCGAAGCGGATGCGTGGGGCGATGTCGTCGATGCCGAGACCGCGCGCCTGCATGGCGCGGACGTAATCGACCGCCGTGGCCAGCGCGAGGGCCAGTTCCTGCGTGGTGCTGGCGCCGCCGTTGTGGTAGGGACTGCCCTGTACGGTAATGGTCTGCAATTGGGGGGCGTTGGCCTTGGCCCAGGTGGCGAGTTGCGCCATCACGTCGTAGATGCCGTCCAGATCGCGGGGCAGCCGGCCGTCGCGGGCCAACTGGCCCAGCGGATCCATGCCGATGGCGCCGCGCACCTTGGCCAGCGACTTGCCCTGTTTTTGCACCAGCGCCGCCAGCAGGGCGGTGAAGGTCAAAGCGCTGGTGCTGGCCTGAATGAAGAGGGGGGTGCTTTCGAGATCCACGCCGTCCAACGCCTGGGCGAGATCGGCGACGCTAGAGATGGACAGGCCGCCCTTGCCGACGTCGTCGGCCTCGGCCTGGTCGGCGTCGACGCCGGCCAGGGTCGGGCGGTCGAGCACCAGGTTGACGGCGTTCTGGCCGCGCGCCAGATCGGCGCGCAGGGCTTCGTTGAACGCCGCCGGCGTGCCGTAGGGCAGTTCCTGGGCGACATCCCAACTGCTGGCGACATAGCCCAGCGGGGTGGTGCCGCGCAGGTAGGGGGCAAAGCCAGGCAGGCTGTCCAGATGGGGCAGCCCTTCAATGTCTTCCTGCCGGTACATCGGCTGGAGGTCGATGTTCTCGTAGGTCTTGGTGACCAGTCGTTTCTCGAACGGCGCTCCCTTGAGGAATTTATCGACGACCTTGCGCCATTCCTCGTAGGGGGTTGGGGGGAATTCGTTGAACGTCGGGGTCGCCGCGTCCGCTTGTTGTGGGTTCGACATGCGCATCCTCCAGTGGATCGAAACGCGATAGGTGGACAGTACCGCGAAAGTATAACCGAAGATTGGTCCGATTCCCCGGCGGGGAATCGCACTGGAAGGGACAGGATGCGGTTGCAATCGCGGGGTTGAATGACATACTAAAAAGGTCTGTTACCTTACCCCTCACCCCCCAGTCTCTCTTCCGCAAGGGGAGAGAGAAGCAATCAGCAGGAGGTTTTTGTGTCTGATAGACCCTTCAAAGTGCTAGGTATTCAGCAGATCGCCATCGGCGGGCTGGACAAATCCAAACTGAGCCGGCTGTGGAT
Source organism: Candidatus Contendibacter sp. (assembly GCA_049290615.1). Lineage (GTDB taxonomy): Bacteria > Pseudomonadota > Gammaproteobacteria > Competibacterales > Competibacteraceae > Contendibacter. The sequence continues at coordinate 30,839 of JBATNZ010000192.1, forward strand.
CGATACGCTGGGCCTGACCCTGACCGGCAATTTCCGCAGCGAGCGGGAGAACGTGGACGAGGATATCGCCGCCATCGGTTCCGGCCCGTTCAAGGTCGAAGTGGACCTGATGCAGCCGATCGATCCCGGCAAGGCACCCAAGGTTCACGAGCCGCAGCTTAACCACATCGGGCTGTGGATCGATAATCTGGCGGCGGCGGTGGAATGGCTGACCGCCAAGGGGATGCGCTTCACCCCCGGCGGCATCCGCAAGGGCGCGGCCGGCTACGATGTCTGCTTCCTCCATCCCAAGGGCAACGACGCAACGCCGCTGTCTGGCGAAGGGGTGCTGATCGAACTGATCCAGGCACCGTCGGAAGTGATCGAGGCGTTCGCCAAGGTCCAAGCCTGAGCGATCCGGTTGCCGCGACATGGCTGGTCCGCTCGCCCCGGGCGGGCCGTATGGTTTCGCGATCCCAAGCCCGGTGTGAAAACCGGGCTTTTTCATCCCTTGAGAATGGGGAGATCGATGGTTCATTAATAATAAAATGCTATAAATTTATGGTAAAAAAATTCTTTATTTGCATATAGCGGCAATGTTAGAGTTTACGCCAAATGACCCTAGGGCAATGGTTGCTCGGGCAAAGCGCGACCGGGCTTTCAGGCGGAAACCATGTATCAATACGACTTCCATGATCAAACGCTCGTCGACGAGCGGGTGGCTCAATATCGAGGCCAGGTCCGGCGCTACTTGGCCGGCGAACTGAGCGACGACGAGTTCCGGCCGTTGCGGTTGATGAACGGCCTCTATATTCAGCGCCACGCGCCGATGCTGCGGGTCGCCATTCCCTATGGCCTGCTGGCGTCGCGGCAACTGCGAATGCTGGCCCACATCGCCCGCCACTATGACAAGGGCTATGGCCATTTCACCACCCGCCAGAACATCCAGTTCAACTGGCCGAAGCTGGAAGAAACCCCCGACATCCTGGCTGAACTGGCGCAAGTGGAGATGCACGCTATCCAGACCAGCGGCAACTGCATCCGCAACGTCACCGCCGACCACTTGTCCGGCGTTGCCCCGGACGAGATCGAAGATCCGCGCATTTATTGCGAAATCATCCGCCAGTGGTCCACCTTCCACCCGGAATTTTCCTACCTGCCGCGCAAGTTCAAGATCGCCGTCACTGGCGCCGCCCACGACCGCGCGGCGGCCCAAGTGCATGATATCGGCCTGAACCTGTTGCGCGACGAACAGGGCGAGATCGGTTTTCGGGTGCTGGTCGGCGGTGGGCTGGGGCGGACGCCGATCATTGGCCAGATCATCCGCGAATTTCTGCCCCAGCGCGATTTGTTGAGTTATCTGGAAGCCATCCTGCGGGTCTACAACCAGTACGGCCGGCGCGACAATATTTACAAGGCTCGCATCAAGATTTTGGTCAAGGCGTTGGGGCCGGCGGCATTCCGCGCGCAGGTCGAGGCGGAGTGGGAACAGATCAGGGATTCCGGACTGGTGCTGGACGCGGCGGAAATTGAGCGGGTGCGCCGCTTTTTCGCGCCACCGCCGTATGAGGCCGCCGTCGATGATCTCAGCTTCCCGCGGTCGCTCGCGGGCGACAAGGCGTTCGCGACCTGGGTGCGCCACAACATCGCCGAGCACAAGGTCGCCGGCTACCGCAACGTGTTTGTGGCGCTGAAGGAACCGGGTGCGCCGCCGGGCGACATCACCGCCGACCAGATGGACGCGGTGGCCGATCTCGCCGACCGCTACAGCTTCGGCCAAATCCGCGCCACCCATCATCAGAACCTGCTGCTGGCTGATGTGCGCCAAGTCGATCTCTATCCGCTGTGGCGCGCGCTCGAGGCGCAAAAGCTGGCCGCGCCGGTGATCGGCACCCTGGCCGACATGATCTGCTGTCCCGGGCTGGATTTTTGCAGTCTGGCCAACGCCAGTTCCATCGCCATCGCCCAACAGATCAACGAGAAGTTCGACCGCTTGGACTATCTCTACGATCTCGGCGATCTCCGCCTGAACATGTCCGGCTGCATGAATGCCTGCGGCCATCACCATGTCGGCCACATCGGCATTCTCGGCGTCGATAAGAAAGGCGAGGAGTGGTACCAGATTTCGTTGGGCGGATCGTCGGAAAATGACGTGACGCTGGGCGATATTCTCGGCCCCTCGGTGCCCAAGATCGAGGTCGCCAACACCCTGGAACGCATTCTGCGGGTTTATGTGGATCGGCGCGAGGACGGCGAGCGATTCCTGGACACGTTCCGGCGGATTGGTCTGGAACCATTTCGGACGCGGGCCTACTCGCCTGGAAGCAACGAGGCAAAACAGGAGGAGGAGCGTTATGCGGTCGGTTATTAAGCATCGTCGGATCGTCGAGGATCGTTGGCAACATCTCGCCGATGACGCCGACCTGCCGGTCGGGCCGGTGATCGTCACGCTGGCCCGCTGGCGCAAGGAACGAGCGGCGCTGCGGGAACGGGGCGATCCGGTCGGGGTGCGACTGCCGAACACCGCCAACGTCGCCGATCTGGCCGCTGACCTGCCGGTATTGGCGCTAGTGGCGCTGGAATTCCCCAAGTTCGCCGACGGCCGCGCCTATTCCCAGGCCCGGTTGCTGCGGGAACGCTACGGCTATCAAGGGGAACTTCGCGCCGTGGGCGACGTGCTGCGCGATCAGTTGCTGTTCATGGCCCGCAGCGGCTTCGACGCCTTTGAGTTGCGGGCGGATCGCGGCCTGGAAGATGCGTTGGAGGCGTTCGGCGAGTTCAGCGAGAGCTATCAGCCCGCCGCCGATCAGCCACAACCGCTGTACCGGCGGGGGCGTTAGTGTCCTTATAATCCACCACGTTCAAATCACCCTGATACCGTTGCCCTACTGCAAGTACCAGTTGGGTGGAATCGGATTGGCCAGCGTGTCGGAGCCCGGGTCCTCGACCAGATGATCCGAAATCGGTTCGCCGATGTTGACGACCACGGTCGTCACGTTGTCGCTGGCATCGCGCATCAGGGCCAGGTGAATGAACGCCTTGACGGCTTCCTGACAGTTGTGGTCGCTGTGGGCGAGCAAACGGGCGATTTCCTCGTCGTCCACGGTTTTGTTGAGGCCGTCGCTGCATAGCAGGAACAGATCGCCGGCTTGCAGCGGATGCACCACTTCGTCGACTTGTAACTCATCCGCGGAACCGACCGCCCGGGTAATTACGTTGGCCAGCGGATGGCGGTGCGCATCCCCGGGCGCGATTAAGCCCTGATCGACCAGTTCCTGCACATGACTGTGGTCGCGCGTCAGTTGCTGGAGCTGGCCGTCCCGCAACCGGTAGATGCGGCTATCTCCGACCCACAGACAGGCGCACTGCGCTTCGTAGACGATCAGCACCACCACCGTGCTGCCGATGGTGCGGTGCTGGTAGCGCTGGGCCGATTCCTCGCGCAACCGCCGGTTCACGTCGCGCAGGCTTTCTCGCACCGCCTCCAGAAAATCCGGCCAGTCGGATGGCGGCGTGATCTGCTGCAAGGCCGAGACCACCATCTGGCTGGCAATATCGCCTGCTTCGTGGCCGCCCATGCCGTCGGCGACCGCCCACAGACCCCGCTCGGGCAGGACGAGACAGGCATCTTCGTTGATCGCTCGAACCATGCCCACATGGCTGCGGCCAGCGGACGACCATTGGAATAATTGTTTCTGATTCATGCGTTATGCCTCCTCGGCGGTCGATGGCCCGCATGCAAGACAGGCGACGCCAGCGAATGATTGTTCGTTCCAACCGGACTGTTGCCAATCCCCGCTCAGCATCGCCGCAAAACCGGCGGTCGGCGGCAGGCCGGCGCAAATCAGCAGGCAGCGGGTGATCCATTCGGAACCTTCGGTCCACCACAGGCTCGGCTGGGAAAAGGCGCGGCGCAGTAGATGATTCGCCAATGCCGGCGCCGCTTGGGTCAGATTCAGCGGTTCCGGCAAGGGACAATACCAAGCGTTCCCGTGGGTCGCCGTCGCGCTGGGAGTGTCCGGCTCGAGCGGCGCGCCCAGCGTCGCCACCTGGCGGCTGAAAGCGTCCAGATCCAGTTCGTCGCGCTCGAGCGCGGCCAGCGCCAGCCGTTCGGCCTGCTGGAACCAGGCCTCGCCGGCGATGGGCAGCGCGAGCAGCGGCCAGTCCGGCGCCAGCGGTACGGCGATCGCCAGCGGATAATAACGGCCCACCCGATCCATACTCGGCATCAAAACTCCCGTGTAGGCATCCGCCCCGCACAAACCGGCGCCCAGGGCGAACCGCCAGATTGGGCTGGTGCAGTAGTACTCGCGCCAGGCATCCTCGCCCATCTGGGCGCAACTGCGCGCGATGGCGGCCTGTAGCCAGGTGTCCCAAGGCGTCACGAAGGTTTTCGGGAGCTGGCGACCGATGAAATCACCGCGGCTGGGCAGCTTGCCGAAAAAGCCCGCCAAAGGCGACGGCCTTGGGGTCACAGTTGTTCCGGACACCGGAAACCCTCCAGCTCCCGCAAACGAAAAGGGTTGAAACCACTGGTGGTGCGCAACTCGTACAGGGCCTGTCGGCCGCCCAGTTGGAACGTCAACCGGAACTGCCCAGAACTCGCTGGCTGGGTTTGAGCCTGGTCGAGCAGTTTGAACCAAGCCCAGGGGCCGGTTTCGCTGATCTGCGAGGGATTGCCGGCGACGGGCGGCAGGAATTCGAGCCGCGCCTGCCCGGATGCTCCTGTCCATTGCAGATCGGCGACCCGCGCGGCTTGCCCGGCGGTGTAGGCCAGCGTTTGGCCGTCCAGACTGATCGCGACCTGGCTGGCGTCGCCGCTCAGTTCGAGGGGAACCAGTTGAAAGCGGATCGCTGGAGTCTGAGCGTTGGGGTTGAACAGGGCGTCGCGGATGGCAGCGGCGCGCTGAAAGGCTTGCAAGGCGTCCGGCGTGATGCTTTGCTCCGGGCCGGTGGGTCCGCGCCAGCGCCAGGTGCCCGACGAAGCGTCCACGTAAGGTTGCACGAACTGCTTGAAAAAGCGGTCCATCAGGCCATTGGGGCCGAAGAACCGGCCGAAGGCGGCGAGCGTGGCATCCGGTGGTCCGGCCAACGCGCGGCTGACGCCGGTGCTGGGACTTTGCCCGGCCCATTGGATGGTGTTCGCTGGCATGGCCGTGGGAGCGCCGCCCGGTCCAGCGCCGCTCCACTGGATGGAACTGCGAACCAGTGGATAACGGCCGTTCAGATTATCCTGAAAGAAAGCGGCGATTTGGGCCGCTTTCCATTGGGCGTTCAGCCGGTCGCGCGGGCTGCGGATAATATCGACGCTGTCCAAGGCCAGTTTGTTGAGCAGGGTATTGAAGGGTGGCGGTTTGCGGGCGGCGTCTACCTGCAACTGATTGACGACCGTTCCGATCTGGTCCTTGAGATTTTGCGGTACGCCGCCGTCGGCGCTGGTCTCCCGGGCGCGGACGACGGCGTTCATGTGGCCATAGAGGTCGTTAATCGCGGACAGCGTTTTGTCGATGGGTGGAATGGCGCCCTCCGGACCGCCGATTTCGCGCCGGTACTGGGCGCTAAAACCCAGCAGGCGCGGGTCGGGACCGCAAGGTTGGATCGCGGGGCCGCCGCTCGGGGCGTCGGCTTTACCGAGGATACCGGCGATCTTGTCAGTCAGTGATTTATCTTCGGGCGGCTTGCCTGCATCGGGCTGCGCTGGTGGTTTGTCCAACGCCAGCTCCCGGACTACGGTTTCGATCAGCGTGCGCAGGGGCGAGGCTGGTTGGGACAACACCTGCAGGAGGTCGAGCGCGGCGTTCGGACTGTCAAAGCTCTTGAACTGGACGTCGGCCAGCAGCTCCTGCCACTGCCGCAGGTAGTCGCCGAAGTAAAGACGGCACACCTCGTCGGCGATGCGTTGCCGGTCCGCCGGGTTGTTGGCTGCCTGAATCACCGTTCCGAGAATCCAGCTCTCGTCGGCCAAGTGACTGACCAGCTTTGGGTTCTCGCTCAGAAAAAATGGGTAATAACCCTTGTAGGTATACAGGCCGGGAACACCGCTGTTCAGTGGCTGGCCGCTTTTGCGCTCGAGCACCCGCGGCGTATCAGGGCCGGCGGCGACGGTCAGGCCGATGTCCGGCGGGTCGCCGGCGCTGCGCTGATTTTGCTTGATGCGCTCGTAAATGCGCTGGGAGAGGGGAACCTGGTTGAGCACGGCCCGGCTGTTCTGGATCAGCCCGCTGTCCAGCGCGATGGGCGATTTCAGCGGAGCCTGCTCGAGCAGCGCGTCCAGGTGCGCCGACAAATGGTCGCGTTGTTCCCGCCCGACGGTGCGGGGCAGGTTAAGTTGCCACTCCTGCTCCATCCAGCCCTTGACCGCCTTGGCGTCGAAACGCTCCGGATCATCCATCATCAGGTAAATCTTGAGCGTGTCGTACAGATAGCCGGGATTACCGGCGTTCTGGCGCAACCGCTCTTCCAGGCGCAAGACAATACGGGGCAGCATGACCTGCAGCAGCAGGCGCTGGTAGATGGCCTTCGCCTCGCCGCCGAGTTTGTCGCCCTGATATAAGCCGAAGCCCATCAGCCAGGGACTGCCGGCATCGCGGTCGGCGTAGCCACCGGGGATGACACGGGCGGCGTCGAGCAGCGGCAGGGTGGCGGCGGGGTCGGTCTGGTCGGGCGAGAGCGCCTGAATCTGTCTGTTCACTTCCTGTCGCTGTTTTTCCACCGCGCGCACGTACATTTCGTTGCGGGCGTAGCTGGTCAGCCACAACAGGGCGGCGGTCACGGTAATAAGTAGGGCGGCGGCGTAGGCGCCGCGCTGAATCCAGGCTCGCCAGCGTTCCACCCGCAGATTGGCGCCGGCGATCTCGGCTTCCGGGAACACGACGTCGCGCAGTAGGCGGGTAATGAAATAGCTACGACCCTTGCCGGAGAACGTACTCAGCACCTGGCGGTGCAGCCCGAAGGTGGTGGCCAGCGAACTCATCAGCCGGTCGATCGGCGTGCCTTCCTGGGTTCCACTGGTGAAATATGCCCCCCGCAGCAGGACGCGTTCCTCGTAACGGCTGGGCCGGAATACGTCCCGGAGGAATTTTTCGGCCACCGGCTTGAAGGAGGCGAATTGCCGCGGCAGGGTGTAGAGCAGATCGCGGCGCTGGGGATCGCGTTCTTCCTGCAGGCGTTTCACCAGCCGGTCGTTCAAGCGTTGCTCCAACAGATCGAACTCGCCGGTGAAGTGCTCGACCACCCCTTCGGGGTTGGCCCGGTCATCCATCGGGAGGGTCATGCCCCAGACCTGAGCGCGCTCTTCCTGGCCCAGATCGCTGAAAAACTCAATAAAGCCGGCGATCAGATCGGCTTTGGTGAACAGCACGTAAATTGGAAAGCGGATGCCGAAATACTCGTGCAACTCCTGCACCCGCTGCTTGATGGCGAGGGCTTGAGCTGCGCGCTCGTCCTCGCTCTGCTGCATCAGGTCGGCCAGGCTGATGGCGATGAAGGCGCCGTTGATGGGTCGCCGCCGGCGGTGCTTTTTGAGCAGTTCCAGGAAGCCGCGCCAAGCCATCCGGTCCACTTCCTCGTGGCTATCCTGGGTGGTGTAGCGTCCGGCGGTGTCCAGCAGCACGGCTTCGTCGGTGAACCACCAGTCGCAGTTGCGAGTGCCGCCCACGCCGCGCACCTTGCCGGCTCCCAGCGGGAAGCGCAGACCGGAGTTGATCAGCGCGGTGGTTTTGCCGGAGCCGGGCGGGCCGATGATGATGTACCACGGTAGTTGATATAGGTATTGCATTCGACCGGTTTTGCCGCCCAACCGGGTTTTCTTGAGGACGGTGAGCGCCTCGTCCAACCCTTGCTTGAGCGTGGAGATTTCCTCGGCCGAGGCGGCTTCTTCTTCCTTTTTCTTTTTCTGCTGCTCGCGGGCGGCCTCGCCGCCGCCGCCGCCACCGCCACCGCCGCCACCACCGCCACCTGCGC
>JBATNZ010000193.1:0-1680 GCA_049290615.1 Candidatus Contendibacter sp.
CGACCATAGCCGGGTCTTCGCCAGCCGTCACCACCTGCAAGCGCAGGCCGCGCCCGCGCCGGTCGCGCGCCGTGAAGCCCCCCGCGCCATCGCCCACCAGGATTAGGCCGCCGGGCGGTTCCGCCACTACATCCACCAGGGCCGGCGTTCCCGGCCGCAGCATCAGCAACACCGATTCACCGCCGGGAAACGGCCAGGCCGCCACCGCGAAACTGCTGGCCCGCCGGTCGCCGTTGAGCAGGGTCAGCCGCTGGCCCGGATAGATCGATCCCACGTCCCGCCAATCGCCCGCTCCCTCCGCCGCGGCCTGAATCCGGAACACCGGGGTCTCGTTTTCGTCCGGTAGATAAATGGCCCGGCCGAACAGAAATTGCACCTCGCCCTCTCGCAGCGCCAGGTCCGCTTCCACCTGGTAGCGGATCGCGGTGTGTTCCGCCAGATAGCGGGCCAGTTCCTGCTCGTGCAGGCGCCGCAGTTCCCGTAGCAGCGCCTGGCGCCCGAAACCATCCTCCAGCCGCTCGTCGCGGACGTAATCCCGCTCCGGAATGCGGACGATGATGTGACTGTAGCGGGTCTCCTTGCGCTGGCGGCCATGCGGAGCGCGCGGATGGCGCTTGAGCGCTTCCATCAGAAACAGGCCTTCCTGGCCGCCCCGGACCCGCTCCCATAGCAGTTCGACATTGAACACGTCCGCGACCTTGCGCAGGGTCGCGCAGACCACGTAATCGGAGGCGACCAGCGCATCAGGTTGGGTTGTCATAGCTCTTTTCCTCGACCGCGACGGCCAGCGCCACGATCGGTAACACGAATAGCACCAGATGACTGCCAGCGGCCGACAGCAGCGGCATCGGCTGGCCCATGACCGGCAGAAATCCCAGATTGGTGCCCCAGGACACCAGAATATGCGCGCCGAGCAGGGCCGCGCCGCCATACAGGGTAAAATAGGCGAACCTGCCCAACGCGGTCAGTCGGTAATCGCCGCGCCCGCTCCAGTCCAGGGCGCGATCGGCAATCGTCAGCACCAGCAGGATGAATGTCGCCTGCAGTCCCGCCAGCGCCAGCGCCGCCGCGCCGCCATGACGGTTCAGAAAGAACGCCGGGGTAAAATCGTTTTCCACCACCGGAATCGCCATCGCCCGGCCATTCGCCCCATCGCTCCCGGCCGCGCCCCACCAGCCGCCGGCGCGGATCGCTTCCAGCGCCCGCCGCACCTGATAGCCGGAATGGGGATGCCGGTCCGGCGCCACCCAGACCTGAATGCGATCAGTCTGAAAATCCAGCGGAAAATCCTCCGGACGGTTGTGCAGCCAGGCTATCCCCAGCGCGAGCAACAGCGTCAGGGTCAGTAAGACCCCGGCCCCGCCCCGGCGCCAGGCCGATTCGGGATGCGCTCGCAGATAGGCCCAGGCCAGGGCCAGCGCCCCGATCAGCAGCAGGACCAGCGGTGAAAAATCGCGCAGGAACACCAGGGCGAAGCCGCTCACCGCCAGCAGCAACGTCACCGGTCCCAGATAGCGTAGCCACAGGGAGGGCTTGGCGAAACTCCAGTCGCGCCCCCACAGCCGCGCCCGCAACATCAGGGCATAGGCTGCCGCCGCCAGCAGCGCCAGCTTGGTCAATTCAAACGGCTGGAAACCGCCCCAGCCGCCCTCGTCGCCAAATGCCGCCTGCGCCGCCAGC
>JBATNZ010000194.1:0-3114 GCA_049290615.1 Candidatus Contendibacter sp.
AGGTGGCCGCCTGGGAACAGGCGCGCAATGCCAACCCCAGGCCAGTCAATTGGCGATTCACTACCCCCGATGCCCGCATCAAGCTCAAGCGCCTCTACCCGTCAATTGAGGACGGTTGAACCACTAGATGCCGGGAGTTCGCTACCCCCACCCCCCACCTTACCGGGAGCCTACGGGGACGATACCGGGACGATACCGGGACGATACCGGGACGATACCGGGACACCCAGGAAGGAAGGGAAAGGAAAGGAAGGGAAGGGAAAGGAAGGGAAGAGGAGGGGAAGAGGAAGGGAAAGGAAAGGAGGAAAGAACGCGCCCGCGCTCAAGACCCCGTTTCCCGCTGATTTCGCCATCACGCCCGAACTGCAAGCGTGGGCGACCGAACACGGCTACGGCGACCTCGACCAGCACCTCGACAGCTTTCGGGACAAGGCCAAGGCCAGGGGCTACCAGTACACCGATTGGCAAGCCGCCTTGCGGAACGCCATCCGCGACGACTGGGCCGGCCTGCGCAAGACCGCCGCCAGCCAGACCGCCGTGACAGCTCACCCCGGCCAGCTTTCAAAAGCCGGCGAACAGCAACGCCGCAATCTGGAGGCGTGGATTCAGCAAGACGCCGCCGAGGTCGCCGCTCATGAAATCCACTGACAAGCCCGGCTTCGCCATCAACATCCTGGCCATCGCCGAAATCTACGGCAAAGCCCTGTCGCCCGCCGCCATCGGCATCTACTGGAACGCCTTGCGAGACTACCCACTGGCCGAGGTCCAGCGTGCTACCGAGCGCCACGTCGCCGACCCGGTCAACGGCCAGTTTTTCCCCAAGCCCGCCGACATCATCCGGTACTTGACCGCCGCTCAAGACGGCGCCGGCCACCCCGGCCCGGACGAAGCTTGGGGCTTGTTGCTGCGACTGGTAAACGACGAACGGGAAACCGGCGTCCTCACCGACGAGATGCGCGACGGCTGGGCGGCCTGTCAGCCCATCCTGAATTTGGGCGATCAGGTCGGAGCGCGGAAGTGCTTTATCGAGGTCTACCAGCGCCACGTTCAGGACGCCCGCCAGCAGGGCCTACCAGCGCGCTGGACCGTGACGCTGGGCACCGATGCCCGATTGCGCGAAGCGCGGCTGAAAGAGGCGGTGGAAGCTTGCAGAATCAGCGCCGATCAAGTGCGGGCGCTGCTGCCAGGACCAGCGCCGGCCAACATCGGCAAAGTGGCCGGGTTGTTGGAAGGCCCCGACGCCACCGAACAGGACCTGGAGACCTCGCGGCGCTTGCGCGCGCTGGCGGCGATGCTGCGATCCATCAGCGGCGGCGACGGCCCAGAGAACACCGCCGAACCTGAACCTCGCGACGAAAGGAAAGCGGCATGAACAAGCGGCACGCCGCCACGATCAATCTGCAACGGCCCACGCCACGCGAGCGGGTCTGTCCACACTGCCAGCGCGTTCTGACGGTTCACCGGTTTCTGGCTGACGGACACTGGGTCGAAACCCACCATTGCCAGGAGCACGGCGACGTGCGGCCCATGACCCGCGACATCGTCAACCCGGAGACCACATCGTGAACCGCCAGCGCCACGCCGCCATCGACGACCGCCGCCGCACGGCCTCACTGGACGACCGCCAGCGCTACGCCAGCGAAGAGTTCGCCCACTGGCGCGAAGCCCATCCAGACTTCACCAGCGCCGAACTGCTGGAGAACTGGCAACGAATTCGCGTCGCCTGGGGCATTACGCAACCGAAGAAACCCCGCGCCAAGAAGACCCGAACAGGACCCCACGATGAACCGCATTAAGTACCGAAAAAGTCAGCAGCAACGGCCCGCGCTCAAGGCCCTCGTTGAACGCCGACCGCCCCGCGGCATCGGCTGGGAGTACGTCTATCCCGCGCCGGAACCATGCGCTCACGAAGCGCCAGACCCGTGCGACGAACCCGCGCGCTACCTCACAACGCCCAGCAATCTCTGGGACGAGGAGGAACCATGAGCGCCACGGTGCTTCCATGGCCAGCGCGCCGCGTTCAGCGCCAGTTGGGGCCAGTCCCCGCCGTGATCAACGCCAGCGGCGTTGTTCGCGGCGAACGTGGGCCACTGCTGGAACTGCGGGTCGTGTTGCGGTTGAACGACGTACCGCGCGGGCAACGGCAAGCACTGGCCGGCTTGCTGCGTTCCGGCGACCTTCTCCACTTGACCCTAAAATCCGTCGAGGGCGGGGAAGGGGGACCAGGGGGATAGGGAGGCCGGTGGTGGGTACCGGGGGGCGAGGGTGGACCGGTGCGAGAGGCGCGAAAATGGCGGTAGGGGCGCGCGGGCGGTCGGGGGGCTACCTGGGGGTAGCGGGTTGCGCCCGTGAGCGTCTCCAGTCGCCTCCCAGGCGATCTAAGGGGCATTCGCGGGGGCGGGACGACCCCCAATCTCCGGGACCGGGCGGAGACCCAGCTCCGGGAGCTGCTCCGGGCCGAGGGTCTTGCGCCGCGCGCGGTCTACCGACCGGGGGAGGTCTGTCGCCTGCTGCGGATCAGCCCGACTACCCTCCGGCAATTCTGCGAACTGGCCGAGCATCCCGCCGTGTCGAATCCCGATCCCCGCGCCTTGGAATCCTTCCTGGTCGGCTGTCATCACCGGATTGCGCACGCCGCGTTGGTGGAGTGGTTGATCCGGAACCAGACCTTTCAGCGCGAGGGGTGAAGATGAAAGGCACTAAGCATGGAGCATACCGCTAGGCACAAAGACAGCCACCAGCGGTACGCGCTTTTGGCGCGTCCGCTAGATGGGCTTGTTAGGCAATTGAGTTAAAAATCGTTGTCTGTCCCTATTGCTCCTATTTGCTCCGCACATGGGAACACAAAGTCAATGTGATAGTGCTCGTCGTGACGCACCCACGGCTTCTTGGTTGAAAACTTGAGAATCTTTGGCAGCCCACTACCAGTAGGTGTGCTCATTAATTTCTTTTGGAATGCGTTATCGAAGATCACGACCCGAATCCCAACCCACCCGATTACCCACAAATGCCAACTCATTGTATGATATAGGCTTTCATAGCCTTGCGGAGTGGTGGCATGAGTTGGGCACAGGCAGAGTTTCACGATTTGGAGTTGGGCGATGCGCGGCGGAC
>JBATNZ010000195.1:0-2077 GCA_049290615.1 Candidatus Contendibacter sp.
CGGCCTTCTTCGCCAGCATTCCCCACGACTGGCATCGCAACAACCCCATCGCCCGCTACGAAGGCTATTACGCCAGCGTGTTCTACAGCTACTTCGCCGCCCTGGGCCTGCCGATCACCCTGGAAGATGCCACGAATCACGGCCAGCTCGACATGACGGTGCGGTTCAACCAGCACATCTACCTATTCGAATTCAAGGTCGTCGAACTGACGCCGGACGGGCGGGCGTTGCAGCAGATCAAGGACCGGGGTTATGCGGAGAAGTACCGCGCCGCGGGCGAGCCGATCCATTTGATCGGGGTCGAGTTCAGCCGGGAAAGCCGGACCATCGTGGGGTTTGAGGTGGAGACCCAGTAGAGCGTTATCTGGTCTGGGCTACCTTTAACCCGGACGATCCCCGGGTAGACCCGTTTGCGCGGTTGCCGACCACACACCAGGGGATTCGCACGGCTCTCGGTCTGGGACACTGCACGCCGAGCGACACTTTGATTGTTCTGGTCTGGAAACATGCCGATTCCGGTTCGCCGCCGCTGCATCGACCGACCGTGGCCGATGCCGAGACGTATCCATACTACCGGCCACGACCGGACGCCGGCGCCCGTTGGGGTTTGACCGAACCGCTGCCGCCCAATCCTGATGGGCTTCTACCCCAGCCCGAAGTCGTCATGCCCGAAACGACCAGCCAGGGGTTGCAACTGCCCTTCCGCGTTGTCCAAGCGTAGGTTCCACTGCGATGAATGCACTAATGTCGATTGATGATCTGAACCATGAGGAAATCCGCGCCTGGCTGGAACGGGCGCTGCGTGGCCAGAAACCGTTGCCGCAGATCACGAGAGACGAGTTTCCTCATGTGGGTATCCTGCGGTTGGAAAAGACCCTCAAGCCCGCGACTCGCGATTCTCTGAGGGATGGCGCTTTGCAACTGGTTCGTCAGTTTTGCGCGGATGGACAGGGAGAAAGCGCCTACCTGGTGGAACTGTTCGCGCTAACTTCGGCCTTTAGAAACCCCGAAGCGGTGCATATGCTGGCTCAACTGGCTCGTCGGTTTTATGAATTGCCTCAAATATCCTCAGAGGTTCGGCTTGCTGTATTGGCGACGCTGGTTGATACGCCTCCGCCCCAGTCAGTGGAATTCTGGGATGGCATCTTGCAGCAAGATCCCGAAAAGTATGTCAGTCTGACCCTGTCTGGCGTACTTGCGATTAATCCCGCCCGCGCCATCGAATTGCTGCCGGCAATGCCCAATACCGAACGTGTCGGACAGGCCGCCGCGCTCAAGCTCGATCTCGCCTGGGATGATCTTCCGCCGAAGCAACGCTCCCGATTTGTCCAAGGCATCCAGGCAATCCTCTTGGCACAGTGCGGTTCGCGCTTTGCCGGTCCCGTGCAGGCATGGGTAGATTCAAAGGAAGAGCCCCATCCCGCCAATGCCAACCCGGATCTCTGGGCTGCCTTAGTCAAATACCATGGCCTAGAAGATGTTAAACCGAGATCCCGTGATTCAAGACTCCGCCAAGCCGCCTGAGACAGCCAAATGGCCAACCTTGAGCGGTATGAACGGTGGCGCACGTTGGAGCCGCTGAATCCTTGGGAATAGGGCAACACTGAAGCTACCGAACAGGCGATGCACGCCTTCCTAACCGGCCATCGCTGAGCTATGGCCCCGTCGCCACTCGACCCCTTGCGCCAGCGCGGGCGTTGCCACCGGCCGCCGGCGCTGAAGCATGCCCAGGCCCAGCCCAGCCATCGCAGCAGGGCATACGCCAGCCACGGCGACCAGGCCAGCCTCTGGCCGCGATAGAGCAGGATCGGCGCGGACGGAGGCTTTTTGTTTGGCAAGCGACACGGCCGCCGAACGGCGTCGATTGAATACCTATCCCGCACCGGCGCCGTTTGCCGGGCGCTACAATAGCGTCATTCTTCCGCTCTCCCGACCGGCCTGGTTACCCACTCATGACCCGCAAAAAACTCCCCATCGGCATCCAGGCCTTCGCCAAGCTGCGCGAAGAGGGCTGTTACTACGTCGACAAGACGGCGTTTGCCCTGCAACTGATCGCGGAGGGGACGCACTACTTTCT
>JBATNZ010000196.1:0-2832 GCA_049290615.1 Candidatus Contendibacter sp.
CGGCCTTCTTCGCCAGCATTCCCCACGACTGGCATCGCAACAACCCCATCGCCCGCTACGAAGGCTATTACGCCAGCGTGTTCTACAGCTACTTCGCCGCCCTGGGCCTGCCGATCACCCTGGAAGACGCGACGAATCACGGCCAGCTCGACATGACGGTGCGGTTCAACCGCCACATCTATCTATTCGAATTCAAGGTGGTCGAACTGACGCCGGAGGGGCGAGCGTTGCAGCAGATCAAGGACCGGGGCTATGCCGACAAGTATCGCGCCGCGGGCGAGGCGATCCATCTGATTGGGGTCGAGTTCAGCCGGGAAAGCCGGACGGTGGTGGGGTTTGAAGTCGAGACCCAGTAACTACCGCGCCGGCTCGCTAACGGCGGGCGCCCCGCGTTCCCGGTTTAACGCGGCGTAGTCGACATCTCCAGCGGTAGTCCCGCGATCATCGCCAGGGCGCGGTCCAGGCTGGGATAGGTGATGGTCGCCAAGCGGCGCGCTCAGCAGATTGGGGCATTCAGTTATGCCATTCCTCATCTAGGGACGGGTGGGGGTTGCAAACAGCCGTTCCTCGTTGCGCCAGCCGGCGAAGCCGCCACCGCTAGCCTCGACCTCAAGGCACGGCCCCGCCGTTGTTTCCACCCGCAATTGGGCGAATAGCGGTTCGATGGCGCGGGCGAGGTCGGCGGTGGCGCAGCGCAGGGAAAAGGGGCGGTCGTGGAGGCGGTAGTGCGATTCATAAGCGTGGGTCGCTATCGCCGGTGCAAGCCGCGCGGCGGGGTTGGCGGCGTCTTTTCCCCTCCTTGGACAAGGAGGGGTGGCGCGTAGCGCCGGGGTGGTTGGAGTTTCTCCAGCCACCGGATCGGGAGCAAACAGCGCCGCGATGTCCCGTTTCGCCTGTTCCACGGTCAGGCCGTAGGTATCCACCAACCACGCTACTGCCCGACCCACATCCTGAGTTTCCCGCTGGATTTCCCAGAGGCGGCGGGCGGTGGGGTTGAGCACCCGCAACCGGTCCCCTTCGCAGAGGACCAGATGGTCGCGCAAGACGATAGCGGGCAGCGCGAGCATGGCGGATTGCCGAGCGTTTACGCAACCTTGCTTAACAGACTCTCGTAAGGGATACGAAGGCCATCGTGCAGACGTTTCACCATGCGCAGGCTCAAGGGTCGCTTGCGGTTAAGCACTTCAGACACGCGCCCGCTGGAACCGATATAGGCCTCAAGATCGTGGGGGGTGAGTCCCTGTTGTTCCATGCGGAATTTTATCGCTTCCACCGGGTCCGCCGGGCCAATGGGGTAATGCTGGTTCTCGTAGGTTTCGATCAACGCCACCAGTATCTCCCTTTCATCGGCTTCGGGCGTGTCTTCTTCCGCCTGAAAGACCATTTCCATGTGACGGAAGGCCGCCCGCAAGTCATCGTCGTTGCGAATGGGCTTAATAGTCATGCACGGTCTCCACATTGATTTGGTCGTACTGCGCATGAGTGCCAATGAATTTCACCCACGCAATACCGGCTCGATACTGCATTTCGACGACCAGGCGGTACTTGTTCCCGCCGATATTGAACACGACGCGATGGTTCGCGCAGATGCTCGCGTTACCGTATTGGGACTTCACCACCTGCGGTGAAGTCCATTCCGAGCGGAGGGCTTCCTCATACCAGCTTTCCAGCGGGCCTTGGGAATCGCGGTAAGCGGGCTGCTCCCAGAATTTCCTTAACGTACTCTTGGCGATAACCCGCATGATTCCATACTTCTCCCGTTTCGGGAGAATGGTAATCTTCAGATCCAGGTTCGGCAAGGCACCAGACCAAAGCCACGAGGGTCCCGTAGGACGACGAGCAGCGCCAACCTCGATTTTCTTTGGAAATCCAGCGGTTCAATCATTTAGGGCCAAGCTCGTCAATGGAGTCTCCCAGCGAAGCCAGCGCCTTGCGGGAGGTCAGCAACGTCGGCACTGTTGGCGGGATGAGTCGTCCCCAGCGGCAGTCCCGCGATCATCGCCAGGGCGCTTTCCAGGTCGGGATAGGTCAGGGCGAAGGCCGGCGCCGAACCGATCCAGCGGGTGAGGGCGAGCAGCTTGTCCTGGGTCAGTTCGGCAATGACGGACTGTGCCTCGATCAGGCCCTGTAATACCCGCACCGGGTCCAGCGCTTCCAGGGCGGCTGCCCGATCGGGCTGGTAGCGGGGGAACAGAAAGGCGGCAGTGGGGAGCGGCCCCCGGTGGATGGGGCCGGGCGGCGGGGGAAACCGCACCGGCCGGCCGGCGCGCTCGATGAGAGGGGCGTGGTCCAGATCGGGCAGCCAAGGCACCAACACCGGCCAACTGCCGGCTTTCAGGCACAGGCTCAGGCCGAGGCCCAGCAGTTGGCCCTCCGGCGTGACTGGGATCACGTCGTCGCTCAGCAAATCCCAACCGCTCGCGTTGAGCGCGGCGGCCAAGGTGGTTTTGCCCGCGCCGCCGGGACCGATTAGCAGCAGTCCCTGACCGTCGCGACCAACCCCGGCGGCGTGCAGCACCAGCAGGCGTTGGGCGGTGGCGCAACCAGCCGCCACCAGCTCGGAGAGCGTTCGCGCCACCGCTTCGTCCAGAGTATCGCCGGCGGCGACGGCAACGCCGTCCACGCACAGTTGCCAGTCGGCGGCGGTTCCCGCGAGACGCAAGCGGGCCGCAAGCGGAGCGGCAGTCTCGTTCCAAAGGTGGCGGGTGATCCGCTCCAGCAGCGCGGCGAGTTCGGGATCGTCCACGGTCAGGGCGATCCACCGGTCGGCCAGGCGCAGGGTCCAGGCTGAGAGGCTGTATAAAAACTCAAGCCGATCGGGGTATTCAGGAT
>JBATNZ010000197.1:0-9661 GCA_049290615.1 Candidatus Contendibacter sp.
GGGTCCGCCGCGCATCGCCCAACTCCAAATCGTGAAACTCTGCCTGTGCCCAACTCATGCCACCACTCCGCAAGGCTATGAAAGCCTATATCATACAATGAGTTGGCATTTGTGGGTAATCGGGTGCCAAAGAGCGCTTCGAATTGGTTCGCCTGGTTCACATCGTAATAGTGTTCCAGCATCGACAACAAAAGGCTTTTGCCGAAGCGGCGCGGGCGAATGAAAATCAGTTGCCGCCCGGCCTTTTCCAATAATGAAATCCGGTCGGTACGGTCCTGGTAAAAGTAGCCTTCGTGGATCAGCGTGGCAAAGTCGCTTAAGCCGTAAGGAAATTCCATGGCGCGTTTCTCCAATAGGGATTCGCGAAGAGGGTAGCTTCATCGCAACCAGGCATCGTAGGCGGTCCCATGGCAATAGACCAGTCGTACCGCGAACGACTATGACCACTCCTGCGGCAGCGCCGCCAGGAACATCGCCAGTGGTACGCCCCCCGTGCCGATGACCAGACCGGGTCCCGTGCCAAAATGACTGGCAAACGCTTGCAGACCGGTCAGAGCGCCTTTATTGCGCCCGCTTTTAACCTCGATCGCCAAGGTCTTGGCGCCATGACGCAACACAAAATCCACCTCGCGATTGCGGTCACGCCAATACGTCACTTCGAGGCCGGGCGGGGCGGCATTCAGCAAATGAGCGCCCACGGCGGACTCCACCAGGCGACCCCACAATTCTCCATCCTGGCGCACCGCATCGAATGTCTGCGGAAGCTGCGCGGAAATCAGCGCCGTATTGAGGGCCAGCAATTTCGGGCTGGCCGTGCGGCCGCGCGCCAGGTCGCCCGCAAACTTGTCCAGCCCGGTCAGCATCCAGGCGCTGCCCAGCAGGCCCAGGTAATGAGCCAGGGTGGTGGTGTTACCCACGTCCTGAAGCTGCCCAACCATTTTTTGATAGGAAAGAATCTGGCCGGAATACGCGCAACCGAGCACGAACAAGCGCCGCAGGAGCGCCGGTTTGTCGATGCGCGCCATTTGCAGCACATCGCGGGAGAGGGTTGGCTCGATGATCGCGTCCAACACATGGCTTTTCCAACGGAATTCGTCCTCCACCAGCGGCGCGGCACCGGGATAGCCGCCAAAATAGACGTAGCGCTCCACGTCCCAACCGAAGGCGTCGCGCATCTCGGCAAACGACCAGTGCGGAACGCGGATAAGTTCAAACCGGCCCGCCAGACTCTCGGTCAAACCTTGTTGCATGAGGAATTGCGAGGAGCTGAGTAGCACCACATGCAAGGGACAACCCGCGAAACCATCCTCGTCCCAGAGCATTTTGACGGTCTCCGACCAACGTGGCGTTTTCTGTACTTCGTCCAGCACCAGCAGCGCGGGGCCACGCGCCGCCATCAGCCGCGCCAATCGCCACTGTTGCTCGATCCAGCCAGCGCCCGGCGCGGCGGGCAAGTCGGCGCTCGCGTAATGTGTCTCGCCGCCAAAGACCGCCAGGGCCTGCCGTACCAGCGTGGTTTTTCCCACCTGTCGCGGCCCGGCCAGGATTTGCATGAAACAGCGCGGTTGCGTCAGGCGGGTATTCAAAATCGCCAGTTGTGGGCGGGAAAACATCGGCGTTCTCGAATATTGCTCAATGGAACGAGGTATAATACTCACCTTATCGCGCAAAATCGATGATCATGGCATCGGCGCAACCAGCAACGCCGGATCGATCCGCGCCTCGCGCCAGTTCATCCGCCAGTCCAGATGCGGCCCCGTGGCCCGGCCGCTCTTGCCGACCGTGGCGACCGTGTCGCCCTTGCGCACCCGCTGTCCGACCCGGACGTCGATCCGGTCCAGATGCATCAGGGTGGAACTCAGCCGATAACCGTGATCGATGATCAGCGTTGCGCCGGTGTAGTACAAATCCGGTTCGGCCAGGGTCACGATCCCATCGGCCGGGGCGCGCACTGGAGTTCCAACCGACGCGGCGACATCCACGCCGTAATGCGGCCGGCGCGGCTCGCCGTTAAGGATGCGCTGGCTGCCATACACCCCACTGATGCGACCGACCGTCGGCCAGGCAAAACCGCCCAGGAAATAGGGCTGCGGAATATCTCGCTGGCGGGCTTCGTCCACCAACGCAGTTTCGCGGCGGATGCGGTCGAGCAGCGCCGGTGGCGGCGTCACCTGGTCCGGCGGCAACCCGTTCAGGCGCTGGATGTCGTACTGGCGCTGGGCAATCATCAGCGGCCGTTCCTCGCGGGCGCCGCCGGGAAAGATCACGGTCAACCGCGCCTGGGGCGGCGCGTCGCGGCCAAAGCCGAACACAAACGCGCCGTCTGGCCCGACGGGTACCGGTTGCCCGTCCAGCTCCAGCCGGGTTCCCGGCGACGTCCGCCCGACGATCAACCCGCCCTGGGTCAGTTGCCCCTGCCAGTTCAGCTCTCCGGCGCTGGCCGACGGCATCCACAGCCACAACCCCATCAGCCCTATCAATTTCACCCATCTCCGCATTCTCATCGTCTCCGATTTTCCATCCATCCACCTCACCCGGACAGACGCGGCCACCGGGTACACGCTATAGTAACGGCAACTAAAATTTAACGATTCCCATGCGGACGCATTGAAACGACCAGGAGGAGGCATGGCCCAGCATTACGATCTCATTGCCATCGGCGGCGGCAGCGGCGGCCTGTCGGTGGTGGAACGCGCGGCCCGGCATGGCGCCCGCTGCGCTCTGATCGAAACCGGCCGGCTCGGCGGCACCTGCGTCAACGTCGGCTGCGTACCCAAGAAAGTGATGTGGTACGCCGCCGACCTGGCCCACGCCCTTGACGACGCGCCGGGTTACGGTTTCCGGCTGGATTACTTCGGCTTCGACTGGCAAAAGCTGAAGACCGCTCGCGACCGCTTCGTGAGCAACATCAACGAGTGGTATCTGGGTTATCTGGCCGAAGCCGGAGTCACCTTGATTCGCGGTTTCGCCCGGTTCGTGGATGCCCGGACCCTGGAGGTCGGCGGCGAGCGCTACAGCGCCGATCACATCGTGATCGCCACCGGCGGCCGGCCCCAGCTTCCCAAGCTGCCTGGGGCCCAGTTCGGCATCACTTCGGACGGCTTCTTCGAACTGAACACCTGTCCGGCACGGGTTGCCATCGTAGGTAGCGGTTACATTGCGGTGGAGTTGGCGGGAATGCTGCATGCGCTGGGGGCCGAGGTCACCTTGCTGGTCCGCAAGGATCAGGTGTTGCGGTCGTTCGACGCCATGCTGCGCGAACAGTTGATGGAACGGCTGCGCGAGGACGGCATTACCGTGTTAACCCGCACTCAAGTCCGCGCGGTGGCGCGGCTGGCCAGCGGCGCGCTCAGCCTGCATTGCGAAGGGTCGGGCAGCATCCCAAACGTGAACACCGTGCTGTGGGCCATCGGCCGCGATCCCAACACCGGTGCGCTCGATCTGGCGGCGGCGGGCGTGACGCTGAATCCGAACGGCGCTATTCCGACCGATCCCTACCAGAACACCAACCAGCCCGGAATTTACGCCATCGGCGACGTGACCGAGCACTTCCACCTGACCCCAGTGGCCATCGCCGCCGGCCGCCGGCTGGCCGACCGCCTGTTCGGCCACCAGCCGGACCGCCGGCTGCCCTACGAAAACATCCCCACGGTGGTGTTCAGCCATCCGCCGATCGGCACGGTGGGCCTGACCGAGGAGGACGCGCGGCGGCAATACGGCGACGCGGTGCGGATTTACCAGACCCGGTTCCGCCCGATGTATCATGCCTTCACCACCCGCCAGCCAAAAACGGTGATGAAGCTGGTCTGCGTCGGGCCGGAGGAAAAAATCGTCGGCTGCCATCTCATCGGCGAGAGCGCGGACGAGATGCTGCAAGGTTTCGCGGTCGCTATCCGCATGGGTGCGACCAAGCGCGATTTCGACGACACCGTCGCCATTCACCCCACCAGCGCCGAAGAACTGGTCACGATGCGCTGAGCGCGAGGATGCCCAACATGCAACGTGTGCTGTTTCCGATCCTCGCTCTCCTGCTGCTGGCCGCCTGCGCCAACCGGCCCGGCGATGGCGACATCCAGCGGCAGGTCAACGAGCGCTTGCTGAGCGAGGGCGGCAGTCTCTATACCGTCGATAGCTTTCGCAAAACCAACGGCTTCGAGCCGAGCCAGAACGTTTACATCGCCGAGGTGGAATACGATCTGGTCTTCCAGAAGAGCTTGGCCGATCTGGCGCTGAATCTACGCGACCGCAGCGACCCGCTGCTGGCCGGGCTGGATCTGATGGCGCTGGGGCTGAAATACGGGCAGTTCCAGGCCGGCGAACGCCGCCATCGCACCGAACAGGTCACCTTCCACAAAACCGAACGGGGCTGGCTGCTCCAGAACGACCGCTGATTTCCCTACCTACGAGAACTGTCATGCCGATCCGCCCCTTCGAGCAGCACGCGCCGCGCATCCATCCCTCCGCCCATGTGGACGACACTGCCGTGGTGATCGGCGATGTCGAAATCGGCGAGGACAGTTCGGTCTGGCCGCTGTGTGTGATTCGCGGCGACATTCAGAGCATCCGCATCGGCGCGCGCACCAGCATCCAGGATGGCACGATCATCCATGTCACCCACGACAGCCGGTTTTGTCCCGGGGGTCAGCCGACCCTGATCGGCAACGATGTCACGGTCGGCCATAAGGTGATCCTGCACGCCTGCACGATTGAGGACTACTGTCTGATCGGCATGGGCGCCATCGTGATGGACAAAGCGGTGGTGCAAACGCGGGTAACCATCGGCGCCGGCAGCGTGGTGCCGTCCGGCAAGATGTTGGAAAGCGGTTATTTGTATGTCGGCAGTCCGGTCAAACAGGTCCGCCCGCTTAACGACCGCGAGCTGGAGTTCCTGGAATATTCGGCCCAGAACTACCGGCGACTGAAGGATCGGCATCGGGCGATGGCCGGGTTGGGATGAAAGTCTTCAACCCAATACCGCCGCTCCCAACGCCCAAATTCCAAAACCTGCAATTAGCAGCCCCGAAGCGCGGTTGATTCCGCGTAATACCGTTGGGGTTAGCCTTCCCCGCAGCAACCCCACGCCGCCGGCCAGCAGCAACCACCACAGCAGCGACCCGGCGAACACGCCCAGCACCAATAAGCCAGCCGCCGCGAAATCCCGCCCTTCCGCCGCCAGACCCAAGCCGGCGAAAATCGCCAGAAACGCCAGGATCGTCACCGGGTTGGTCAGGGTCAGCGCCAGGGTGGACAGATAATCGCCGAGCAATCCGGCGCGAGTCGGGCGAACGCGCGCCTGTTCGGCGGCGGGCGGGGTTCGCCAGGTCCGCCAGCCCAGATACAGCAGAAACAGCCCGCCCAGCAGTTGCAGTGGCGTCTGCCAGGTCAGCAGCAGATTCGCCAGCGAGGCCAGCCCGAAGCCGGCAATGCCACCATAGACAGCATCGGCGCTGGCCGCGCCCAGCCCAGACAGCACCCCCGACCAGCGTCCGCGCGCCAGGGTGCGCTGGATGCACAGCAGGCCGATCGGCCCCACCGGCGCGGCGATCGCGAACCCGATCAGCATTCCCTTGAATCCGAACAGCATCATCGCCTCCATCCGTCACGATCCCAGCGGAATCTCACTCCAGCCGCAACCGGTCGCCAACCCGGATGCCGCGCCGCGCCGCCTCACCGGCGTTGATCTCCAGAATGTATTGCACCGTAGCCGTCGCACTGGGATAGATCGGGCAGCTTGGCGTCACACAGGGCGGCACGCCGGCTTCAATTTGCAGCAATTGGCCATTGGCATCGAAGTACAATAGATCCAGGGGAATGTAGGTGTTCTTCATCCAGAACGCGACCGGCCCCGGCGACTGCACGAACAGCATTCCCCGGTCCTGGGGCAGTTCTCGGCGAAACATCAAGCCCTGCTGGCGCTCCTGGGGCGTTCGCGCCATTTCCACCTGAAAGGTCGCCGGCCCGACCGTGACCCGCGCCGTGTCCAGGGCAAACGCGGGGCCGGCCGAAACCGCGGCCCATCCCATCATGACGGCCATCAAGATGCGCCAGGGTTTCATGTGATTTGCCGCCGCTGCTTCGCCATATCCTTTCTCCTCGTCAGTCAGGACTGTTGTGGAATGGCCCGACCGCGCTTTGCATAAAATTCCATTCTGAACGTTTCCAGCCGATCCCCGGCGATGGCGTCCCGCAGAGCGCGCATCAGTTCCTGATAGTAATGCAGGTTGTGGGTCGTATTGAGCCGTGCGCCCAGGATTTCATTGCACTGGTCAAGGTGGCGCAGGTAAGCGCGGCTGTAGTGCTGGCAGGTGTAGCAACCACAGGTTTCGTCCAACGGCCGGGAATCGCCGCGGTACTGGCTGTTGCGAATGCGGATGTCGCCACGCCAAGCGAACAGATGACCGTTGCGGGCGTTGCGAGTGGGCAATACGCAGTCAAACAGGTCCACGCCCCGGCATACCGCTTCAACGATGTCCTCGGGCTTGCCGACGCCCATCAGGTAGCGCGGCGCGGCGGCCGGCAGCAGCGGCACGGTGCAGTCGAGCATCGCCAACCGCTCCGCCAACGGCTCGCCGACCGCCAACCCGCCGATGGCGTAGCCGTCGAAGCCGATATCGCGCAGCCCATCGGCGGAGACGCGCCGCAGGTGGGGATACATGCCACCCTGGACGATGCCGAACAAGGCCGAGAGGTTGTCGCCGTGGGCGGCCTGGCTGCGCCGCGCCCAGCGCAGCGACAGTTCCATGGATTTGCGCGCCTCGGTTTCGGTGGCCGGGTAAGGGGTGCATTCGTCGAAGATCATCACGATGTCCGCGCCCAGCGCCCGTTGCACCGCCATGGATTCCTCCGGCCCCAGGAACACCATTCCACCATCCACCGGCGATTGGAACGTGACCCCGGCTTCGGTGATTTTGCGGATCGCCGCCAGGCTGAACACCTGGAAACCGCCGGAATCGGTCAGGATTGGCCCATCCCAATGCATGAAGCCGTGCAGGTCGCCGTGCCGTTCGATAACCGCCGTGCCGGGCCGCAACATCAGGTGGAAGGTGTTGCCGAGGATGATCTCGGCGCCGAGGCCGCGCAGTTCCTCCGGGGTCATGGCCTTGACCGTGCCGTAGGTACCGACTGGCATGAACGCTGGCGTTTCCACCGTGCCGCGGGCGAAGGTCAATCGGCCGCGTCTGGCGGCGCCGTCAGTCTGGAATACCTGGAAACGCATGGAAGTTAAGGCGCCACATGATTTCGGCCAAGCCGGGAAGGGCGCTATCTTGACGGCGCGGGATCAGTCTGACAAGACGCGGCGAGTTACGCCGCCGCCTTGCGCCCGTGGGCCAGCAGTCATTGCGATGAATTTCTAGGCCGCGCTGAAAAACAGCCCACGATGAAAGCGCCTGTCGCGTGAACTACCCCTGCCGATACGCCTCGCGGATGGCCCGTAAACTCGTCGCCGCACCCGAAGCCAGCTTGTAGTCCACGAAGCGGGTGACGTGGGTATCAGTCGGGTTGATCTCGACGGTGGGGATGCTCATCTGGCTGGCTTGCACCACCGGCCCGGCGATGTAGGGAAACACGCTGGTGGTGCCAATGCTGAACACCAGATCGAAGCCCTCATCCAGTTCCTGATACAGATGCTGGATGGCATGAGAGGGCAGCGCCTCGCCGAACAGCACCACTCGCGGCCGCACCAGGGCGTGGCAACGCGGGCAGGATGGCGGCAGGTCCAGCTCGCTGTAATCCGCCACCGTGGCCGCGTAGTTACAGCGGGTGCAGTACACATCGTGGATGTCGCCGTGAATTTCGATCAGGTTGCGGCTACCCGCGTCGCGGTGGAAGCCGTCGATGTTCTGGGTCAGCACGCAGACCTCGAAGTCGTCCTGCAACTCGGCGATGATGGCATGGGCATCGTTAAAGCGCGCGCCCCGGCAGGAGTTTTCGATCTGGTGCAGGTATTTCCAGGTGATGGCCGGGTTGGCTTCCAACATCGACCCGGACAAAGCGGTTTCGATGGAGAAGTTCTCCTCGGTCGTCTGGTTGTTGTACAACCCACCGATGCCACGATAGGTCGGCAGGCCGGAATCGGCGGAGATGCCGGCGCCGGTGATGAACAACAACCGGCGGGCGCGACGCAGTTCTTCAACGACTTGGGCGACAAGGGTCGAATCGGGGTCGGTCATGGCGCAGCCTCGCTGCATCAGGGGTTGAACGACGGGATCAGGTGGCCAGCAGGCGGTAAAGCGCCTCGAATTCCCGGCTCAGCTTGTGTTTGGGATCGAGGTGGATCATCGGCAGCGCCTGGGCGTGCGATTCGCGGATTTTGATCGAAGCCGACAGGAACGCCTCCAGCACCGGCAAACCTTCGGCGCGCAACTCCTCAACCAGGCGCATCGGCAGATTGGCGCGGGCCTGAAAGTGGTTGACCACGATGCCTTCCACCCGCAGCGCGCGATTGTGGTCGGCCTGAATTTCGCGCACGCTGTCCATCAGCGTATACAGGGCGCGGCGGGAGAAATCGTCGCAATCGAACGGAATCAGGCAGGTATCAGCGGCGATCAACGCCGAACGGGTGTAAAAATTCAGCGCGGGTGGGGTATCGATGAAAATCTCATCAAACTCCTTAAAGGTCTCCAGCGCCTCCCGCAGTTTGTACATCTTGTAGCGCGACTCCAGCTTGATTTGCAGGTCTTCAAGCCGGGGATCGGAGGGCATTACGCCGAGGTTGGCGAACGGAGTTGGGACGACATAGGCGGCCGGTTTGTCGGGGAACAGCTTGTAGGCCAGGATGTCATCGAAAAAATGGGCGAGGGTTTTATTTTGCTCATCCAGGGCGGCGCCCAGCAGGTAGCGGGAGGCGTTCGCCTGTGGGTCCAGATCCACAAGGAGGGTTCGCCGCCCGCGCGCGGCGCTGATGGCGGCCAGATTGCACGCGATGGTGGATTTACCCACCCCCCCTTTCTGATTAAACACGACTCGGCGCATGGTGGTTCCCACGGATTTTGTTGGGGCTTCAAAACAGTGTAGTCAAGCCGTGGGCGGGCGTCGAGATAGGACCATACGAATTGCACCTTCTCCCCCGCGCCGGGAGAGAAGGTGCGGATGCGGCTGAATCAGCTTTCAATCGTAATCCTGCGCGGCTGGGCCGTTTCGCGTTTCGGCACCATCACCTCCAGCACGCCATCCTTGCACTTGGCGCTCACCTTGTCGGCATCGGCCACATCCGGCAACGAGAACCGCCGCAGGAAGGTGCCGCGCACCCGCTCGACCCGCCGGTACTGCTCGGTTTCCTCCTTCTTCTCGGTCGCCCGCTGGCCCTTCAGGGTCAACACGCCATTCTCCAGGGTGACCTCGATATCCTTGAGATCCACGCCCGGCAGGTCAGCATGAATAATGAACTGGGCCGATTCTTCCTTGATGTCCACGGCGGGCATCCAATCCGCCAGCATATGCCCGGGTTCCTCATCGCCAGACCGGCTGGTTTCAAACAGGCGGTTGACTTCCCGCTGCAACTGATTCAACAGATTCAAGGGTTCATAACGCATCAGCAGCAATTCTCATTTTGACGATGGCCCGCTAGAGTAGCCGCCCCCCTTGACTGGAAGTACTTTGATGAGTGTACCGTTTGGTCGCGCCGTTCTGACGTTGGACGACATTACGAAACAAATCCGCC
>JBATNZ010000198.1:0-19285 GCA_049290615.1 Candidatus Contendibacter sp.
AGACGTAATGAGCCGCCTGACCGCAGCGAGGACAGCGAAACCCGTCCGGCCAGCGGGCGCGTTCCAGTGCCGCTTCGCACTGCGTCTCGGTGCCGAACTGCTCCAGAAACGCCGGCAGCGACAAGCCCGGCTGAAATTGAATCCGATTCATCGGCATGATCTGACTCCAGAGTGAAGGGTTTACCAGTCTGCTCCTCGATGTGCAGCACAAAACAGGGCAGGCTGAAGAATCTTGCTTATCAGGAAATAGTTTATAGTCACCTTTTTGGTAAAAACCCCCGCCTTCAGGCGGGAAAGACTTCAGTCCTTGCTCTCGTAGCGTTAAAACGCAAGCCTGTTTGAACAGTTGACCGCCATGGCTAAGCACAGTAAAGACAGCCACTAAGCATTTTGGGGCAGGGGATTTTTCAGTACGACCCGTGGAAACGTGACCGATGAGATGATCAATGCCTACATTGATGGCCATGTCGATGCGAACAAATCTGACAACGAAAACAACATCACGTTGGAGTGAGGGACACTCTTTAGAGCGCTACGCGGCTTCCAGCCTAGATTTCAACCTACCGGCTTCCAGCCGGTAGTGATTGAGTATATTCAAATGGTTATTGCGAAAATTATACTGAACCAGTGCCGTTTTTACCAAAAAGGTGACTATAATTATTTCCTAGTAATTTACTTATCTTATTTTTGTGTCATAGTAAACTATGGTAATGTTGGTCTGATATTCCCAGAACCAACCAGCTACCCCCGGCAGGATTGCACTGTGGGGCGGGATGCGGTAGCGGTGCCGCCCAAGATTGGGGTCTTACAAGTGTAGGTTTTTCCGGGGAGGCTAGAAAAGGGTAAGCGAGACATGAGGTTGCGGTAAAATAGTCGATACGGAACTTGCCTGGTTACCGGAGGAACCGTCATGTCTCGTTCACCCGAACTGTATCAATGGCGCACCGAAATTGCCAAGCACTTTCCCCATCTCAGTCAGCCGATGGTGATGGGCTTGGCCTTGTGGAGTTTGGGCATGATTCTCGTTCGCTCGTGTAGTTTGACCGCGATCGCCGATTGGTGGTCGTGTCAGCTCGGCCAGCCGTTCCCGACCGTGCGGGAACGGCTGCGCGATACCTACCGTGATGCCGCGGCGAAAGCGGGCCGGCATCGGGCCGAACTCGACCTGAGTCCCTGTTGGGCGCCGTGGCTCGCCTGGGTCTTGGAGGATTGGTCCAGCACCACCCTTGGCCCTGGCCCTCAATGCGACCACGCTCGGCCAGCGCTTCGTGTGGTTGGTGATCAGCGTGGTGTACCGGGGTTGTGCGGTCCCGCTCCTGTGGAAGGTGTTGCCCGCCGGCCTCAAACATCCCTGGAAGCCCGAATGGCTGGCCTTGTTGAAGGCGTTGCGCGGCCAGGTGCCGCCGACCTGGACGGTGATCGTGCTCGCCGATCGGGGCTGGTATGCCAAGTGGTTGTTCGAGGGCATTCAAGGCCTGGGTTGGCACCCCCTGCTGCGTGTCAACGCCGGGGGCACGTTCCGGCCCGCCGGCTGGGTTCACCGCTACCCGCTGACCCACTGGACGCCCGCCGTGGGGCGCCGGTGGCAAGGGCGAGGTATCGCGTTTGCCGGGAAAACCACCCGCCTGGAGTGCACCTTGTTGGCCTATTGGGGCGAAGGCCATCAGGCCCCCTGGCTGATTCTCACCGATGTGCCGCCCGAGGCCGCCGAGGCCTGTTGGTACGGGTTGCGCGCCTGGATCGAGCAAGGCTTCAAAAAAATTAAAGGGGGCGGGTGGCAATGGCAGTATACCCGGATGACCGATCCCGCACGGGCGGAACGTCTCTGGTTAGCCATCGCCATCGCCACTTGGTGGTTGCTCGCCGTCGGGGGCGAAGCCGAAGCGGCCATCCCGACCGCGACGTTTCCCGCCGTGCCCGGTTCGCCCCGCCAGCAAGGCCGACGCTGGCGGTTGGTGGGTATTTTCCGCCATGGCTGGTCATTGATCGTGGCCGCACTCTTCAATCATCAGCCGTTACCCCTCGGCCACGGTTGCCCGGAACCCTGGCCCGCCCTGTCCATCTCCCCTGATAGCCCACCATTACCAGTGCCTGTAGGAGAGACATGAAAAAACCTACACTTGTAAGAAGATTGAGGTGGGATGAACGCTTACGCCCTGTTCTGTACCCGACAAAACAGTCCGAATCATCGCTAATGGGGAGTTAAACTCATGTCGATTCAGCGTGTACTGGGTTATGTGACTATTATTTTACTGTTAGTGTTATCGACAATTTCACCGGCGCTGTATGCGCAATTACCGGACGGCGAACATAGTTTTGATTCTAATGGAACCGATGCCGATATAGGCACATGCACTTATATCTATTACCCTAATGGACAACGGACAGAACTTATTGGAGATTATTATTTCAATATTTTTATAAATCGGGGGTTTAGTTATGTGCGAAAATGCAGCTTGAATAATCACTGGATTGCGGCTTCTTCAATTTATAATTATTATGGTAAAGATCATCATAGTTGCCCTTATACTGTAGAGGTAGAAGATAGATCTGAACTGAGCGCAGACGGTATATTTCACTATGTATATTATAATTATTGCTCCGCCTACAACGGGTCTAGTATAACTTACCAAAATTTGATAATAAATTTCAACACTGGAAAATTTAATTCTTCTATTTTAATGAAGTCCGAATACGGTCATCAATACGGTTATGATACAAATATCTGTCAGGGTTCATTATCTGGAACGATCAATATCCTTCATTCTAGCGACACAGGAAACTGTCCAAGTGTTGACATCACGCTAGAACTCTCTAAAGAAAATCCGTTACCTCATTGGGGACTGCGATGTCTCGGGGTTGGTAAGGACGATAGATATATCAGTATGCCCCGAGAAAACAAGATCAATGACTGTGACCGCTTAATTGAGCTAAAAGTCAGCGGAATCGATACTCCCACATTAGTTTCCAATAGCGCAAGGTTGGTTGGTGAAATCATCGGTTTTACAGACCAGCCAATCAAAATTCTGGATGCTCTTGTTTCCAACCACCCGGTTTCGGTATATCCTCCGAATACCCTGTTTGCGACTATAACATTGGGGGGTTTCAACTCCATCACATCACCGTTTGGCACAGAGATAACCGATCCACCGAAATCCGACAGCGTCATCTATCGATTTAGACTGGTACAGGAACAAGGTGGACAGGAGGTAGAACTGGCCAGGACCCTGCAGGCGATAAGATTTAACGCGCTTTGGCGCGCTCCTCCTTTCATGCAAGAGGGGTCGCGCCGCTACGGGTCCAGGGATACCGGGGGCGACGATTGGGCATCCCGTCCCATGTACCAATGGCTCAACGACAACTTTGGAAGCGGTATGTACAGTGGTCTAGTGATGGATGATATCTCGGGAGAGCATGGCAAAAATATCAAACACAAGGAACATCAAAACGGGCGGGATGTCGATTTATGTTTTTTCCCAGTGGATCGAGCTTGGTATGTTGGCACACCACCCAAGTTAAAGTGCGGAGAAAACTTTGGTGTAGTTTTTTCAAACACCCAGCGTGCTCTTGCGGGTGATGCCAAGGCAAAGGCGGATCTGAAAAAATGGGTGGAAACGCAACGGGTAGGATTGAAAGCCCTCGTCGATGATCCGAAAGTTAAGCGTATTCTTTTTGCACGAGGTAAGTCGTTGCCTGGAGTACCTGCAGGATGGATGGGAAGCCTGATCTGCGAAGGAAAGATTGTTATTGCCGACCCAAAGCTATTTTTTGATCTTGAGATTGGCTCATTTGATCGCTGCTATACAGGATTTCCAGCAACATCAAAGCTGCAGTTCGCTCCAGGTCATAATAATCATATGCATGTTGACTTATAGTCCCAATCATATAGTGGCAGCCAATCATTACGAACTCAAGGAGCATAGTAATTATGTGGCGTGCAATAGCGTTAGCGATTTGGGTGCCAGTTCTTTTGGCTCCGTTCGCCAGTCCAGCAGCAACTCTGAACATCCAAGTTCTCGACGAACTGGGTGAACCTGTTGTGGAAAGTATCGTTATTTTTGTCGATGGTGTCCAGATTACCAACACGGATAATACAGGGCAGACGCAAATTCAGATTAGCGAAGGAAAACATCGGATCGGGGCCGTCATCCCGGAGATGATCGCCGGAGTCACGGATATCGAAGTTGCTGGTAACGGAATCCAGGAAGCGACAGTACAGTTGAGTTCGGGCGAGGCTCTGGCGCTGATTCGCAACTATACCGTGCAGGTGGAAGAGAGCATGAATGGTATTCTGCATCCTGCGCTTACCAGTTTCAGCATCCGTGTCAACGACGATAACAACACTCTGATTCCTTTAGCCAGCATAGGATCTGTAACATTAGAGACCCAAGAACGTGAACTGGACCCGTCCAAGCTGATCTATGCCAATATTTCCAACGATGTCTCGCTACTGGCCGATGGCAGGATAGTTGCCAGCGACATCGACGGGCTTAAATCCATACTCGCGCAAATGCCCGCCAAAATAAAAGTCACAGTTCTTGCCGATGATAGCGCCGGGTTAGTGTATTGGGATAGCGTTAACTTGGAGTACACCTCTGATTCCGCTGCTAACCACATCCTGACAGTCAACAACAACGGTAACGGCAACGGCACGGTCACCGGTAACGGCATCAACTGCGGCAGCGACTGCACTGAAAGCTATGCCAGCGGAACCAGCGTCACTCTCACCGCCGCGCCCGCCAACGGCTCGACGTTCACCGGTTGGGGCGGAGCCTGTTCGGGTACTGGCAATTGCGCCGTAACGATGGATGCAGCGAAGGGCGTAACCGCGACCTTTAATACCACTGCGCCCAACACCTACACCCTCACCGTCAGCAAAGCCGGGATGGGAACCGGCATAGTCACCGGCACCGGCATTGATTGTGGCGGCGATTGCGGCGAGAGCTATACAGCCGGAACCTTTGTCACCCTCACTGCCACCCCGACCAACGATTCGACGTTCGCCGGCTGGAGCGGGGCCTGTTCGGGTACCAGTACTTGCGCCGTAACGATGGACGCAGCGAAGGGCGTGACTGCAAGCTTTAATACCACTGCGCCCACCACCTACATCCTCACCGTCAGCAAAGCCGGGACGGGAACCGGTACGGTCATTGGCACCGACATCAATTGCGGCAGCGACTGCACCGAAAGCTATGCCAGCGGAACCAGCGTCACTCTCACCGCTACCGCTGCTAGTGGTTCCACCTTCGCCGGTTGGAGCGGAGCCTGTTCGGGTACCAGTACTTGCGCCGTAACAATGGACGCAGCGAAGGGTGTGACCGCGACCTTTAATACCACTGTACCCAACACCTACATCCTCACTATCAGCAAAGCCGGGACGGGAACTGGTACGGTCATTGGCAACGACATCAATTGCGGCAGCGACTGCACCGAAAGCTATGCCAGCGGAACCAGCGTCACTCTCACCGCTACCGCCGCTAGTGGTTCCACTTTCGCCGGTTGGAGCGGGGCGTGCATCAATGCTACAGGCACCTGCACGGTCAGCATGACCGCTGAAAAGAGCGTCACAGCCACCTTCACCGTTGGCTCGTCCAGCTTGCAACTCGCGGGTCTGGCAGCCAACGACACAATTTGGTACACCTCCAACCTCACCTCCTGGATTAACATCCCCGGTCTGTTAAACCAGCTTCAGATAGGCGACTTTAACGGCGACGGCAAAGCCGATCTGGCCGGTCTGGCGAGCAACGGCTCCATCTGGCACACCACCAACCTGGGCACCTGGACCCAAATCCCCGGCGCGCTGAGTCGGCTGGTGGTGGGCGATTTCAACAGCGACGGCAAGGCCGACCTCGCGGGAGTGGCCAGTAATGGCTCCATCTGGCACACCACCAACCTGGGCACCTGGACCCAAATCCCCGGCGCGCTAGCCCGAATTGTCACGGGCGATTTCAACGGCGACGGTAAGGCCGACCTCGCGGGAGTGGCCAGCAATGGCTCCATCTGGTACACCACCAATCGGAGTACCTGGACCCAAATCCCCGGTGGATTGAGCCAAATGATTGTGGGCGATTTTGACGGCAATGGTCGCTCCGACCTTGCTGGGTTGGCCGGCGACGGCAGCATCTGGTACACCACCAACCTGAGTACCTGGACCCGCATCCCCGGCGCATTGAATCGGCTGGCGGCGGGCGACTTCAACGGCGACGGCCAAGACGATCTCGCGGGGGTGGCGAGCAACGGCTCGATTTGGTACACCACCAACCTGAGCACCTGGACCCGCATCCCCGGCGCGCTGAGCCGGCTGGTGGCAGGCAAGTTCGGCGGCGACGGTCAGGCCGATTTGGCCGGCTTGGCGGGCGACGGCAGCATCTGGTACACCACCAACCTCAGCGCCTGGACCCAGATCCCCGGGCAGTTAAACCGGCTTGCCGGGGACGATTGACCGGGCCAGCGCTTGAGTGATCCTATCCACTGTTCGAACACGCCCCGCTTCGGCGGGGTTGTGTTAGCTGCTGAACTATTTGTTGCCTTTCATGGTGCGTGAATTGAGAGGACCATCCTATGGTTGTTCACATCAAATACTTCGCCAGCTTGCGCGACCGCCTGGGCCGGGCCGAGGATCGGCTGGATGCGGTCGGTGAGGTGACCGTCGCTGGCGTCTGGGCGGCGCTGTGGCCGGAGACGCCACTGCCGCCGAACATGCTGACGGCGGTCAATATGGAATACGCCGGCCCGGAGCAAAGCGTGCGCGACGGCGACGAGGTGGCGTTCTTTCCGCCGGTGACAGGAGGATAGGGCGTGAAGATCGAACTGCGCGCGGCACCCTTCGATCCACTGCTGGAACTGGGGTGTTATCAGGCTGGCCTGGACCAACACCTGCTGGGCCAGTACGGCGCGACGGCGATCTTTATCGGCACGATGCGCGATCACAACGAAGGCGAGTCCGTGCGAGGAATGACGCTGGAGCATTATCCCGGCATGACCGAGCGGCACTTGCAGCGGATCGTCGAGGCGGCGGCGCGGGAATGGCCGCTGCTGGACACTCTGGTACTGCACCGGGTCGGGACGCTGCGACCGAACGATCCCATCGTCCTGGTGGCGGTGTGGTCGGCGCACCGGGCGGCGGCGTTCGCGGCCTGCCAGTTCATCATGGAGGAATTGAAGTCGAAAGCGCCTTTCTGGAAGCGTGAAGATACCGCCGACGGGCCACGCTGGGTGGAACACAATACGCCCGGTTGAGCGGGCGGGTGTGTTCCAGCGGGCTATCCGTTATGCTGCGTGAATGAACGAACCCGCCCCCAACACCCTCATCGCCCGCCGCTTCCGGGGATTTCTCCCGGTCATCGTGGATGTCGAAACCGGCGGCATCAACGCCCAAACCGACGCCCTGTTGGAAATCGCCGCCGTCATCGTGCGCATGGATTGGCAGGGCGATCTGCGTCCCGCTGGCACCTTGGCCCATCACGTCCAACCGTTCCCCGGTGCGCGGCTGGACCCCGCTTCGATGGCGGTGAACGGCATCGATCCCGATCATCCGTTCCGTTTCGCCGTGCTGGAACGCGAAGCATTGGAGGCCATCTTTCGAGAAGTGCGCCGGGAAATCCGGGAAACCGGTTGTACCCGCGCCATTCTGGTCGGCCACAATTCATTTTTCGACTTGGCGTTCCTGAACGCGGCGGCGGCCCGCGCCAAGGTGAAGCGCAATCCGTTTCATCCCTTCAGCAGTTTCGACACGGTGTCGCTGGCCGGGCTGGCTTACGGGCAGACCGTGCTGGCGCGGGCGCTCCAGGCGGCGGGCATTCCATGGAACGAGCGCGAGGCGCATTCGGCGATTTACGACGCCGAGCGCACGGCGGAACTGTTTTGCCAGATCGTCAACCGCTGGAAGGACATGGGCGGCTGGGCGGCGGGGGACGATTAACCCGCCGCTTCGAAGCGGTACGGCAACGGTTCCAGCCGCAGCGCCGGGCCGTTGGCATCGCCGAGTTGCAGCACGCCATGCTCCGCGCACTCGATCAGCGCCACCGCCAGCACTGCGTAGCCGCCAGCGGGATGCCGGCAGGCGTCGGCCAGTTGCCCGGCGCTTTGACTGGCGTCGGCCTGGGGCGAGAACAGTGGGTCGCCGGGGCGGGGTGGGGTGGGGCTATCCACCCGGGCCAGATACATCCGTCGCTTGAGCTTGCCCAGGTAGTGAGTGCGCGCCACGATCTCTTGTCCGGCGTAGCAGCCTTTCTGAAAACCGATCCCGTCCAGCAATTGCAGGTTGAGCATCTGCGGCACAAATGCCTCCACGGTTTCGGGATGGACGGTCGGCGTTCCCGCCAGGATATCCAGCAGCCGCCACGGCTCGGTCCCAACCGGGGTGAGGTTGGGCGCCAGGGCGTTCCAGATCGTACTCAGCTCCCGTGTCGCGCCATGCAACTCGAAGCGGGGCGTAGGTCCGGGCAGGCGGATTGCGGTGATGCCGTGCGGGTACATCGCGTTGACGGTGGCGACGCCGTTCGCGGTCTCCGGAGCCGTGCCCAGCGCCGCCCCGACCCGCACCACCGCATTGGGCCCCGCCACTCCCATCCGCGCCAGGGCATCGCTGGCGTCCTCCAGCGTGGTTTTGGCGCGCAGCACGTATTTACGCAGTCGGGTCAGCGTGGGTTCAACCTGGTTGCGCGGTAGCTCCAGATAGCAGGCATCCCCCCGTCGGAACAGCCGGAAACTGGCGAGTACCCGACCCTTTGAGGTGCAATGCGCGCCGGGCAGGCTGTGACTCGGCGTGATCTGGCGCAGGTCGCAGGTCAACTGCCCTTGCAGGAAGGTCTCGGTATCCGGCCCCCGCGCGGCGATCAATCCCAGGTGGGATAAATCGCAGCGGACATCGCCGGTCAGCGCCGCGCCCAGTTCGGTTTCCGGCTGGCCAAAATGCGCCACCCGATCCGCGTCCGACACCGCGCCGGCCTGTTTGAGAAAAGCGTTCCACTCCGCGTTCATGGTTCGATGCCTGATGGTTGACTGGGTCCGACCGCCGCGACCGCCGCCGGTTCATTGCGTTCATGGGCGGCAACTGGCATAATAAATCCCGCAAAATATAGACCGGAATGCTCCTCCTGCGTCGCAAAGGCGTGATGCCTGGAGTTCCCGGTGGTCCCGTCGGCGGATGGGACCGGGATGGTCCACCACCGCCATCCATGAACCTCAAAATAAAAGTGAGTTGCATGAGCGAGAATCACCAGCAGACGACGCTGCCCGCGCAGCCGGTCGCAACCCCCGACCCGCCTCAAGACGTTAAAACGCCCGAACGACCCAAGGAATACGGCGGCCCCAAAGGTCCGGAGCCAACCCGCTATGGCGACTGGGAAAAGGCCGGGCGTTGCATCGACTTCTAGCCAGCCGTTTCACTCTGACGGGTGGTGTTTCCGAGGGACGCGGAGCGCGGTTTCCATCCTACATTCCCCGCCATTGCTCCGGAAATCCAGCCGGTATTCGGCTATTATTGCACTGCACCAATCAAGCCCCGCCTTCTTTTGCCACTGTGTAACGAGGAGAAACATATGTCAGCCAAACAACGGCCACTGTCGCCGTTCATGATCGGCCCTTACTACAAACCACAAATGACCTCGATCCTGTCCATCACCCACCGCGCCACCGGCGCCGGGTTGGTGGTCGGCACACTGCTGCTGGTGTACTGGCTGGCGGCCGCTGCGGTCGGTCCCAAAGCCTACGAGCACGCCCAAGTGGTGCTGGGATCCAAGCTGGGGCAACTATTCCTGTTCCTGTGGACTTGGGCTTTGCTCTACCACCTGGCTAACGGTATCCGCCATCTGTTCTGGGACGCCGGCTACGGCTTCGAATTGGAAGATGCCACCAAATCCGGCTGGGCCGTGGTGTGGTCCTCTATCATCCTGACCTTCCTGTGCTGGCTGATCGCCGCGCCCTGAGGAGAGACATCCCATGAGCATTCGTACCCCGCTCGCCCACGTTCGCGGCTTGGGCACCGCCAAAGACGGCACCCACCACTGGTGGTTGCAGCGCGTCACCTCCGTCGCCCTGGTGCCGTTGGTGCTGTGGTTCGTTATTTCCATGCTGTCGGTTTCCCGCGCTGATTACGAAACCTTCCAGCACTGGCTGAGTAATCCGGTCAGAGCCGGCCTGATGGTGGCCCTGCTCGTCGCGATGTTCTATCACGCCAATCTGGGGATGCAGGTCATTTACGAGGACTACGTCCGGCCGGAAGGAACCAAGTTCGTTGCGATGCTGGTCACACAGTTCGTATTGTTTCTGCTGGGCGCTATTTCCATCGTCGCCGTACTCAAAATCGCCCTGGCGGCCTGACGCCCATCACTGGAGGCTGAGGTTTCATGTCCAACGTATACAAACTGATTCATCATAATTACGACGTGGTGGTGGTCGGCGCCGGCGGAGCCGGCTTGCGCGCCACCTTCGGCATGGCCCAGAAGGGTCTGAAGACGGCCTGCCTGACCAAGGTGTTTCCCACCCGCAGCCACACCGTGGCGGCGCAGGGCGGCATGTCGGCGGCGCTCGGCAACATGGGGCAGGATCTGTGGCAATGGCACATGTACGACACCGTCAAGGGCTCCGACTGGCTCGGTGATCAGGATGCCATCGAATACATGTGCCGCGAGGCGGTCCCGGCGGTCATCGAACTCGAACATTACGGTGTGCCGTTCTCCCGGACGGAGGAAGGCAAGATTTACCAGCGGCCGTTTGGCGGCATGACCACCAACTACGGCGAGGGTACCGCCCAGCGTACCTGCGCCGCCGCCGACCGCACTGGCCATGCGATCCTGCACACGCTATATCAGCAGGCGCTCAAGCACAATGCCGAGTTCTTCATCGAGTACTTCGCGCTGGATCTGATCATGGACGCCGCTGGCGTCTGCCGTGGCGTGGTGGCCTGGGATCTGGCCGACGGCACCTTGCACGTATTTCGCGCTCATCAGACCGTGCTGGCCACCGGCGGCTACGGTCGCGCCTATTTCTCGGCTACCTCCGCTCACACCTGCACCGGCGACGGAAACGGCATGGTGCTGCGCGCCGGACTGCCGTTGCAGGATATGGAATTCACCCAGTTCCATCCCACCGGCATTTACGGCTCTGGCTGTCTGATGACCGAAGGCTGTCGTGGCGAGGGCGGCTACTTGACCAACTCGTTGGGCGAGCGCTTCATGGAGCGTTATGCCCCGAACGCCAAGGATCTGGCGTCCCGTGACGTGGTCAGTCGCTCGATGACGATTGAGATCCGCGAAGGGCGTGGCGTCGGCGAGCATAAGGACCATATTCATCTGCATCTGGAGCATCTGGGCGCGGATGTCGTCAACGAGCGGTTGCCCGGCATCGCCGAAACCGCCCGCATTTTTGCTGGCGTCGATGTGACCAAGGAACCCGCGCCGGTATTGCCGACCGTGCATTACAACATGGGCGGCATTCCCACCAACTATCGCGGCGAAGTGGTCATTCTCAAGGATGGCAATCCCGATTCGATTATTCCCGGTCTGATGGCTATCGGCGAAGCGGCCTGTGTGTCGGTGCATGGCGCCAACCGGCTCGGCTCCAACTCGCTGCTCGACATCGTGGTGTTCGGCCGCGCCGCCGCCATCCGCTGCGCCGAGCTGATCCAGCCCAACAGCCCGCATGGGGCGCTGCCGCAAGCGTCGGTGGACCAGATCGTCGCCCGTTTCGACGGGCTGCGCCACGCCAAGGGCGAGAACCCGACCGCCGGTTTGCGGATGCGGATGCAGCGGACCATGCAGAATCACGCGGCGGTGTTCCGCACCGGCGAAACCATGGCCGAGGGCATCAAGCTGCTGGAAGAAGTCCACGATGGCTTCGAGCACATTGGCGTCAGCGACCGGGGCATGGTCTGGAATTCCGATCTGGTCGAGACGCTGGAACTGGACAACCTGCTGGGTTGCGCGATGGTGTCGATCAAGTCGGCGATCAACCGGCCCGAAAGCCGCGGCGCTCACGCCCGCGAGGACTATCCGGATCGCAACGACGAGAACTGGATGAAACACACCCTGGCGTGGCTGGGTCCCAAGGGCGAGGTCACCATCGATTATCGTCCGGTTCACACCTACACCCTGACCAATGAGGTGGACTACATTCCGCCCAAGAAGCGCACGTACTAAGGGGACGCAGCCATGGCTCAATTCAAACTTCCGGCCAATTCCGTCATCGGTAAGGGCAAGACCTACTATGCCGGCGCGGGCGCCAAGAACGTCAAGCGCTTCCAGATTTATCGCTGGGACCCGGACAGCGGCGAAAACCCGCGGCTGGATACCTACGAGGTCGATATGGCGACCTGCGGCCCGATGGTGCTGGACGCCCTGCTCAAGATCAAGAATGAGATGGATCCCACCCTGACCTTGCGCCGCTCCTGCCGCGAAGGCGTGTGCGGTTCCTGCGCGATGAACATTGACGGCACCAATACCCTGGCCTGTACCAAGGCCATCGACGACGTCTCGGGTGATGTCAAGATCTACCCGTTGCCGCACATGGCGGTGGTCAAGGATCTGGTGCCGGACCTGACCCACTTCTACGCCCAGTACGCTTCGATCAAACCCTGGTTGCAATCGACCACTCCGCCGCCGGAGCGGGAGCGGCTGCAATCCAAGGAGGACCGCGCCAAGCTGGACGGGCTGTACGAGTGCATCTTGTGCGCCTGCTGCTCCACCAGTTGCCCGAGCTACTGGTGGAACGGCGAACGCTATCTGGGTCCGTCCGTCCTGTTGCAGGCGTACCGCTGGATCGTGGACAGCCGCGACGAGTTCACCGGCGAGCGCTTGGACGATCTGGAAGATCCGTTCCGGCTGTATCGCTGCCACACCATCATGAACTGCACCAAGACCTGTCCGAAGAGCCTGAATCCCGCGAAAGCCATCGCGGAAATCAAGAAGCTGATGGTGGAACGGCGGTAAGCGTTAACTCCGCCTTTCACATCCCGGCCCCTCTCTCCCTCACCCCCACCCCCTCTCCCAGAGGGAGAGGGGAGCGGATGGACGAGGGGCGTTTTTTTGAGGAGAACCGGACCGTGGATGAACTGATCGGCAAATTGCGCTGGCGTTGCCGGCGCGGCATGAAGGAATTGGATTTGCTGACGCTGGGTTATCTGGAGCGGCATTACCCGGATGCGCCGGCGGAGGAACAACGGGCCTTCGCGGAGTTGCTGGAACTGCAAGACCCGCTGCTGATGAGCTACATGGTCGGGCGGGAAACCCCGGCGGATGCGGTGACGGCGCGGGTCGTGGGCGTCATGCGCACACTGCTGAATGCGGCTGAATAATCCCTGGCGTTGAAGGCGCAACCATGTTGAGCGAGCGTAGGGACGTTCCGTATTTCAGGCGGCTTCGCGCACCTCGATCACCAGCCGCTTGCCCAGGACCGCCAGCGCGGTTTCGATCTGTTCGATGCGGCTTTTGTGGTGCAGCGATAGCAGCCGATCCACCAGGGTCGGCGCCAGGTTGAGCATTCGCGCCAGGTCGGCCTTGCGCTTGCCTGTCGCCAACAGGGTGTTATGGAGTGCCACCTTGCTGGCGGCCACCACCTTCAGGGCCACGCCGGGCCGGCCGTCGAGCGGGGAGGGTTCGGGGATGGGCTGGTGGTCGTCCAT
The DNA here is from genome assembly GCA_049290615.1 of Candidatus Contendibacter sp. Lineage (GTDB taxonomy): Bacteria > Pseudomonadota > Gammaproteobacteria > Competibacterales > Competibacteraceae > Contendibacter. Next base: position 13,622 of record JBATNZ010000198.1, read on the forward strand.
GTAGGCGGAGAGCATCACCAGCAGCGCATCCTCGGCTCTGAGTAGCGCCTCGGCTTCGTCGTCGCCAAACGTTACGGCTTCCGGCACATCCGGGAATGTTACCAGCAGGGTGCCGTTGTCATCAGGAGTGAGTTTCACCGGGTAGATCAACATGGTCGCCTCCTATTTCAGTCCCAGATCCTTCTTGATCTTGTTCACCAGTCCGGTACCTAATGCCTTGCCGCCGCCGTGCATCGGCAGATCGGTTTTTCGGCTGCCCAACCGCACGAGCAGGTGACCAGAGCCGCCCGGCTTGGCTTCGAAGGTGCAGCCTTGTTGGCGGAGCCAGGCTTTGAGCTGGTTGCTGTTCATGAGTTAAGTATATACAAAAATGTTTATTTTTCTGGACGGGGTTTGTTTGACAGCTTGTTCAGATGCTGAAACTTTCCCCGCAGCCGCACATGTCCTTGACGTTGGGGTTGTTGAAGCGGAAGCCTTCGTTGAGTCCCTGTTTGGCGTAGTCCACCTCGATGCCGTCCAGATAGGGCAGGTTTTTGGCGCTGACCACGACCTTGACCCCCTGTGATTCGAACACCCGGTCGTCGGGGGTGATCGCGTCGGCCAGCCCAACGGTGTACATGTAGCCGGAACAGCCGGTGTTACGCACGCCCAGCCGCAGGCCATGCGCTTGTTCCTTTTTGGCGAGAAAGGCGCGGGCGCGGGTAGCAGCGGTTTCGGTGAGGGTGATCGTCATGACGGGTTTCTCCTGCAAGCGTTAGGGATGATCGGATTGGATAACGGATGTCCGGGTTGGTTTCGCGGCGTAAGCGCGCAGCGCTGTCTTCAGCGCGGTTTCGGCTAGCACGGCGCAGTACAGCTTTTCTGGCGGCACATCGAGTATTTCGACCAGGATGTGATGCCGGAAGATCGCGGCTTCCACCAGCGTCCGGCCCTGGAGCCATTCGGTCAACAGCGAGCCGCAGGCGACCATCCAGCCGCAACCATAGACCCCGAACCGGGCGGCGGTGATGAAATCCCGCTGGTCCACCCGCAGATACAGTTGCAGGATGGCCCCACTGACCGGCTCGCCTACCAGGGCCGTCGCCACATCGGGTGAATCCGGATTCAGGCTGCCGACATGGCGCGGATGCTCGAAGTGCTCACGCGTCGCCGCGCTCAGTTCCAGCATAGCCGTGTCAAGCCGAAGCGCCAGGGTTCCGGCCGGGCGCGGCCACGCCCGGATCGCCGGGGCTGGACCAACCCTCCTGGCTGGTCGCCGAGTGCAGCATGCAGCCTTGCAACTCGGGCAGGCACAGTTCGCCCGGCTCGATACCCGCGTCGTGCAATGTCTGGCAGAGCTGGCGGACGGTGCGGTCCAGAGCGTGGATGTGGTCCAGCATCTGGTTGATGGCGTGGGCCTCGGGATCGGGCAGGTCGGGGGTGGCGCCATAGGCGTCGAAGCCGAGTTTGCGGGCGATTTCCCGGCGCACATCGTCGGTCGTGCCGCCGCCGGCCTCGACCACCCGGCCCGGTACGCCGACCACGGTGGCGTGGGCCGGCACTTCCTTGATCACCACCGAGTTGGAGCCGATGCGGGCGTTGTCGCCGACCTTGAACGGCCCCAGCACTTTCGCGCCGGCGCCGATGACCACGTTGTTGCCGAGGGTGGGATGGCGCTTGCCCCTGTTCCAACTGGTGCCACCCAGAGTGACGCCTTGGTACAGGGTGCAGTCGTCACCGATCTCGGCGGTTTCGCCGATGACCACGCCCATGCCGTGATCGATGAAAAAGCGCCGGCCGATCTTCGCGCCCGGATGAATTTCGATCCCGGTCAGCCAACGGGCGATGGCCGAAAAAAAGCGCGCCAGCCATTTCAGGCCCAGGTTCCACAGAGCATGATTGAGTCGGTGGAACAACACGGCATGAATGCCGGGATAGGCCGTGAGAACCTCGAAGACGTTGCGCGCGGCCGGATCGCGGTCGAATACGGAGTAAATGTCTTCCCGCAGACGTTGCCAAAACGCCATGATGGATATGTCCAGACGATTGCAGGTGGAGGGAACCCACCGCGCGCGGCGGCGGCAAGGGTGAGGATTATAGCAATCCGTTGGGCGGGCATCGCGCCGGTTACGGGTCATCGGCCGGCCATTAGGATGCGATTATGCTTGAATAGGCCGGGAACGGCTAAGAACTGGATTGGCTTTAACCGGCGCTCGGCCCTAAGATTGCGTTTGTGGCGCTGTCCGTGGTTCGGGCGATGGCTCGGGGCCGGCGGCTGAATAATTTAAGAAGGGTGGAGGGTGGCGACCGTGAAGCCGTGGATTCATGAAGATATTCTCAAAACCTGGACCGACGCCCAGAAGCGTTTGTGGGAAAGTCTCTGTTCGGCCGTGCCGTTACAGCCGCCGATCGGCGTCGAGGCTTGGCGGGAAACCTATTTGAAGAACCTGACGAGTTGGGAGGCGGCGGTTCAGCGGTCGTTGGAGCAGGAAGCCGCCTGGGTGGAGGAATGGGTGCGGCGGGTCGCCCAAGAAAAGGGTACGCCAGAGATGATGGCGTCGTGGGTGCGACAGATGGAAGAAGTGTTGCAACGCTGGATTCAGACCCATAGCCAGTGGTGGAATGATTACTTCGCGGTCCTGCGGCGTGGTGGGTTGGCCCAGCCGGTTCGGCTTGACGCGGAATTCGCTCCGGATACAACGGCGGAGTCGGTTCTAGCCGCCAAACCCGCTCCCATCGAACCGCCCACGGCGGCGGTAACAACGGCGGCCGTCGTGGTGGAATTACCGGTCGCGGCGGAACCGTCCCCAGTCGCGCTCGAACCGACGCCCGTTAGCGAACCACCCGACGATCTCAAGCTGATCAACGGCATCGGCCCGGCACTGGAAAAGAAACTGAACGCTTGCGGCGTGGCCAGTTTTCGGGATCTGGCCACGCTGAGCGACGCCGATATCAAGCGGATCGAAGCTGTCATCAAGTTCACCGGCCGCATCCACCGCGAAGACTGGATCGGTCAGGCCAAGGCACACTATTTGCTGAGATACGGTGAGCCACTTTAAGTCACCGGGAGCAGACCCTTGATGCCCGTTCATCCCATCGCCGCCGTGCTGGGCGGCCGCATCCCGCCGGGCAATCGGACCACGGTGCAGGGCTGGGTGCGTACCCGCCGCGATTCCAAGGCCGGCCTGTCCTTTATCGCTGTCCACGACGGTTCCTGCTTCGATCCCCTGCAAGTCATCGCGCCTGCCGATCTGCCCAATTATCACCACGAAGTGGCTCACCTGACCGCCGGTTGCGCGATCCGCGTCACCGGCGAACTGGTTCCTTCCGCCGGCAAGGGCCAGAGCGTGGAACTGCGGGCCGAGGTCATCAAGGTGGTGGGCGGGGTCGAGGATCCGGAAACCTATCCGATTGCGCCCAAGCCGCATAGCTTCGAGTACCTGCGGTCGGTGGCCCATCTGCGGCCGCGCACCAACAGCATCGGCGCGGTGGCGCGAGTGCGGCATTGCCTGGCCCAGGCCACTCAGCGCTTCTTCCACGAGCGGGGCTATTTCTGGATTCATACCCCGATCATCACCGCCAGCGACTGCGAGGGCGCCGGCGCGCTGTTTCGGGTCAGCACCCTGGACCTGGTCAACCCGCCGCGCGCCGCCGATGGCGGCATTGATTTCAGCCAGGATTTCTTCGGTCGCGAGACCTTCCTGACCGTTTCCGGTCAGCTCAACGTCGAGGCTTACTGCCTGGCGCTGTCCAAGGTCTACACTTTCGGGCCGACCTTCCGCGCCGAGAATTCCAATACCAGCCGCCATCTGGCCGAGTTCTGGATGGTGGAGCCGGAAACCGCCTTCGCCGATTTGCACGCCAACGCCGATCTGGCCGAGGCGCTGCTGAAGTTCATCTTCCATGCGGTGTTGGAGGAACGCGCCGATGACATGGCCTTCTTCGTCCAGCGGATCGACAAGACCTGTATCCAGCGGTTGGAACAGGTGGTGCGGTCGCCATTCGAGCGCATGGATTACACCGAGGCGATCCAGATTCTGGAACGAGCCGACCGGTCGTTCGAGTTTCCGATTGAATGGGGCATGGACTTGCAATCCGAACACGAGCGCTATCTGGCCGAGGACTACGTCGGCCGGCCGCTGGTGCTGATGAACTATCCCAAGGGGATCAAGAGCTTTTACATGCGGTCGAACGACGACGGCCGCACGGTGGCGGCGATGGACGTGCTGGCGCCGGGCATCGGCGAGATCATCGGCGGCAGCCAGCGCGAAGAGCGGCTGGACGTGCTGGACGCGCGCCTGGACGCACTGGGCATGAATAAAAACGCTTATAATTGGTATCGGGATCTGCGTCGTTACGGCAGTGTGCCACATGCCGGATTCGGGTTGGGCTTCGAGCGCATGGTCAGCTATGTGACCGGCATGGCCAACATCCGGGATGTGATCCCGTTCCCGCGCACGCCCCACGGCGCGGATTTCTAGCAGCCCGTTTCACGCTACCCCGGTTCCCCGTCATGAGCACGAATATCACCCATCCACCCACGCTTTCCAAGAGTGGTCCTCACCGGACCAATGCCTTGCCATCGGGCTATGTGCTGGACGAGTACCGCATCGAAGTCATCCTGGGAGCCGGGGGATTCGGCATAACCTACAAGGCTTTGGATACCCATCTTAACGCCTGGGTCGCCATCAAGGAGTACTTTCCCGTCGAATGGTCGTTCCGCGACGCCGATGGGGTGATGGTCTATGCCAATACCCAGGGACTATCCAGTTCCAATGGCGGGCAGACCTCGGATTACGAATGGGGACTGGAGCGCTTTCTCGACGAGGCGCGAGTGCTGGCCCGGATCCAGCACCCCTATATAGTGCGGGTGAAACGCTACTTCCGCGCCAACGGCACCGCCTACATCGTTATGGAGTACGAGGACGGCGAACCGCTGAACACGATTCTGGACGAGAGTGGAACGCTTGGCGAGGACCAATTGCGCGGTCTACTGGAGGATGTGTTGCCAGCATTACAGGCGGTGCATGAGCAGGGCTATCTGCATCGCGATATTAAACCGGCTAATCTGTACGTCCGGGCCCGCGATCACCGGGTCATGCTGATCGATTTCGGCGCGGCTCGGGCGGCGATCAGCCGCCACAGCCAGAATGTGACCAGCCTGGTGACGCCGGGTTATTCACCGCCGGAGCAGTACACCACGCGCAATGATCGCTACGGCACGTGGACCGATCTCTACGCCCTTGGCGCCGTGCTCTATCGCTGCGTGACCGGCCATACTCCAGCGGAAGCCGCCGAGCGGTTGTTGGATGACCATCTGGAGCCCGCGGTTGTAGTGGGCGCCGGTCGCTACAGCACCAATATACTGCGAGCCATCGACCGGGTGCTGGCGGTGCGGCCAGAAATGCGGTTTCGCAATGTGGCCGAGATGCAGGCCGCGCTCGCCGGTTCGCAGGACGACGACAGCGACGAGACCGTGCTTATGGCGCCGGTGCCCAGAATCGGCAAAACCACCCAGGAATCGGCCGCGCGACCCATGACCCAGCATCCGCCGGCGGAGTCGGTGGCAAAAGCGGAGACCGTGTGGGAGTGGCCTGAGTCCGCCCGACCCGCCGTCGAGAGTCCGCGGCCCTCCACCGGGCGGCGCGAGGTGTTATCCACGCCGGCGGTGATCGCCGACCCACC
>JBATNZ010000199.1:0-13034 GCA_049290615.1 Candidatus Contendibacter sp.
CCGCGACCCCGCCCGCCCCCGCTTCGTCGCCGGCGTGCTCGGCCCCACCAGCCGCACCGCCAGCCTGTCGCCGGATGTGAACAATCCCGGCTTCCGCAACATCCACTTCGATCAACTGGTCGCCGCCTACACCGAGGCGGTGCAGGCTCTGGTCGAAGGCGGGGTGGATTTGCTGCTGGTCGAGACCATTTTCGACACCCTGAACGCCAAGGCGGCGCTATTCGCCATCCAGCAGTTTTTCGACGATTCCGGCATCCGCCTGCCGGTGATGATCTCCGGCACCATCACCGACGCCTCCGGCCGCACCCTGTCCGGGCAAACCACCGAGGCGTTCTGGAACTCGCTGTCGCACATCCGGCCGCTGTCCTTCGGCCTCAATTGCGCGCTGGGCGCGACGCAACTCCGGCCCTACGTCGCCGAACTGGCGCGCATCGCCGATACCCACGTCTCCGCCCATCCCAACGCCGGTCTGCCCAACGCCTTTGGCGAATACGACGAAACCCCGGCGCAAATGGCGGCGGTGATCCGCGAGTTCGCCGAAAGCGGCTTTCTCAACATCGTCGGCGGCTGCTGCGGCACGACGCCGGCGCATATCCGCGCCATTGTCGAGGCGGTCAAGGATTTGCCGCCGCGCCCAGTTCCGAACATCGAACCGCGCTGCCGGCTGGCCGGACTGGAGCCGTTCAACATCGGCCCGGACTCGTTGTTCGTCAACGTCGGCGAGCGCACTAACGTCACCGGCTCGGCGGTATTCAAGCGGTTGATCAAGTCCGGTGACTACAACGCCGCGCTGGACATCGCCCGCCAGCAGGTCGAGAACGGCGCGCAGATTATCGACATCAACATGGACGAGGGGATGCTGGATTCCAGGGAAGCGATGGTCATCTTCCTTCACCTGATCGCCGCCGAACCGGACATCAGCCGGGTGCCGGTGATGATCGACTCCTCGAAATGGGAAATTCTGGAAGCCGGCCTCCAGTGCATTCAGGGTAAGCCGGTGGTGAACTCGATCAGCATGAAGGAAGGCGAGGCGGAGTTTGTCCGCCAGGCGCGGCTGATCCGCCGTTACGGTGCGGCGGCCATTGTCATGGCCTTCGACGAACAGGGTCAGGCCGACACCGAGGAACGCAAGTTCGCCATCTGCCAGCGCGCTTACCGGATTCTGACCGAGCAGGTCGGCTTCCCGCCGCAGGACATCATTTTCGATCCCAACATCTTCGCGGTCGCCACCGGCATCGAAGAACACAATCATTACGCGATGGATTTCATCGCCGCCACCCGGCGGATCAAAGCGGAACTGCCGCACGCGCTGATCTCCGGCGGGGTGTCCAACGTCTCCTTCTCGTTCCGGGGCAACAACCCGGTGCGCGAGGCGATTCATTCGGTATTTCTCTACCACGCCATCCGCGCTGGCATGAGCATGGGCATCGTCAACGCTGGCCAATTGGCGATTTACGAGGACATTCCGGCCGAACTGCGGGAACGGGTCGAGGACGTGATTCTCAATCGCCGCCCCGACGCCACCGAGCGGTTGCTGGAAATCGCCGATCAGTACAAGGACGACACCCTCACCCCCGGCCCCTCTCCCGGAGGGCGAGGGGGGCAAAGCGACTGGCGCTCATGGTCGGTGAGCAAGCGGCTGGAGCACGCCCTGATCAAGGGCATCGACGAGTTCGTCGAGACCGACACCGAGGAAGCCCGCCAGCAGAGCGAGCGGCCGCTGCATGTCATCGAAGGGCCGCTGATGGACGGGATGAACGTGGTCGGCGACCTGTTTGGCGCGGGCAAGATGTTCCTGCCGCAAGTAGTCAAATCGGCGCGGGTGATGAAAAAAGCCGTGGCCTGGCTGATTCCCTACATCGAAGCGGATCAGGCCGGGGGCGAACGCCGCTCCAACGGCCGGATCGTGCTGGCCACGGTCAAGGGCGACGTGCATGACATCGGCAAGAACATCGTTGGCGTGGTGCTCCAGTGCAACAACTTCGAGGTCGTGGATCTGGGCGTCATGACGCCGGCGCAGAAGATTCTCGACGCCGCCCGCGAGCATGGAGCGGACATGATCGGCTTGTCCGGGCTGATTACCCCATCGCTGGACGAGATGGTCAACGTCGCCAGGGAAATGAGCCGGCAAGGTTTTTCCATCCCGCTGCTGATTGGCGGGGCCACCACTTCGCAGATGCACACGGCGGTGAAGATCGACCCGCAATACGCCGGTCCGGTGGTGTACGTCAAGGACGCCTCGCGGGCGGTGGGCGTGGCGCAGAACCTGATTGGTCTCGATTCAAGGGATGGCTTCGTCGCCCGAACCAAAGCGGACTATGTCCAGAAGCGCGAGCAACACGCCAACCGCCGCAACCGGGAAGCGCTGATTCCACTAGCGCAGGTCCGGGCCAAGCGGCCAACGCTCGACTGGGGTGGTTACCACCCGACCCGGCCCGGTTTCCTCGGCGCGCGGGCCTTCGACGATTACCCGCTGGCGGAACTGGCAGAACGGATCGACTGGACCCCGTTCTTTCAGGCGTGGGAACTGCGCGGGCGCTATCCGGCGATCCTCGATGATCCCGAGCAGGGCGAGCAGGCCCGGCGCCTGTTCGCCGACGCGCGGGCCATGCTGGACAAAATCCTCACCGAACGCTGGTTGACGGCGCGGGCGGTCGTCGGCTTCTTTGCGGCCAACCGGACGGGCGAGGACGACATCGCTCTTTACACCGACGACAGCCGCGACCGCGTGCTGATGACGTTGCACCACTTGCGCCAGCAAGGTCCGAAACCGGCCGGCAAGCCGCATCACTGCCTCGCCGACTGGATTGCGCCGCGCGAAACCGGCGTGGCCGATTATTTGGGGGCGTTCGCCGTCACCGCCGGCATCGGCATCGACGAACGGGTCGCGGCGTTCGAGCGCGCTCACGACGACTACAGCGCCATCCTGCTGAAGGCATTGGCCGACCGGCTGGCGGAAGCCTTTGCCGAGCGCTTGCACGAGCGGGTGCGCAAGGAGTTCTGGGCTTACGCGGCGGATGAGACGCTGAGCAACGACGACCTGATCGCCGAAAATTATCGCGGCATTCGCCCCGCGCCTGGCTATCCGGCCTGTCCCGATCACACGGAAAAAGGCTTGCTCTGGCAATTGTTGGACGCGGACCGCAACGCCGGCATTCATCTGACCGAGCATTTCGCCATGACTCCAACGGCGGCGGTAAGCGGCTGGTATTTCAGCCACCCCGAGGCGCGCTATTTCGGCGTCGGCCGGCTGGATCGCGATCAGGTGGCCGATTACGCCGGGCGCAAGGGCTGGACTTTGGCGGAAGCGGAAAGATGGCTGGCGCCGAATTTGGGCTACGAACCGGAGGAATAGAAATCGCGCGCGCTGCGGGCGGCGCGGCTCTTATGGACTTCCCAGCTATTACATCCACCAGGAAACCACCCGACTCTATGCCAACTGCCCAGTCCAACCCAGACGCGCCCCACTTCGCCTCGTCGCCTGAGTCGGGGGTGCGCTCGACCGGTTACACCCATTTAGGATAAGACGGCAAGAATATTTCAGTACAGTACCGCTCGGACATCAGTGCCGCCTAAACCATCTAAGAGACTGTCTAAAAACCCCTCGCCCGCAGGCGGGAGAGGGGCAGGGGTGAGGGTTGTTTTTCAATCGCTTAGCTCGCCAGAGGCTGTCCAAAAACGCCTCTAACTGTCAATAGACGGCACTGTGAAGCTAGTTCGCGGCCAGCGCATGGGTAAGTGAATGTACCCACGGTTAGAGGGACTTTGCTAGATCCCGGCGGCAATAGCCGGATTTTCAGGTTCAACCTAGTGACCGGAACGGCGGGGGTCGCGCTGATCGTCTGCGGAATCGGCCCCACCATGAAGCAGGCCCAGCGTCAGGTCTACAACCGTATCAAGAATGTGATGATTCCCAACATGTACTTCCGTGAGGATATCGGCGACCGCTGGAACGAGGAGGACAGCGACCGGCTCCACTCGTGGGGCTATTTGCGGGAGTGAGCGCCCATCGCCCGCTTGCGGGAGAACGTCTTTTTATTCGACCGCCGACCGTTCGTTCTGAAGATCTCGATAAAACGCCAGCAACGTCTCGGTCAAGCCTCGCGCGGTCCACTGTCTGGCGTAAGCTCGGCCCTCCTCGCCCAGCCGCCGCCGCAATTCGGTATCGTCCAGCAGCCGGCGGACCTGGGCGGCGAAATGCATCACATCCTCCTCGGCGACCAGTGCGCCCCGCGCTGCCGCCAGGATGTCGCGGGTGCCCATGACCGCCGTGGAGACGACGGGCACGCCGAGGCTCATCGCTTCCAGCAGCACCAGGCCTTGCGTTTCGGTCCGCGAGGCGAAAACGAAGGCGTCGCCCGCCTGATAGCAACCGCTCAGCTCGGCGCCTCGCGCCAAGTACCCGACGAAACGCAAATTCGCCTCCAATCCCAGCGTTGTCCCCAGACGCTGCAAGCGGTTTCGCGCCGGTCCCTCGCCGGCGACGATCAGCGCGATGTCGGGATGGGTGGTCCGTTTCAGCTCATGCGTGACGTGCAGCAAAAACTCGATGTTTTTCTCGAAGGCCACCCGTCCCACGAACACCAGCGCCGGCTGGTCGCGACCGATGCCGTGCCGGTCGCGAAACGCGGCGCCGTCCCCCTGCTCGAAGGCGTCCAAAGGCATACCGGTCGGAATCACCCGCATCCTCGTTTGCACCCCGTATTGGACCAAGATGTCGTGCATCGCGCGCGAGGGCACCACCAGCCCGTCCAACTGGTTGCATTGCCGGCGGGAGAACTGGCGAGCCACCGCCCGCCAGACGTTTTTCGGCAGGATCGGCAGGTAATGGAACAGGTATTCCTCGAAAAAGGTGTGATACGTTTCGACGCACGGCACGCCCAGTCGCCGCGCCAATCGCAAGCCCGCGTAGTGCGCGACGAAAGGTGTCTGCACATGAACCAGATCGAACTTCCACGACCGCAGCATCGCCAGCCGTTGGGCCAGCGACCGGGGACGCATCATCCGATCTTCGGGATCGAACAGAACCCGACGGGAAACGACCCGCTCGATGCCCCGCTCGTCGGCCGTCTGTTGGTCATACGCTGGCGCCACCAGCCAGACTTCGTGCCCCAACTCTTGCAACTGGCGCCGAAAGGTCTGAATCGAAGTGGAAACGCCGTTGACGCGGGGAAAATAGACATCCGAAAGCATCAATATTTTCATGAACTTGTATGTCGGAGTGCCGTTCGTTTTCCTACGACCGGCATCATTCGATGCGCGAGTGGCCCAAGTTCGCCCCGGATGACTGGCGTTGGCCGAAGATCAGCGCAACGAACCCCCGCGCCAGCAGCGGGAAAACGGCAAGCAATGCCAACGAAAACAGCAGAGCGGGCGATAGCATGTCTTGCAGCGAGTTCAATCGGGCCAGTTGAGTACCGGCATTCACGTATACGATCAGCAGCGGCAACATGCCGAGTTGGCTTATCCAGCAAAAAGTCCATGGAGAAATTTGGGTCAGAGCCATTAGCAGGTTGATCAGAAAATACGGAATCACGGGAATCAGCCTCAGACCGAACAGATAAAACGGTCCATCGCGCGCCATGCCGGCTTCAACCGCCCTCAGCCGCTTGTCCCAACGTCGCCGCACCCGGTCGCGCAGGGCGCGGCGCACGGTTAGGAAAGCCAGGGTTCCGCCGAGGGTCGAGGCGAACGAGGCCAGCACCGTGCCCCAGAACAAGCCGAACACCGCGCCGCCCGCCACGCTCAGCATGATTATCCCCGGCACCGATAACCCGGCGACCGTGACATACAGGCCGAAGTACAGCAGCGCGGCGATTCGCGGGTGTTCGAGACGGTAGGCCATCAGCGCCGCATATTGGGATTTGAGCAGGTCGAGACTGAAATAGCGGCCTGGGTCGAGGACGAGCAGCGCGCCGAGCAAACCGGCGAGCAGCAGCCAGACCCAGGGATTGCGGATCATGTACGACGCTCTCTCGCGGAACCGCGAAAGCGGGCGTAACCGCTACCGCCCCTGTTGTCGCCACGCCTGCGTGCGCCGGAGCAGCCAGCGACTCACCCAAGTGTGTAGCAGGCGTACCCCGGCGGAGGTGTAGACGATCAGCATCGCCATCGCCGCCGCCGGCGCGGTGTCGCCGGCATCGTCCATGTTGAGCACTGCCACCGAGGCCAGGGTGGTATGGGGCGAGTACAGGAAGACCACCGCCGACACGGTGGTCATGGCGTTAATGAAAAAGTAGATGGCGATGTCCAGGATCGCCGGCAAGCACATCGGCGTCGTCACCCGCCAAAAGGTGCGGTAGAACGGGGTCTTGAGCGCGGCCGACACCGACTCGAACTCGGGATCGAGCTGCTTGAGCGCGGTCAGCGCGGTCAGGTGGCTGACGGTGTAGAAATGGGCGATGGTGGCCAGTACCAGAATCGCCATCGTGCCGTACAGAAAATTCAACGGGTTGCCGGGGGCGTTGAAGAAAAAGATGTAGGCCAGTCCCAGCACCATGCCCGGCACCGCCATCGGGATCAGCGCCAGTAGATGCGTGGCCGTCCGCAGCGGCTTGGCGATCCGGGTTTTCTCCACTAGATAGGCGCCGACGAACACCACCAGGCTGCCGAACACGGCGGTGTACGATGCCAGCCGGATCGAGTTGCCATAGGCCGTCCAACTGCCGCCATCGGCGGTGCTGAAGTCGTAATGGCGCAGCGTCAGGCCGAGATCGTAAGGCCACAGCTTCGCCAACGAGGCGAAAGCGGCCATTCCCAGGATGCCCAGAATCAGCAGCGCCACCAGACTCACCAAACCGAGCAGCGCCAGATCGCGAACCGGGCGCGACTTGGGGTGGTAAGGCACGGCGCGGCTGGACAAATTGGATATTTGCCGCCGTTGTGCCCAACGTTCGACGAAGAAAGCGAGGACGGCCGGCAGGAGCAGGAGCAGCGAGACCACCGCGCCCATCTGAAAATTCTGTTGCCCCACCACCTGCTTGTAGATGTCGGTCGCCAGCATGTTGTATTGGCCGCCGACCACCTTGGGCACGCCAAAATCGGTGATGACCAGGGTAAAAACCACGAACAGCGCGCTGATCAGGCCGTAGCGCGCCCCGGACAGGGTGACCACGGTAAAAGTCCGCCAACGGCTGGCCCCAAGGGACTCCGACGCTTCGTACAAGCGGGCGTCGGCGGTGGCCAACGCCGTGCTGATGATGATCAGGGCGTGGGGAAAGGTCCAAAACACCGAACCGATCACGATTCCGATCGGCCCGTAGATGCTTTCGCCGAACAGCCAGCCTTTCAGCGCGCCCTGATTGCCGAACAGATAAACCAAGGCGATGGCCGACAGCAGCGACGGCGCCAACAGCGGGACCATGGCCACCAACCGGAAGAAGCCCTTGAACGGGATGCAACCGCGATTCAAAGCGTAGGCGTACCCGAAGGCCAGCGCGATCACGATCGCTGTGGCCAGCGCCGAAACCCACAAGCTGTTGCCGACGGCGCCCGACAGCGCCGGATTGGTGAAATAATGGGCGAAATTGGCCAGACCGACGAAGGCGCCATCGCGATCTTGGGCGCTTTTCGCCAACATGAGCGCCAGCGGCAGCAACAGGGTAACAGCCAGATACAGCGCCAGCACCAGCAAGCCACCGCCCATCAGCCATTCGTCGCGGCCCAGGCGGGGACGAACGCGCGGTGCGACCATCGCGAGTTCAGCCATGAGGATGACTATTCGGGAAGAGGCGGATGTGCTCGGCGGCAATATGCAGGTGCATCGCCTCGCGCGGGCGCAGATCCAGTTCGCGCGCCCGCTGGCTGGGCAATTGCGCCCGCAGCCGGTGTTCGCCCAGCTCGCCGCCGCCCAGGCTCAACCAGAAGAACGGCCCCATGAACTCCAGGTCATGCACTTCGGCTTGGAGGCTGTTGGCATGGCCGTTGGTCTTGCCGGTGCAAACGATGTCTTCCGGCCGCACCGCCGCCCGCACCGCCGCGCCCGGCGCGTAACCGTCGGCCGCGCAGGTCAGCCGCGCCGCGCCCAGTTGAATCTCGCCGTGGCCCACCCGCGTCGCCGGCAATAGATTCATCGCGCCGATAAATTCCGCCACGAACAGGCTGGCGGGCTGATGATAGATTTCCAGGGGAGTGCCGATCTGCTCGATGCGGCCATCCCGCATCACCACGATCCGGTCGGCCATGCTGATCGCCTCCTCCTGATCGTGCGTGATCATGATGGTGGTGATGCCCAGCCGGCGTTGCAGGCTCTTGATTTCCTCACGCAGATGAACCCGCACCTTGGCGTCCAGCGCCGACAGCGGTTCGTCGAGCAGCAGCAATCCCGGCGAAATGGCCAGTGCCCGGGCCAGCGCCACCCGCTGCTGCTGGCCGCCGGACAGTTGCGCCGGATATTTGTGGCCGCTGTCGGGCAGCCCGATCAATTCCAGCAATTCCGTGACCCGTTGCTGGATTGCCCCCTTCGGCTGCTTGCGGTTCTCCAGCCCGTAGGCGATGTTGCGGGCGACCGTGAGGTTCTGGAACAGCGCGTAGGACTGAAACACGATGCCAAAATCGCGCTTCGCCGGCGGCAGGGCGGAAATGTCGCGACCGTCCTGCTCCACCGTGCCGTGAGTCTGGATATCCAAGCCGGAGATCGCCCGCAGCAGGGTGGTCTTGCCGCAGCCGGAAGGGCCGAGGAAGCAGACGAATTCACCCCGATGAATGTCGATATTGACATCGTTCAAGGCGGTGAAATCACCGAAGCGTTTGCTGAGGTTGCGGATGCGGAGGTAGGGCGCGGTCATGGGTGGTTCGACTCGACGAGTGAATTTTACCTTCCTATCAAGAAGGCACTATCAATTCCCATCAGGTTTCATATCTTCTGATGTAGGGCGGGTTAGCGAAGCGTAACCCGCCGAAACCGCAGCCAAAACGGCGGGTTACGGGCTAGCGCCCTAACCCGCCCTACCCCCTCCGGGAGAGGGGCTGGGGGTGAGGGCGTGGCTACTTCTTCGGCTCCGACTTGCTGTCGTAGCGCTTCGCCCATTCGGCCAGAATCGCCTCGCGGTGTTTGGCCGCCCATTCGAAATCGTTCTTGATCATCTTCTGGGCGATACCTTCGGGATAATTCGGCACCGGCTTGGCAACGCCGGGCATGGCCACAACCGCGTAACCTTCGCTGTATATCTCGTTGGCCTTGCGGGTCACCGACCAGTTGGCCAACCGCTTGGCGGCTTCGAGATTTTTGGTGTTCTTGACGATGGCGAAGGCTTCCAAATCCCAGCCCACACCCTCGCTCGGCGCGATCACCTCGACGGGAGCGCCCTTGCTCTTTTCCTGCGCGCCACGATAAGCAAAAGAAATCCCGACCGGCGTTTCACCGGCGGCGGCCATCTTGCAGGGCTTGGAACCCGAGTGGGTGTATTGGGCGATGTTGTCGTGCAGGCCGTCCATGTACTTCCAGGCTTTCTCCTCGCCCCACATCTGAATCCAGGCCGACACGTCGAGGAAGCCGGTGCCGGATGAATTGGGATTAGGCATGACCACCTTGCCCTTGAATTCCGGCTTGGTCAGATCCTGCCAAGAGGTCGGTGTGGGCAACTTGAGTTTTTCGGCTTCGACGGTGTTGAAACAGAGCGAGGCGACCCAGGCGCGCTGGCCGATCCACTGCGGCGGCTTGGCCTTATCCACGTACTGGGGATCGAGTGCTTCCACGCCCTTGGGCGCGTAAGGTTGGAAATAACCCTGATCGGCTAGCAGCTTGAGGCTGGTTGCCGCCAGCCCCCACACCACGTCGGCTTGCGGATTGGCTTTCTCGGCCAGCAGCTTGGCGGTGATGATGCCGGTGGAATCGCGGACCCACTTGATGTCGAGGTCGGGATTATCGGCTTCGATGGCCTGTTTGAACTTGGCCAGCTCGTCGGCCTCTACGGCGGTGTAGACGATCAATTCGGTCTTGGCCTGGGCGGTGAGGGCGACGCTGGCCAGTAGCAGCGCGCCGAACACGGTAGCGAATTTCATCGAAAATCCTCGCGGGTTGCGGAAAGGTGAACGGCGACGGTCCGAAGCAGTCCGGCGCGATGGTTGGCAACCGAGGATTGTGCGACGCTTGTGTTGCGGAATTGTGATCAGCCCGACACCTTCGAGGTCGGCGTGGTTAACCGAGATCGAAGGCGCGCTCACGACAGCGGTGACTCCCGTTCGGTTTCGGCGATGCAGATTTCCAGGATATCCAGCGCCATATCCATTTCCCGGTCGGTCACGATCAGCGGCGGCGTTAGGGTCAACACGTTGCCCAGGCTGATTTTGAAGCTCAGGCCGCGCGCCAGCGCCCGGTACAACACCGCCTCGGCGGCGTCGCTGGCGGGGGTTTTGGCGGCGCGATCCGTCACCAGTTCGACGCCGAGCAAAAGCCCGCGACCGCGCACGTCGCCGATCAACGAATGGCGAGCCCGCATCTCCCACAACCGGGCCAGCGCCCGCTCGCCTTGTCGGCGGGCGTTTTCCACCAGACCTTCGTCCTCGATGATCTGGAGCGTGGTCAAGGCCGCGCGGGCCAGCACCGGATTTTTCTCGTGGGTGTAGTGGCCGAACGCCCAATCCTGCCCCACGTCCAGCTCGGACCGACACAGCGTCGCCGCAATCGGCAATGCGCCGCCGCCCAGCGCCTTGCCCAACACCAGAATGTCGGGAATGACACCATCGTGCGCGCAGGCGAATAGCCGGCCGGTCTTGCCCAGACCGGTGGGAATTTCGTCGAAAATCAGCAGCGCGCCGTGCGCATCGCAAGCCTCGCGCACGGTTTGCCAGAAACCGGGTGGCGGCATGTAGGGTACGGCGCGAGCCGGTTCGGCGATGACGGCGGCGACATCGTCTTCCCGTTCCAGCACGTAACGCACCAGACTGGCGCAGGTCAGCCGGCACTGTTCCAGTTGTGGCCGACCTTCAGAATCGGTTGGATAACCGTAAGGGCAGCGATAACAAGCGAACGGTGGCAGATGCTCGGTGCCGGCCAACAACGGTCCGATGGGCCCGGAGCGGAACAGCGCCTCGCCGCCGACGCTGGCCGCGCCGAAGCCGGCGCCGTGAAACGCATCCCAGAACGACAGGGTCTTGAAGCGGCCGGTCGCGGCGCGGGCAATCTTCAGGGCGATCTCGACGGCGTCGGAACCACCGGTGGCAAATAGCACCTTGTCCAGCCCCGGCGGGCTGATTTCGATCAAATGCCGGGCCAGCGCGACCGCCGGTTCGCAGGTAAAGCGGCGCGGCGCGAACGACAGTTCATCGAGTTGCGCCTTGATCGCCGCCAGTAAGCGGGGATGGCCGTAACCAATGTGGTGGACGTTGTTGCCGTGGAAATCCAGATAGCGGCGGCCGGCGGTATCTTCGATCCAGCAGCCCTCCGCGCGACGGATGGCGGCCAGACAGGGCGTGGACACCGACTGGTGCAGAAAATAATTGGCATCTTGGGCCAACAAGCGGCGACCTTGATCGTCCAGATGCTCCGCCTGCCATGCCGCCCGCCGAGAAGTGTTGTTGGTTTCGCTTTCGCCGAGCGGCGGTGCGGTCGGCGAAATTCGCCGGTTCACGGCCGTTCGCCGCGCGCCAGCCGCGCTTCGATGGCGTCCAGGCAGCGCGGCAAATCGGCGATGGAATCGATCACGTAATGAGCGCCGCCGGCCAGGAGCCGCTGGTAGGCGCGCTCGCGGCGCTGGCGCTGGTCGGCGACCGGCAACGCTTCCCAGTCCGCCAGCGGCAAGCCGATTTCGTTGCCGCTGACCGCGACCCCTACCGTCCACATGCCGGCGTTCAATCCCTCCTCGATGCCAGGCACGGTGTCGTCCACCTTGACGCAGGACTGCACGGTTTCGACCTCCAGTTCCATCAAGTTTTTGAAACTCATGTACGGATACGGCCGACCGCGCGGCACTTCGGTGGCGCAGACCGCGCTGTCCGGCGCGTAGCCCTGCTCGGCGGCGGCTCGCAGCAGCGGTTCCATCATCGCTTGGCTGTAGCCGGTGTTGGCGCCGATACGGATGCCGTGCGCCCGCAGGGTAACGAGAGTCTCCCGACAACCGGGAATCAGTTGCGCGTGGTCGCGGATGGCGGCTACCTGCAGGGGTACGAATTCCTGATACAGCCGGTCGATGGTGGCCTCGTCCGGGGATTCGCCGTAAAGATCGCGCCAGGCGGCGGTGATGCGGGGCAGGGCGCACAGGCGTCGGATGTGCTCGCGCTTCTCGGTGCCCATCGGACCCCGCGCTTCGTCCAAGCCGAGATCGATTCCTTGCGCGGCGAACAGCCGCGTAAAAGCGGCCACCGGGGCCAGCGAGCCGAAATCGACCGTGGTGCCGGCCCAATCCAGAATCACCGCTTGCACCGGGCCGCGATAAGAACGCTGGTAGTGGAAATACATGGCGGCGGGATGTCCTCAAGGATCGATTGGGTTGAAAGCGGCAAGGCGTGGTGTTTCAGCATCGGATAATGTGCCGGATCAACCTTGCAGTTTGATGAATGGCGGTCCAGTGTTGCGACTGCGGGACTTTTTGGCGGACGCGCCGGGAGCGGGTTCGGATGGGTTCACGGGTTCCGGCTGATGCCTGGCCCGAAGCGCCTCCCGAGAAGCCGGCAGGTTTTCCCGTTCGATCGGTACCCAGCTATACTTGTGACGAAAGCCCAGGTCATAACGCAGCCAGATCGTGTGGACGCTGTCCAGGCATGAGGTTCTGCTCTGCCAACCGCATCTCGTAGCGACGGGTCAGCTCCGGAGGGATGGCAAACCTATCAGGATTTCCAGGGTTGCAGGGGTTGCGATGCTAAGAGGCAATTAAAAGTTATCATAATCAATCACCTAATGTTATAGGTGACAGATTATGGTAGATAGACGGAAACCACATAATCATTTGTTCGTTCCGACAGCCTATGGATAAGCTAATGAAAAAAATGACAAAATCGCAAAAATTGGCCAAAGTGCGCGGCGGTGGTCGCGTACACGTATAACAGGCGTTGTTGCGGATAAGCGACCACCGCCCCGCTTGTTCGTTAAGAATTTT
>JBATNZ010000200.1:0-4218 GCA_049290615.1 Candidatus Contendibacter sp.
CTACCGCGCCACCGTGGTGGAGCGGCTCGGCTTGCAACGGCTGTTGTCGCAACCCAACCGAATGATCTTGCGCCACATCGAGCGCCGGCCGCTCAAGTCCCTGTTCGCGGTGCTGGGCATCGCGCTGGCCTGCGGCATCACCATGGCCGGCCGGTTTCAGGAAGCCACCATCACCCACATGGTCGATGTCCACTACAAGCTCTCGCAGCGGGAAGACCTCGCCGTCACCTTCGTGGAACCGGCTTCCTGGCGAGCCATCGCCTCCCTGCAAAGCCTGCCGGGCGTGGAGCGGGTCGAGGTTTACCGGGCCGTTCCCGTGCGGTTGCGCTTCCAGCAGCATTCCCACCGCGCTACGCTCAAGGGCGTTCCCCCCGACGGCGATTTGCAGCGCCTGCTGGACGCCGATTTGCGCTTGCTCAACCTCCCATCGGAGGGCGTGCTGTTGACCGATTACCTCGGCGAATTGCTGGGCGTCAAGGCCGGCGACCGGCTGATCGTCGAGGTCCTGGAAGGCAGTCGGCCGGTGCGAGAAGTTCCCGTGGTGGGTTTGATCAAGGAATATCTCGGCGTGGCCGGTTACATGGACCTTGCCGGCCTTAACCGGCTGCTGCGCGAGGGCCCCGCCCTCTCCGGCGCCTATCTGGCGGTCGACGACCGCGAGCGATCCGAACTTTACCGCCGCTTGGGCGACATTCCCCGCATCGCCGGCACCGCCATCCGCGAGCAGGAAATCCGCAACTTTCACCGCACCATGGAACAGACCATGCTGTTTTTCACCTTCATCGCCACCGTATTCGCGGTCATCATCGCCTTCGGCGTGATCTACAACAGCGCCCGCATCGCCCTGACCGAGCGGAGCCGGGAACTGGCCAGCCTGCGGGTGCTGGGATTCACCCGCGCGGAAATCAGCTACATCCTGCTGGGCGAACTGGGCCTGTTGACGCTGATCGCGATCCCGCTCGGCTTCGGCGTCGGCCGGGGCATCTGCGCCCTGTTCGTGGACGGCGCCCGGTCGGAACTCTACCGCATTCCGCTCGTCATCCACCCCTCCACCTACGCCTTCGCGGCGGTGGTGGTGCTGGCCTCGGCGCTCCTGTCGGGATGGCTGGTGCGGCGCAAGCTGGATCGACTGGATCTGATCGCCGTTCTCAAGACCCGGGACTGAACCATGACCGCGCGACGACGCTTCGGACTGATTCTGCTGGCCTCGGCGATCGCGGCCGGGCTGGGCTACGGCTTCTGGCCCCGGCCGCTATGGGTGGAGGCGGCGACCGTTGCCCGCCAGCCGTTGCGGGTCACCGTGGAAGCGGAAGGCAAAACCCGGCTCATCGACCGCTACGTCCTTTCGGCGCCGGTGGCCGGCTACCTGCGCCGCATCGAAGCGGAGGTGGGCGACGGCGTCCGGCGGGACCAGCCGCTGGCGACGATCGACCCCCTGCCCTCGGAAGTGCTCGATCCGCGCCGGCGCGCCCAGGCCGAGGCGCGGGTGGCCGCCAGCGAAGCGTCCCTGCAAGCCGCCCGGGAAACCGCGACCGCCACGCGGGCGGAAGCCGATTACGCCAGGCTGGAATTCGAGCGCATCACGGCCCTGTGCCGGCGGCAGTGCGTGGTCACCGAAGCCGAGCGCGACCGCGCCGAATCCCGCGCCCGCCAGACCGAGGCCCAACTGCGATCCGCCCAGTTCGCCGTGGAGGTGGCGCGGCATGAGGTGGAGGCGGCCAAAACCGCGCTGCGCCCTTCGGCGGCGCAACCGGGCGACGCCGCGCGGGAAACCATCGTCGTCCGCGCCCCGGTGGACGGTCAAGTGCTCGGCTGCCAGCGCCAGAGCGAGGGAGTGGTGGGGGCGGGGACGCCATTGCTGGAAGTCGGCGATCCCCGCGCCCTGGAAGTGGCGGTGGACGTGCTGTCCGCCGACGCGGTGCGCATCCGGCCGGGCACGCCGGTCGTGTTGGAACGCTGGGGGGGCGAGCAGCCGCTGGAGGGGGTCACCCGGACCGTGGAGCCGGTGGGTTTCACCAAGCTGTCGGCGCTGGGCGTCGAGGAACAGCGGGTCTGGGTCGTCGCCGACCTGCGCTCGCCCGCCGAGGCGTGGTCGCACTTGGGCGATGGTTACCGAGTGGAAGCGAGCTTCGTCGTCTGGCAGGGCGAGGAGGTTCTTCAAATCCCCGCCAGCGCGCTGTTCCGTCAGGGCGACGGCTGGGCCGTGTTCGTGGTCGAGAACGGCCAGGCCCGCCGCCGCGCCGTCGAGATCGGGCAGCGCGGCGGGTTAGCCGTGGAAATTCGTTCCGGGCTGAGCGAGGGCGAACGGGTCGTCACTCATCCCGACGACGCCTTGCAAGAAGGCGCCGCCGTCCAGATTCGGGCCGAGCAGTGAGTTGGTCGATTTCAGCGCGCGGAACCAGGGCGGGACTGCTGGCCCTGCTCGCCGGCTGCGCCCCGAATCCGCTCCGACCGCCCGATGATTTCGCCACGGCCCGCTGTCTGGAATTGCACGACGAATTGGACGTGGCGGTGGCCGAACACGGCGCGTCGCCGTCCGCGCCCGTGCGCGTCGCTGGCTTCCCGTACTTGCGGGTGGACCGATTCCTGGCCGGCTACCGCGAGCAACGCTTGAATCCGGCTGAAACCGCCGTCTGGCTGACGCGGCTGAACGCGCTGGACCGGGAAGCCCGGCGGGTGGAGTGGGCTTCGCTGCCGGACCCGGTCAGGATGGCGCTGCATCGCCGCCACGCGCCCGCCGTCGGGATTCCCGCCGCGCTGGCAAGCTGCGCCGACGTGTTGCGAACCGTGGATTTGACCGATCCCGAGCGGTTGGCGCTGATTCGAGACCGCGCCAAAGTGCCGGACGATTACGATACCGCCAGTCAGGTGCTGGGACTCTATCCGCTGACGATGTTGCCGGTGGATTTCGGCATCTATCGCTATCAGGAGGAAACCCGCGCGCGGTTTGCCCAACCGCTGGCGAATCCGCCGGTGCGGGGTGCGTGGCGCCGCTACGGGCCAGCCGCCGCGCCGGTGGTTGCCGATTTCACAACGGTTCACCGCGATGCGCTCGATATTCCCGCACCGACCCCGACCCAAGCTGAAGCTTTGTTCGCGGTCCATGCCCCCGTCTGGGAGCTGGATGTCGCCACGGAAGATGACCGGCCCGGCGTACCGTACTGGCGGGCGGAAGGAATCCCAACGGTCGATCCCACCAGGCCGGCGGTTTATCGCTATCTTTCCTACGCCCGCTGGCGGGGCGAGCCGCTGCTACAATTGAATTTCTTGATCTGGTTTGCCGCCCGACCAAAAATCAGCCTGTTCGACCTGCTTGGTGGGCCGCTGGATGGGGTGTTGTGGCGGGTGACGCTGGATCGGGCAGGTCAGCCGCTACTGTACGACAGCATTCACGCCTGTGGCTGCTATCACCAGCTCTTTCCCGGTCCAGCTCTGCGGTTACGGCCGGAAACGGTGCAATGGGCCGAGCCACCGCTGGTTCCGCAACCGGCCCCAGCGGCGGGGAAAGGCGAGCGCATCGTGGTCCGACTGGCCTCCGGCAGCCACGAGTTGCAACGGGTATACGCGGATCGTCCGGGCGCAACGACGGCGCTGGAGGAACGAGAGTATGCGGCGCTATATGCCGTACCGGTAGAGAATGGCCCACCGCGCGGGTTGTTCGGGCCGGACGGGCGGGTGGCGGGCAGCGAGCGAGCCGAGCGCTGGCTGCTGTGGCCGACGGGCGTACCCTCGCCTGGCGCCATGCGCGAGCGCGGCCGCCATGCCATTGCGTTCGTGGGTCGGCGGCACTTTGATGATGCCGATTTACTGGATCGGTTGTTTGTAACTTCTCAATAATTTAACTCACGGCATGGCGGATTCCGCCAAAGCCCGTCCTGATGAGCAAGATTTTTCGGTTTGACGAAGCCAGGTCGTGGGACGTTGATGAGTGGGGTCGAAACAGGGTGAATTTGTCGAAATGAGTATCTGGTTTGTAGTTTTTAAACAACAAAACAGCAGCGCTTTATGTTGTTGTCTTTTTTAGTAGTTTTAAAAAAGTTAATGGAAGAAGAAATTCAGTAAATTCAATAAGTAGCGTCATTTTGGGGGGGACAACGCGGGTACTTTGGGGGGACAACGCGGGTACCAAAGGGGGGACAACGCGGGTACCAAAGGGGGGACAACGCGGGTACTTTTACCCGCCAAAGGGGGGACAACGCGGGTACTTTTACCCGCCAA
>JBATNZ010000201.1:0-2686 GCA_049290615.1 Candidatus Contendibacter sp.
GTCCCAACCGCCGCTGCGGGAAACACCGCCCGATTCCGCCCTGCAGTTGCTGGCGCTGTTGCAGCGGGAGGGGCGGTTCGTGGACTTTCTCGAGGAGAATGTCAGCGCCTACTCCGACGCCGAGATCGGCGGCGCGGCGCGGGTGGTGCATGAGGGTTGCCACAAGGTGATCCACGATTATCTGCGCATCGAGCCGGTGCGGGCCGAGGCCGAGGGCGCGCGGCTGACGCTGGCGGCCGGTTTCGACGCCGCAGCGGTGCGACTGACCGGCAACGTCGTCGGCCAGCCGCCATTTACCGGCGCGCTGATGCATCGGGGCTGGCGGGTGGCTGAGATTAAACTGCCCAAGCTGGCGGAGGGCCACGATGTCCGGGTGCTGGCGCCGGCGGAGGTGGAGCTATGAGCGAGCCTCGTTATGCCGTGGGCATCGATCTGGGCACCACGCATTGCGTGATGGCGGCGGTGGATCTGGCCGCCAGCGACCGCGATGACGTGGTCGAACGGATCGAGCCGATCCCGCAACTGACCGCGCCCGGCGCGGTCGAGGAGCGGACGATGTTGCCCTCGTTCCTGTACCTGCCGCATCCCGACGAGTTGCGGGCGGAGGATCGGGTGTTGCCCTGGGGTGAGTCGGCGCCGTTCGTGGTCGGCGAGCTGGCCCGCGTCATGGGCGGCCGCACCCCGATCCGGCTGGTGGCCAGCGCCAAGAGCTGGCTGTGCCATCCCGGCGTTGACCGGCGCGCGGCCATCCTGCCGGTCGATGCGCCGGAGGAAGTGGCGCGGGTCTCGCCGCTCCAAGCCTCGATATGCTATCTGGAATACCTGCGCGCCGCCTGGGATCACCAGCATCCCGATGCGCCGCTGACCGAACAGGAGGTGGTGCTGACCGTGCCGGCTTCCTTCGATCCCGCCGCCCGCGAACTGACCGCCGAGGCGGCGGCGGCGGTCGGCCTGAGCCGCCATCTGGTGTTGTTGGAAGAGCCACAGGCGGCGCTGTATCACTGGATCCTGGCGGCCCAGGGCGAGTGGCGCAAGCAGGTCCGGATCGGCGACATCATCCTGGTGGTGGACCTGGGCGGCGGCACCGCCGACTTTTCGTTGATCGCCGTGACCGAGCGCGACGGTTCGCTGGAGCTGGTGCGGGTGGCGGTGGGCGATCATATCCTGCTGGGCGGCGACAACATGGACCTGGCGCTGGCGCACGCGGTGCGGACCAAGCTGGCCGGGCAGGGCGTCAATCTCGATCCCTGGCAGTTGCAGGCGCTGACCCACGGCTGTCGCAACGCCAAGGAAACCCTGCTGGGCGACGCCGGCGTCGAGGCGGTGCCGGTGGTGGTGCCCAGCCGTGGTTCCAAGCTGATCGGCGGCACCCTGCGCACCGAGCTGACCCGCGCGGAAGTGACCCGGAATCTGGTGGAGGGTTTTTTCCCATTGGTCGAAGCATCGGCGCGGCCAGCGAGCCGGGCGCGGGCGGCCCTGACCAAGCTGGGTCTACCCTACGCCCAGGATGCGGCGATGACTCGCCATCTGGCGGCGTTCCTGGGCCGGCAGGTGGGCGCGACCCGCGATCTGGCCGGTTTCGACCGCCGGATGCCGGAACACGCCAGCTTTCTGCATCCCACCGCCGTGCTGTTCAACGGCGGCGTGTTCAAGGCGCCCCTGCTGCTGGCGCGGACCCTGGAGGTACTGAACGGTTGGCTGGAGGACGAGGAGGCGCCGCCGGTGCGCCTGCTGGAGGGTGCCGATCTCGATCTGGCGGTGGCGCGCGGCGCGGCCTATTACGGCTATGTGCGGCGCGGGCGCGGGGTGCGGATTCGTGGCGGCGCCGCCAAGTCCTATTACGTCGGGGTGGAGAGCGCCATGCCGGCGGTACCGGGCCTGGAGCCGCCGATTGAGGCGCTGTGCATCGCCCCGTTCGGGATGGAGGAGGGGACTCAGGCCGAGTTGCCGTCGCAGGAAGTCGGGCTGGTGGTCGGTGAGCCGGTGCGATTCCGTTTCTTCGGTTCCTCGGTGCGGCGCGCCGATCAGGTGGGCGCGGTGCTGGAGCAATGGACGCCGGACGAAGTCGAGGAACTGGAGGAGATCGAGGCCACCCTGCCGGCTGAAGGCCGGCAACCGGGCGAAGTGGTGCCGGTGCGGTTGCACGCGGCGGTCACCGAAGTCGGCACGCTGCGTTTGGAAGCGGTGCCGCGCACCGGTGAGGAAAGTTGGAAGATCGAGTTCGACGTGCGCGGGGAGGGCTGAGCCATCGCTCGATCCAGCACATCCCGCTATCTGGTCGGGATCGACTTGGGCACGACCCATACGGTCGTCGCTTACGCCGATCTCCGCGCCACCGCCGACATCCACCCGTTCGCCATCGAGCAACTGATCGCCCCCGGCGCGGTGGCGGCGCGTCCGCTGTTGCCATCGGCGCGCTATCACCCAGCCGAAGGTGAATTGGCGGCGGCGGATCTGCAACTGCCCTGGACCTTCGCCGATCCCGGCGAGGTGGCCGATGTCATCATCGGCGAACTGGCGCGGGAGCGGGGTTCGCGGACGCCGGGCCGACTGGTGGCCAGCGCCAAGAGCTGGCTGTCGCACGCCGGAGTGGACCGCGCCGCGCCGATCCTGCCCTGGGGCGCGGCGGAGGAGATCGCCAGAGTCTCGCCCGTCGCCGCCAGCGCCAGCACGCTCGCCCATATCC
>JBATNZ010000202.1:0-33869 GCA_049290615.1 Candidatus Contendibacter sp.
TTTAGCACTCGCTTCAACAACCAAGGCGGATTTCTTCGGCACATGCGACGACAAAATTCTGCGGAAGTGCCAAACGCTTTTCGGTTTAACATGCAAGGTCATATCAGTCCTTGGCCTGCTACTTGAGGTTACAAAATGAGCGCACATATTCAGCCCATTTCTGAGCTAACCCACCGCGCAACCCATGCTCTCATTCAAGAGCTTGGCATTGTGGACACCATTCGCTTCCTGAATCAGTTCAGGACCGGAAGCGGCAACTACACGGTGGAACGCGAGCAACTGTTTGAAGGTATGTCCGTGAAAGACATAGTTTCCGAGATTAAGGCACGGCGTAACGGTGGCGCCCAACAAGTCGCTCCAGCCGACCGCTCCTAGCGTCGCGGCGGCTGGGCTTAATCGTTAGGCAGTCTCGATTAGCAAGCATCATGGGTATCATTTAGAAAATGAGTCCAACAGTATTTCGGGAAAGTGGCTTACGTTTTTATTTCTTCTCGCGTGAAGAACCGAGAATGCATGTCCATGTTCAAAGCCAGAATGGAGAGGCAAAGTTCTGGTTCGAACCCGCCATTGAACTTGCCCAGCACGTCGGGCTTTCCCGGCACGAAATTAGTGAAGCACTTCGCTTGGTTCAGGAGCACGAAAATGAAATCCGCCGCGCTTGGCTTAGGCACTTCCCCAGTTGAAGTAACCAATATCTCTCGGCATGGCTTCTGGCTATTGCTGGAAGATGAAGAACTGTTTCTCCCGTTCTCCGACTTCCCTTGGTTTCAGGATGCCGCAGTCGGGAAGATTCTTAATGTCGAGCTTCCATCATCAAACCATTTGTATTGGCCTGAGCTAGATGTGGACTTGGCCGTTGAGTCTATTCGCTATCCTGAGAGATTCCCACTGGTCAGTAAACTCAATGCCTAACCGTACGTTCCAGCGCCCCGCGCCACGAAGCGGCTTGGTGTTTTCAATTCCTGTGGAGTGGCGCGGGGCGCTGAACTCAGGCGTTAGGCGTCACAAATTTATCCACCAACGAAAGGAATTACTCATGAAAAAGATATTAGTTGCTACTGTCATCGCTGCTAGCCTGGTTGGTTGTACCTCGGTGCCTGTGGGTGATGCAAAACAGGAAGGCACAACGCATTGGACCTATTCCGGTGAAGAAGGGCCTGAAAACTGGGCCAAGCTTGCGCCTGAATTCGGTGCCTGTGCTGGCAAGAATCAATCACCGATCAATTTAACTAACTTCATCGAAGCCAACCTGAAACCAATCAAGTTTTCATATCAGGTGGGTGGCAACGAAATCTTGAACAACGGCCACACTGTGCAAGTTAATTACGCTGCGGGGAGCAGCATTTCAGTCGATGATATCCAATTCGACCTTAAGCAATTCCACTTCCATGCACCTAGTGAGAACCATATCAATGGCAAGTCATATGCCATGGAAACACACTTGGTCCACGCAGATAAAGATGGAAATCTAGCGGTTGTTGCGCTCATGTTCAAAGAAGGGGCCGAAAACAAAATACTTACAAAAATATGGCCTTCGATACCTAAGAGCGCTGGCGAGAAAAACGCACTACCGTCACCCTTTGCCGTAGCACAGCTACTACCTTCCAACCGCGACTATTACCGTTTTAACGGCTCATTGACAACCCCTCCCTGTACGGAGGGTGTGCGGTGGCTAGTTATAAAACAGCCTGTCTCCGCTTCAAAAGAACAAGTGGAGGCTTTCTTACATGTAATGCACCATTCAAATAATCGTCCAGTGCAAGCTGTTAATGCACGCCCAGTGTTGCAATAGCCGGGAGATTCTCCCCCCACAGCGCCCACAACACCCCGCCGGCAGGTCCGCACGGGGCGTTTCCTTCTAAAACTGCTCCACCACTGCCGCGTGTTCGGGGCAACGGGCCTTCATGGCGGCGGCGAACGCGGCCAATGCCGGTCGGTTGCGAAAGCCGTACAAATGAGCGGGACAGCGGCAGTCGGAAGCGCCAAAGCGAAACGGCGGCGGCGAACCACCCAGTTCCCCGGCCAGAACCGCCGCCCACAGGCATTCGCGACGCATCGGATCGTGGCTGAACCAGACCGCTTCGAACGCAGCGTGTTGCCGCAGATAATCGATGTGCCAGTGCGGTTGGTCGGTCAGCCGGCGGTGATGGGCCAGCCGGGCCCGCACCCCACCCGGCCCGAAGGCGCTGCCGACATAGATCATCCAGCCCGGTTCCAGCGCCAGCCGGTAGCGCCGGCCAATGGCCACGATGTCCGCCGCGGTGTTGCATAGCAGCAGCGCGTAAGTACCCGGACGGGCATCGGGTTTCGAATCACCGGGCACGGATTGCCACCGCTTTCGGTCAATCCCCGCCACGAGGCGGTTTTGCGGCAAATATGGTCAGCTTCAACTCCACGTCATCCAACAGTTGGTATTCTGGCCTGCGTCCCGACAGCTTTTCGCCTTCGGTGATAATGATCGGCACGCCTTCGCCGCGTTTGTCCATGATGAAACCGCGCTGACTGCCAATAGCATTGACGTTCATGGGGCAACGGGCCAGCAGCGAACTCAATAATTCATTACGCGACGACTGACGTTCAGAAAGGCTGTCAACGGTCATCGTGTTGGGAATCGTCCCCGGCGAGAAAAGCTCAAGTCGATCAGCGAACAGATGCAGGCGAATTCTTGAACCGTAAATCGAATAGTCACGATGCACGACCGCATTAACGACAGCCTCAAACACCGCATTCATGGAGAACTGCGGGGTTTCAATCCGATTCGGAGCCTTAATCGCAAAAACACGCATATTGCGCTCGACAAATTTGCAGGCCTCCCGAATCTGTTCATCCAGCGGCCCGGTAATGTCTTTTGCGTCCAGTTGGTAGGCCGCATTCCGTTCGATCCCACGATAGCACACTGCCTGAATATAGGCGGTTGTGATGAACTCTTCCGGGTGCTCCGACACCATCAGCAAGCCGCTGACGGTTGGACGCAAAGCGCCATC
Organism: Candidatus Contendibacter sp.; assembly: GCA_049290615.1. Classification (GTDB taxonomy): domain Bacteria; phylum Pseudomonadota; class Gammaproteobacteria; order Competibacterales; family Competibacteraceae; genus Contendibacter. Next base: position 2,985 of record JBATNZ010000202.1, read on the forward strand.
ATCATCCAGCCCAACCAGTTTCATCTTTTCCAGGAACTCTTCATCATTCGCGGGTGAAATAACCGTTCTGAATCGTTTCCATAGTTTCGGACTGAGCACATCGGGTTTTGCAGTCGGTATCGTCTGCTCGTCAAAACGTATCAGGCGAGCTTGGCTGCGTTGCTGAAACAGCCGGGCCAGCACTTCCGGCTTCATCCGCCGTTTCGAGCTGCCAATGCGGCGAAAATAACCGCATGGACTTTGATGCACGAACAGACTTCAGACTTCGGGGTACATCAACGCGAATGATGATCTTTTCGCCGCCGTCTTCGGTAGTCATTGGAGTCCTGCGAATAACGCAATCCAAAGGTGGCTCAATCAGATCGTTGCGGATTTCCCGCAGCCAAGCTTCGACAACATCCAGATAATCCTTTGGAATACCAAGGATAGTTTTTGATTTATCATCCACGCCGAGTAAAACAACACCGGTATGCGTATTGGCCATTGCCGCCAGCTCATCAGCCATACTGTTGCGATGTGGACCGGTAATCTTTTCACCGCTGAACTCAACAGTTTTCAATTCGAGGACAGAGTCTTCGCCAAGCGATATTTGTTTCAGGATGTCTGCCATATTTTCAAACATGAGACACCTACTGTTTTTCAGAGGCGAAAGACGAAAGACGAAAGACGAGGGATTTGTTGGGCCATGCCAGCGCGGATGACGACCGAGCATCATGCGTGCTTGGCCTTGGCGAACGTTCGGGCGACCGGGGCGGCTTTGAAGGATGCGTCACGGTCCGGTCGCGTTCCCCTATCCCTGAAAAGCGAACAGCGGCCATAAGCCGCTGTTGAAATTGGTGGAGCAGAAGGGGATCGAACCCTCGACCTCCGCATTGCGAACGCGGCGCTCTCCCAGCTGAGCTACTGCCCCATGACGAAATGAGGGCGTAGATATTACAATTTTCGACTGTCATTGGCTAGACCCTCGCGCCGGAAAAATCATGCCCTCCCGTATCGCCATCATTCTGCCGGTCCTGAACGAGGAAGCGCATATCACCCCCTGCTTGACCCTCTTGCAGCCGTTGCGCCGGCAAAATTGCGAGCTGATGGTGGTGGACGGCGGTAGCAACGACCGAACCGTGGCGCTGGCCGAACCGCTGGCGGATCGGGTCATCACCGGTCCTCGCGGGCGGGCGGCGCAGATGAACGCCGGCGCCAGACAAGCCCACGGCGACATTCTCTGGTTCCTGCACGCCGACAGCCGGCTGCCGCCGAACGCGGTCACGCACATTCGCGCGGCCCTGGCCCGGCCAGATCGACACTGGGGCCGGTTCGACGTGCGGCTGTCCGGCCGTCATCCGCTGCTGCGGGTGGTGGAAACCTCGATGAATGCCCGCTCCCGGCTCACCGGCATCGCCACCGGCGATCAGGGCATTTTCGTGCGCCGCGACCTGTTCGAGCGCATCGGCGGCTATCCCGCCATCGCGCTGATGGAGGACATCGCTCTCAGCCGGCTACTGAAGCGACAGGGCTGGCCGGTCTGCCTGCGCCAGCGGCTGACGACTTCCAGCCGGCGCTGGGAACGCGATGGCATTCTTCGCACGATTCTATTGATGTGGCGGCTGCGGCTGGCGTACTTTTTCGGCGCCGATCCCGACCAGTTGGCCCGGATTTACTACCGCGCATGAGCTTTGCCTTCCCTGACGCCCGGCTGCTGATCTTCGCCAAGGCTCCGGTCCCCGGTCGGGTCAAGACCCGGCTGGCGGGGCGGCTTGGAACGCGCGGCGCGGCGGTGTTGTATGAAAAACTGCTGCGCCGGACCCTGCGCATTGCCCACACCGCCCGGTTGTGCCCCATCGAATTGTGGTGCGCGCCAGATACGCGGCATGGCTTCTTCGTCGCCTGCCGGCGGGAGTACGACGCCCGGTTGCGCCGACAATGCGGGGGCGATCTGGGCCGGCGGATGAATCACGCCCTGAACCGGACCCTGACGGATGATCATCAGGCGGTGTTAATCGGCGGCGACTGCGCGTCCCTGGGGGGGGCGGAACTGCGTACCGCGTTCGGCCTGCTGGCCGCCGGCCACGCGGCGGTACTGGGTCCGGCGGTGGATGGCGGTTACGTGCTGATTGGATTAAGTCGGCCCTGTCCAACGCTGTTCCAGGGCATCGCCTGGAGCACGCCGACGGTGCTGGCGGCCACCCGCCGGCGGTTCGGGCGGGCCGGCGTGAACTGGGCCGAGCTACCGCTGGGCTGGGACGTGGACACACCCGCCGATCTGCGGCGGCTGCGGCGGTCGAGTCGGTCCGCTACTCAGCCTTGACTCTGGGCCTCGAAGATCGGCATGAACATCGCCATGGCCACCGCCACGAATTCCGCATCCAGCGGATCGGCATCCCGGAACGCCAACTGGTAATAGACGTTCTCGCGTTCCGGAGCGGCCTGCTGGAAATCATCCCCTTCCCATTGTCGCCGCGCCGCCCGCAAGGCCTTATCCGTATCCTGATTTTTGTCCTTGCGGAGCGTTTCGACATAGGCCAGCGCGCTCTTGGGAAAAAAATGCAGCAAGCGCCGCGTCCCCCGCCAGTACCATTCCAGCATCGCCCGCAGGTGCGCGGCGGCATCCGCAACCGGTTCCAGCAGCACTTCCTGATCTTCCGCCACCCAGTGACTGCATAGCGTCGTTCCTGCGGGCGCCGCGACATTCAGCGCCAAGTGATACAGCCACAGATTCAGATAATCATTAGCCTTGATCGACGCCAGCCGATAGCCCACCCGACCGGCCAGCGTCATTCCAGTCAACCGCCCGCTCAGTTCGAACTCGCCCAGCTTCAGTTCCAGGTCCAGCGGCTCCGGGTCCCGGCGCGGCAACACCCGCCCCAAGCGTCCGGCGAATCGCGTCATGCGTTCCTGAGCCTGGACGAACACGCAGTCGCCGACCTGGCCGTGTGGCAGCGCCCCACTCCCCCGCGCCACCGCCTGAATTTCCGCCGCCGGCCGCCCGTCTCGATGCAGCTCCAGCATCCGCCCAAGCAGTTGATGGTTCGCCAGCCCACCGAGAATGAACGGTTCGCGGGTCTCCAGTTCATCCTCGCCCTCCTCGGGCCGGATGCCGAGCCGCTCCCGCAGCAGCCAGCGGGCCGGATTGCGGAAGAACCCCGCCAGACTCTCCAGCGTCACCCGCCGCAGGGCCGGTTCCGGCTCCGGCAGTTCCGTGGTCAGCAGCGGCGCCGGCTCCCGCTCGCCCCGTCCGGCCTGACGGCTGGCCTCGGTCAATTCCCGCGCGTAGCTGAACAAGCGGTCATCGCCGCTGAAATAGCGGCGACTGAAGGCTTGCAGCGGATGGCGCGTCACCAGTTGTTCGCGGGGTCGGCCGCCATCCGGGCGATAGAAGCCCCGCTCCACCGCATCCAGCAACTCGCCGACTAGCACCGACGGCGGCAGCGGCGTGTTGTCGCGGATGCTCTGGCCAACATAACTGATATAGAGACAGCGGCGAGCCGACAGCAGGGTTTCCAGGAACAGGTAGCGGTCGTCCTGACGGCGGGCGCGGTCGCCGCGCCGGAACCGGGTCGCCATCCGGTCGAAATCGACCGGCCGGTGCGGGCGCGGATAGGCATCGTCGTTCATCCCGAGCAGGGCGACCACCGAAAACGGAATGCTGCGCATCGGCGTCAGGGCACAGCAGGTCACGCCGCCGCTCAAAAAGCGCCCGGTAGCGCTCTCGGCGGCGTTCAACAGACCGCGCAAGGCCGATTTCACCACAGCCAACCCCACCGGTTCGGTGAAACCCGCTCGTTCGGCGTTCGCGCGCAGCGTCTCCAGCGCGGCGCGAATTCGTTGGATTTCGTTCTCCTCGCGCTCCCGGGGCGCGAAAAACTGGTCCAGTACCGCATGCAGACTCTCCACCCACTCCACCAGCGGCCGACGCTCCCGCAACCGGGCGTCCAGCCTGAGCAGCGTCTCGACGAAGGTCTGCCACTGCCCCAGCGCCTGCGCCTCGCCGCCTTCCACCTCGTCATGGGGCAGGATGCCGGCGTACAAGTCCCGCCCGTACCCCGGCAGCGCGTAACCGAGCAGCAGCCGGTCCAGCCCCATCCGCCAAGTGTGTTCGGCGGTGGCTGGTAACTCCCAGAGCGCTTTCGCCCCGGCGTCGAGACCCCAGCGGATACCCGCGTCCCTCGCCCAGCGACGGATTCGCGTCAAATCGGCCTCGTCCAGCCCGAACCGCCGCCGCACCGCCGGCAACTCCAGCAGGTTCAACACCTGACTGACGTCGAACCGCCCGCCTCCCAAATCCAGCAGCGCGAATAAGCTCTCAACCAGTGGCTCCTCGGCGGGCGCGCCCCGGTCGGCGATACTGAACGGAATCCGCCGCTCGCGCGGCGCGCTGGCGAACACCGCCTCGATCAGCGGCCCGTAGCGGGCAATGTCGGGCGTCATCACGATCACGTCGGCCGGATGCAAATCCGGGTGCGCCGCAAACAGCGCCAGCAACTGATCGTGTAACACCTCGACCTCGCGCATCGGCCCGTGGCAGGCGTGAATCTGGAGCGAACGATCCTCGGGGCGCAGCGGCAGCGGCGGATGCTCGTCGCCTCCCCGCTCCCGTAAGTGCAAGATGTCGGCTTGCAACCGGTGCAGCAGATCGTCGCCCTCCGGCTCGACGAAGCCGTCCCACTCAATGCGCGGATAAGCTTGCAGCAGGTCGATGAAATCCCGCCCCTGCTTGCCCAGCGAGGCCAGCAGCGGATGACCGACCGTGAGATAAGCCTCGTCGGGATCGACCTCCTCCCCCAGCCGGGCCAGATCGCGTTCGGCCTGGATGTCGCCCCAGTATTCCCGGCAGGGATTGAGCAGGAACAGGTGAATATCGATGTGCCGCGCCAGCGCCGCCAGCAGATCCACATCCAGCGGCGGCAGCGCGGATACGCCGATGACGCTGACCCGTTCCGGCAACTGGCGGTGGTCGAGCGGGCCTTTCGTCAGCGCCGCGTGAAACCGCGCCTGCACCCGCACCCGATGCGCCTCGCCGCCACGCGCCAGCCGCCGCCACAGTTCCGCCTGCCAGTGGTCCTCCTCGCCCGCTTCCCAGCGGGTAATCCAGTCGGGCCGGTAGACCAGATATTGGTCGAAGCAGTCGGCGATGCGACCGGCCAGTTCATGGCGGCGGAATTCGTCGTCCCCATCGCCCAGATAGGCCCGCACCGGCGCGAAGCACGGCGTCTCCTCCAGATCCCGCAACAGCGCCATCAGCCGCCAGTGCATCACCGGCTGATCGAAGCCCGAGGTCGGCGGCAGATGGCGCAGTACCGTCCTGGCCATCGTCCACAGGAAGGTCGCCGGCAACTGGAACCCGAGATTGGCGCACACCCCCAGCCGCTCGGCTAGCCGAAAGCCCAGCCAGCGCGCCAGGCCGCTACCCGAGGTCACCACCACCTCGCACGCCAGTGGCGCCCGCAAGGGCTGGCGCAGCAGTTCGGCCAGCCGGTCGACCAGGTTTTCAAGGCGGTTGCTCTGGTAGCTGTGGAAGGTCATGTCGTACTGGAAGGTGGGGGTGGGTCAGCGGTTTCGCGCCGGGCTTCTCAGGCTTTAGATCCCGACCCCGGCTGACCATGCGCCGCCAATTGGCGCAGGGCCGCACCCAGCCGTGGGTCCGCCAATGTACGGGCGGCGGCTTCCAGCAACTCGGCGTTGCGCTGGGTCAGCGTCAGGCGCGGTCGCCGGGGTTTGGGAGGCGCCGCCGCCGGCGCCACGCGAATTCGCGGCTTGGGCAGCGGAATGCCGAGTTGCTGACCCAGCGCCTGACGGATGGTGGGCAAAGCATAGCGCAGCCGGGTAGCCCAACTGGCCGAGTCGGTCTGCACCTCCCAGCTCTCCGAATCGAGCCGGATCAGCACGGTATGATCGCGCAGATGCGGTGGCAGATAGGCGTGAAAGATCTCACTAAGCCGGTTCAGCCGACCGGCCCGCGCCATGATCTGCCCCAATACCCCGCGCGGGCGACACAGGGTCTCGCCCACCGTTGGAATCGAACCCGGCTCGACGCGCGGGCGCGGCGGTAAGGGCGGCGGGGACGGTTGCAAAACGGGCAACGGCGACGACCGGCTCGGAACTTCGTCCACCCACCGGTCATAAATGGGCGTCGCTTCGGCGACGGCGTCCGGCTTCGGCACGGCGACCGGCGGATCGGGAACCGGCTCCGGTTCGGATGTTGCGGAACTTGGCCCGTAACCGCGCAGCATCTTCAGCAACGGCGCGGTATGGCGACGGGCCGTCGCCCGGGCGTCGGCGTCAGCCACGGTCATCCCCTGCGTTCATGTCGCACCTCCCACGCTTGCCCACTCCGCTTCCAACCGGGTCAGATCCTCCGGAGTATTGACGTTGCGGAATAACCCCGCGTTGGGAAACTCCACCAGGGCGGGACGATGCCGCCGCAGCCAGCGGCCAGCGCCACTCTCTCCCGCCGCCAGCCAGGCGGTTAAATCATTCCGCAAGTCAACCGACAACAGCGCAAATACCGGTTGCCAGCACCCTTCGCCGCAAGCCACGCCGGCGACTGCCCGCGCGCCCTCCAATGCCGCCAGCATCCGCGCCGCGTAGTCCGGCGGCAACAGCGGCGAATCGCAGGGCGCGGTCAGCACGTAAGGCGTCGCCGCCACGCGCAGCGCCGCCAGCATCCCCGCCAGCGGACCTCGAAATCGCTCGTCCTCGTCGTCACCAACCACTTGGCAGCCAAACTGCTGGTAAGTTTCCAGATGGCGGTTGGCGCTGATCAACAACTCCGCGACCTGCGGTTTCAGCCGACGGATACCATGGGCGATCAGCGGTTCGTCGGCCAGCGGCAGCAAACCCTTGTCCCGGCCGCCCATTCGCTCGGCGCGGCCGCCAGCGAGGAGGACGCCGGTCACCAAGACTCGGGGGTCGGCCATCACGCGCGCCTCCACGCCGTCGTCACGCCCCGCGGCTTCTCAGACCAGCGGCAGCGTTACGTGCAGGACGCCGGGGTCGTCGGGCGTGGCGTGGATCTTGAACTTGAAGGCGCGGTTGAGCCGCAGCATCGCCTCGTTCTCCCGCAACACCTCGCCGTACAGCTCCTTGATGCCGCGACTCTTGGCGTAATCAATGATATAGCGCATCAGCATCGGCCCCAGCCCCAGACCGGTCATGTTCCGATCCACCAGGATCGAATACTCGGCCTTCTCCATGTCCGGGTCGGCATTGCAGCGCACCACTCCCCAGATCTTGCTCTTGCCGGGCGGGCCGTTGGGTTCGGTGACAATGAACGCCATCTCCCGCTCGTAATCAAGCTGGGTCAGCCGGGCGGCCATTTCGTGCGGCAGTTCGCGCAGCGGCTGGAAAAACCGCATCCGCACGTCTTCCGAGGGGATGCGCTTGACCAATTCCCGCAGTTGCGGCTCATCCTCGGGCAGGATCGGCCGCATCAGGAAGGCGCGACCATCCGGCAGATCGTAGCGCTTCTCCAGTTCCTTGGGATAGGGCGAGATCGCCAGTCGCCGCGTCGCCGGTTCGGCGCTGGGTTCGATCAGGATATTGGCGTCCAGCGTCACCATGTTGTCGGAGTAGACCCAGACCGGATTGATGTCCATCTCAACCACTTCGGCCAGGTCGACCACCATCTGCGAGACCTTGATCAGGGTCAGGGCGATGTCGTCCAGATCCACCGGCCGGCCGCGATTGCTGCAAAGCTGGCGGTACAATCGGGTGCGCGACATCAAATCGCGCGACAGTTGCATGTTCAACGGCGGCAGGGCATAGGCGACGTCGTCGATCACCTCGGCCTCGGTGCCGCCCTGGCCAAAGAAGATCACCGGCCCAAACCGCTGGCCGGTGCGCACCCCGATCATCAGTTCGTAGGCGCCGTGCCGGGATTGCATCGGCTGCACCGCGAAACCGTCGATCACCGCCTCGGGCGCGAGTTCGCGTACCCGCTCCAACATGCCGGTGGCTGCCACCAGCACCTCCAGCGGATTCTTCAGGCCAAAAGCCACGCCGCCGACCGCGGACTTGTTGACGATGTCGGGCGAGAGAATCTTGAGCGCCACCGGCTCTCGCAATTCCAGGGCCATCTCGGAAGCCGCTTCCGGCGTCGAGGCGAAATAGAGCGGCGCCGTCGGGATTTGGTAGGCGTTCAACACCTGGCTGGTTTCGTAAGCGTTCAGCCGGCGGCGGCCAGCGATCAGGGCAATCTGGATGATCCGGCGGGCAGTCTCGGTATCGGGGGTAAACTCCTCCGGGATCGAGGGCGGGGTTTCGATCAGCAGTTCCTGATTGCGCCGGTGCTGGGCCAGCCGCATGAACGCTTCCACCGCCTCGCCGGGCGCTTGGTAAGTCGGGGTATGCGCCTCCTTGAACAGATCGCGCGCCTGCTCCACCGATGACTCGCCCACCCAGCAGGTCATGATCATCCGCCGGCTTTTGGTGCGTTCGACCACCGCCTTGGCGCACTCCATCGACCGATTCACCGAGGCCGGGGCATGGACTACCAGCACTCCGTCGGTGCCCGGCTCTTGCAGCAGCAGATCCAGGGCCTTGCCATATTCATCGGGGCCGGCTGTGTCACCCAGGTCCACCGGATTCTCGATCGGATAGCCGGGTCGGCAATCACGCGCCAGTTGCGCGCGGGTCGCCTCGCTGATCTCGGCCAGATGACCACCGTGCCGCAGCAGAGTGTCGCTGGTCAGCAGCGCCAGGCTGTAGCTGTTGCTGAGGATGGTCAGCCGGTTGCTGTAGACCGGCTTGGCGGTGGCCAAGGTTTCGGCGGCGCCGAATAATTGCTCGATATTGTTCACCCGCAAGATGCCGGCGCGCTGGAACACCGCGTCGTACACCGCGTCCTCGACCGGTCCGGCCCGGAAGTCGTGCGGCTTGAGTACGAGCACCGGCTTGACCCGGGCGGCGGCGCGGGCGGCGGATACGAATTTGCGGCGGTTGCGGGTGTTCTCCATGTACATCAGGATGGCGCGGGTATTGCCATCCCGCAGCAGGTAGTCGATCAGGTCGCCCAAATCCACGTCCCAGCGGACGCCTACCGAGACCGCGTGCGAGAAGCCGATGCCGCGACCGGTGGCCCAATCGATCACGCTGCGCATAATTGCGGCCGACTGGCACAGCAAGGCGATGTGGCCCGGCAGCGGCCGGGTCCAATTCAGACTGGCGTTGACGTTGGCCGACGGCGCCGCATAACCGAGGTGATCCGGACCCATGATCCGCAGCAGATAGGGCTTGGCGGCTTCCAAGATCTGTTGCTTCAGGGATTCGCCCTCATCCGGGTATTTGCGCAGCATCTCCGGACTCAGCAACGCCGGCTTGATGCCGCGATGGTCTTGCAACACATCCCGGCTGAGTAACAGCACCGCCTTGGTGCCGCGTTCGCCCAGTTGGCTGATCAGGGCGGGCGCCTCGTCAAGCGGGGTGGTCAAAATCGCCAGCTCCGGCGTGACCGGCAAGCTGGCGATGTCCTTGTAGGCCAGCACGCCCGAAATGGACTGATGGTCCGGATTGACCGGCATCACCGGCCCCTTGAAGCCGCCTTCGATCAAGTTGAACTCCACGGTAGCGTCGGGGCCGCCGGCGGCTTTGCCGCGACCGACGACCGCGATGGAGCGGGGCTTGAACAAGTATTCAAGATTGCGAATGGTCATGGAGCGCTTCTCGTGCGAGACAGCCCATCGGAATCAGCCAACGGGTCGGGTCGGAATGCCTTATGGTAACGCGATTTGGCCACGGCGGCGTAACTGGTGGCGATAACCGTGGCGGTCATCCGGTTTTTCTCTAACAATAGCGCTTCCCGACGACGATGATTCGAACGCGAGGAATCGACATGAGCTGGACGACGATACGCAAGATCCTGGAACCGGGCGAACCAGCGCCACATTCAGCCGACTACAAGACGGCGCGGGCCAATTTTTCCTGGGACGCGGCCCGCGCCGAACTGGAGGGTTTGCCCGGCGGCGGCCTGAACATCGCTCACGAAGCAGTGGACCGCTGGGTCGCGGCCGGCCTGGGCGAGAGGACAGCGCTGCGCTGGCTGGGCAAAAATGGCGAGCAGCGCGAGTTCAGCTACGCCGATCTGGCCCGGTTGAGCAACCGCTTCGCCAACAGCCTGGGCCGGTTGGGCGTCGGCCGGGGCGACCGGGTCTGCGTATTAGCCGGGCGGATTCCTGAGCTGTACATCGCCGCGCTGGGAACGCTGAAGGCCGGCGCGGTATTCTGCCCACTGTTTTCCGCCTTCGGTCCGGAGCCGGTGCGGGTGCGGTTGAGCAAGAGCCGGGCGCGGGTGCTGGTGACCACCTCGCTCCTGCACGAGCGCAAGGTGCGGGCGCAGCGCGGCAACCTGCCGGAGCTGGAACATGTGCTGCTGACCGACGGCGGCGCGGAGCCGGGCGTTCGCTCGTTCCACGCCCTGCTGGACGCCGAGTCCGACCAGTTCGCCATCCCCTTCACCGACCCGGAGGACCGGGCGCTGCTGCATTTCACCAGCGGCACGACCGGCGCGCCCAAGGGCGCGGTCCACGTCCACGACGCGGTGGTCGCCCATCGGCTGACCGGCCAGCGGGCGCTCGATCTGCGGCCCGGTGACATTTACTGGTGTACCGCCGATCCCGGCTGGGTCACCGGCGTGTCCTACGGCATCATCGCTCCACTGACCAACGGCGCGACTCTGGTGGTGGACGAAGCCGAATTCGACGCCCGCCGCTGGTACGCCATTCTGGAGCGGGAACGGGTGAATGTCTGGTACACCGCTCCGACCGCCATTCGCATGCTGATGAAGGCCGGGGCCGAGCTGGCCCGGGGCCACGACCTGAGCGCACTGCGCTTCGCCGCCAGCGTCGGCGAGCCCCTGCATCCCGAAGGCGTGGTCTGGGGCCTGGAAACCCTGGGTCAGCCCTTTCACGATACCTGGTGGCAGACTGAAACCGGCGCCATCATGATTGCCAATACCCACAATCAGGATATTCGTCCCGGTTCGATGGGGCGGCCGTTGCCCGGGATCGAAGCCGCCATCGTCCGGCGGCGACCGGATGGCGGTGTGGCGATGCTTGACCCGGGCGCGGAAGGTGAATTGGCGCTGCGGGTCGGCTGGCCCTCGCTGTTTCGCGGCTATCTGGACGATGAAGAGCGCTACCGACGATGCTTCGCCGATGGCTGGTATCTGAGCGGTGATCTGGCCACCCGTGACGCGGACGGTTATTACTGGTTCCTGGGTCGCGCCGATGACATGATCAAGACCTCGGGCCATCTGATCGGGCCGTTCGAGGTCGAGAGCGCGCTGCTAAAACATCCGGCGGTGGCCGAAGCCGGCATGATTGGCAAACCGGACGATTTCGCTGGCCAGATCGTCAAGGCGTTTGTGGCGCTGAAGCCGGGCTATGCACCCAGCGACGCGCTGCGCAAGGAACTGATCGGCTTTGCCCGTACCCGCTTGGGACCCACGGTGGCGCCACGCGAACTGGAGTTCATGGCGGATTTGCCCAAGACCCGCAGTGGCAAAATTATGCGCCGCCTGCTGCGGACCCGGGAGCTGGGACTGCCGTTGGGCGACCTGTCGGCGCTGGAAAACGACGCGGATCAAAGTACCTGAAGATTAGTAGGTTTGTTCTAATTCTCGCGGTTAAGATAACACTCAAATCCCAAGGGGTAAGCCGGCATGAAAATCGCTTGCTTTCTCCAAGGTGAGGTGACAAACTTATGTTGCGGCGCAACATGCCGGCCATAATGCTAATGACAGATTTGAGCCTAATTGACCTAGAGAACGAAATCCGATGAACGCCACGAGCCAAGAGCAAATTCGCGAGATGATCCTGCGCGTCCTTAGCGATATCGCGCCAAACGCCGATACCCAGGCGATCAACCCCGACATCAGCTTTCACGATCAGGTTGAACTGGATTCAATCGACTTTCTGCGATTGATGATGAGCTTGGAAAAAGAGATGAACGTGACCATTTTTGACTTCGACTATCCGAAACTGTCCACGTTGAAAGGGTGCGAGCGCTACCTGGCCGAGCGACTGGCGGCCTAACCGGCCCCCTCTCGCACCCCCATGCTTCACCGCAAGCGCCGCCATAAATCCCAACCCGGATCACGCACTCCACGCGCCGGGGGATGCGGGTTTGGCGTTCATAGGCTATCCATTTCCACAACGCTGTAGAGGCTGACCGATGGCGGGGCATCTACCAGCAGTTCAGAGAACCGGCTGACGATCCGCCGAAAGTGTGCGGTTTCGTAGTGCAGTTCCAATGCTTGTTGAGTGGCCCAGCACCCGACGAACAGCAGGGTATCGCCGCCCATGATGTCGCGATAGCAGGCGTAATCCAGACAGCCACTGTCGGCGCGCGAACATTCGACCAAGGTTCGAGCCAGTTCCAACAGTTCCGGCATGGACCCGGGACGCGCCTCAAATTTGGCAAGAGTCATCAGCATTGGCAAGCTTCCTCCAGCGGTATGGTCCCACTACCCAGTCTAACCATGAGGGGGATAGTACGCCCGAAAAAAAACCGACCCTTTTGGGATCGGTCGTCACATCAAGGTGGATTAGGATGTTTGCTCTAATCCGGAACCTTAAAATCAGTCATGCGTGGTAGGGTTTTTTGCCCTTTTTTCGTCACGCAACCCTCCTTTGGTGGTTTTTAGCCGGATAGTAAGCGTCCGGCTTTTTTTATTATTAAAGTCTTCCAAGAATCCGGGAAGCCCGCCTAACCGGCGAGGACCGCGCGTAGCGCTTACGCACCCCGATAGCGATGGGCGCATTATACCGGCCGCCCCTGATTCCGCAACCGTGTTGATAGCAACCCCCTACCATGCTCCTGCCCGTGAGCAAGCAGGGATCCTGCGGAAATTCCAAACCGAACCCGCATCCCTCGCCGCCTACCGGGACGAATCGCGCTGGCGGAACGTCTCTACCACCATCGCCAGCCCAGTCAGCGTTAGCGCGGCGGCGATGACCAGCAGCGAACTCAGCGCGTCGCTCAATCCATCGGGATAGAACAGCAGCATCAATCCCAGCCCTGTCATCATCGCGCCCGACAGCAGCTTCAGCCGCCGCCCTTCGCGTTCTTGCAGCTTGCGCGCGCCCAAAGTCTGGACGAACACCAGCACGATCGCCAGCAGGGGCAGCACGTAGATGAGGTTGTAGAGTGTCAGATAGAGATAATAGCCACCGGTCGATAACGAATGCAGGGTCAGCGCGCGAGTGTAGACCATCGGCAAACCGGCGGTGCAGAGTAACTCGTAACTGTTGGCGACGATGGCCAGCGCTACGGTTCCCACCAACAGCGCTGGCAAACGTTCGGCGCTGGCCAGACCTCGCATCCGCTTGAACAGCTTCGGCTTGGCTTCATCCGGGATGCTCAGCGACGGGCCGTGCTGGAAGGCGAAGTAATCCTTGATGTTCAATCCGCCTATGACCACCGCCAGCCCTCCCGCCAGCACGGTGATGATCCGCAGTTCGCCCACCAACAGAAACATGTTGAGCCAGGCGGCCATGAACACGAAATACACCAGTCCCGAGCAGAACACGAACACTCCGCCGATCAGCAGCATCCGCCACCGGTCGCGGGCATGCGCCAGCAGGCTGAGCAGAAACAGCAACACGAAAAAGGCGCAGGGATTGAAGGCGTCCAGCCCAGCCAGCGTCACGGTCAACACCGGCAGCGACAGCGCCCCGGGGTCCACCCGACCGATCAGTGGCAGTTCCAGCAGCAGCGCAGCGGCGGGCGTGATGGCCGGAGCCACTTCGGGCGCTGCGGCAGGCTCGATAAAGCGGCGGTGGCACTCCTCCAATTGCTGGCGCAACTGCTGGCCCGTAGTCTCAGGACGGTCGAAGCCGGTCAGCATTTGTCCGCAGAACAGGAAGGCCGGTACCGAGTTGGCCGCTTCGCCCAAGGCTTCAGCCATCCGCGTGTATTGCACGCCTCCGGCCATGTCCCGGATGATATCGTGGCTGTGCAGTTCCAGCCAGGGATAATCAGCCGGCAAGGCCTCGATAAAGGCCCGTGCATGCCGACAGTGCGGGCAGGTCTGGCTCCAGAAGAAATAGAGGTGAACCTGCGGTTCGCCGCCCGCGGTCCGGGTCAACCACCACTCCGCCGGTGCGGGTGAAGCCGCCCGCGCGGGAGTACCGAGAATGAGCGCCCAGATTAGCAGTAGGCCGAGCAGCCCCCCGCCTGGGTTGAAACGCGACATGGCGGCGGATCAGGGTTCCAGCCGTTCCAGCAACCAGCCGCCATTGGCCTGCCGCCGATAGCGCAGCCGGTCGTGCATTCGGCCATGCCGGCCCTGCCAGAATTCCAGCAGCTCCGGCTGGAGCCGGTAACCACCCCAGTGGTGCGGCATCGGAATGTTGTCGTCCGGGTATTGCGCATCCAGCAACTGAAATCGATCATCCAGAAGTTGGCGGCTGGCCACCACCTGACTCTGCCGCGACGCCAGCGCGCCCAATCGACTTTCGCGCGGTCGGGTACGAAAATAGGCTTCGGATTCGGCAGGTGGAACCTTGCCAACCGCGCCCTCCACCCGAACCTGCCGCTCCAGTTCCAGCCACAGGAACAACAGCGCGGCATGCGGGCTAGCGGCCAGTTGCTGGCCCTTGTCGCTACGGTAGTTGGTGTAGAACACGAAGCCGTCGGCGTCGCAATCCTTGAGCAGCACCACCCGCGCATAGGGACGGCCAGTCCGATCGGCGGTGGCGAGCGTCATGGCGTTGGGTTCGGGTAGTTGCGCACTGATGGCTTCCCCCAGCCAGCGTTGAAATTGCTTGAAGGGATCGGGGTCAACGTCGGCCTTGCTCAAGGCCCCCCGGGCGTATTCCTGACGCAGTTCGGCGAGGGATTGGCTCATGACGATTTCGGTTTCCTGGGCTGACCATTGGGAACAGGCCGATTATAACCTTTTCGCCGCCGTTGCTCCTGGCTGTTCGAGTAGCCCAAATCTATCCCGCATCGCAGCAAAAATCATCTATACTTAATTACAGTGGCTTGACCGTTCCCGACCACCGACCCTTTCAACCCTCCAAAACGGCAAATCATCAACTAATCTGTTAAGTGTAGTGGTCGGATTTAGACGCGGTACCCACGCAAAACCAACAAGAGTTCAGAACATTGAGTCAGGCGTGCTTGGCCTGCGATTGTGGTCAATTACAGGTGAGAGGTTAAAACCCATGCGTGGCACCCACAAGCTTCAACACCCGTTTATCTGGTTCGAACGCGGCGGATGGTGGTTCAAGGTGTTCAGCGAATGCTTCGGACCCTACCCGGACGCGATCGAGGCTCGCTACCACCTCCTGGTGATCCAGGGCCTGAGTCGGCAACTGCGCGCGGTTCTGGCCTGATTCAGGCCTCGCAACCGTCAGGGGACGCGGAACCGGCGCATGACCGATGAGGCATTGACGGCCCGGATTCACGCCGCCGTCACCGAAGCCACCCGCCAGTACCTGGCCGAGCGCCGGACGCGCGTCGATGCCTTCGCGCGCCGGCACTACGCGTTCCGGGGCGCGTTGCGCGTCAATCGCCACGCGCTCGGCCTGGATCTGCTCCGCACCCCCGCCAACGTGCTCTGGGCCATCCCGTACCTGCTGGCGCGCGGCGGCGCGAAACTGGGCCGCAGGCTTGGGCTGGACGTGTTCGCTCGCCGCCTCGACCGCCTGCCCCCCGGTTTCAAAACCGATGTCGAACGCGAAATCGAGTGGCTGATCTACAGCGAACTGCTGGAATTGCCCTTCGAACAGGCGGGACGGCGCTGTACCCGGGACGCGTTGCTGGAAGCGATCCTGACCCACCCGACCATCAGCCAGTTACTGATTCCCGAACTGCTGCAACTGGACGAACTCGCGCATCGCCAGAATTTTCGGCGGCGGCTCGAAGACTATCTGCTTACCTATACCAGCAATCGCGCGGCCGCCGCCGATTTGTCCGGCTCCCTGCTTAGCCTGGCTGCGGGCGTCGCCGCCTTCAAGCAGTTCACCCCCGGCGCCATGGCCATTGGCGGAGTCGCCGCAGCCGCCATCGCCAACCATCTGGCCATCGCCAATTTCATGTTCGGGTCGATGCTCGGCTCGCTGTATTACGGTTTCTTCCCGGCCACCGCCTCCACCGGCCTGCTAGTCGCCACCACGGGCGGGTTGCTGCTGGCGCTGGGCGTGCTGAGCGCCGGCGCCGGGGTGATTACCGATCCTCTCCAGCAGGCGCTGGGACTGCACCGACGCAAGCTGTTGAAACTACTGGACGCGCTCGAACGGGAACTGACCGACCAAGGTAGCGGTTACCAGTTGCACGATGCCTATGTCGCGCGCGTTTTCGATTTGTGGGACTTGCTGCACATCGCAACCCGCGCCCTGAGCTGAACCCGCCCAGATCGCGCGGACACAAAAAAAGCCGGGCCAAAGCCCGGCCTCACGACAGAATCGCAATCCACCGGTTAGTCAGCGGCCACCTCGGGCCGATCCACCAGTTCGACATAAGCCATGGGCGCGTTATCGCCACTGCGAAAACCGCACTTCAGAATGCGCAGGTAGCCGCCAGGCCGCGCCTGATAGCGTGGTCCCAGTTCGTTGAACAGTTTGGTCACCACATCCCGGTCGCGCAGGCGGGCGAACGCAAGCCGACGCCGGGCCACGCTGTCCTCTTTCGACAGGGTGATCAGCGGTTCGGCAACCCGCCGCAGTTCCTTGGCCTTGGGCAGCGTGGTCCGGATCAGTTCATGGGTGAATAGTGAAGTAGCCATGTTGCTCAGCATGGCCTTGCGATGGCTGCTGGTGCGATTGAGTTTGCGACCGGCGTTGCGATGGCGCATAACAATGATTCCTTGAAACTCGAATGAAAAAACCTTGGGCGCAGGAGAAGCCAGCCGGAGCCGTGCCTCCTATTCGTCACCGGCGTCCTCGCCGCCCGCCGCGGCCCGCTGTCCCGTTCGGGAGGACGGCTTATCCGCTTCCGCCGCCTCAAGGGCCAAGCTCGCGCGCCGCGCGGCGGCCCGTTCCTCGGATTGTTCCAGGCTCAGACCTGGCGGTGGCCAGTTCTCGACCTTCATGCCCAGCGCCAGCTTGAACTTGGCCAGCACATCCTTGATCTCGGTCAGCGATTTTTTGCCAAGGTTCGGGGTCTTCAGCAATTCCGCCTCGGTCCGTTGCACCAGATCGCCGATGTAGTAGATATTCTCCGCCTTCAGGCAGTTGGCCGAACGCACGGTCAATTCCAGATCGTCCACCGGCTGCATCAGTACTGGGTCGATGTCCACCAGTGGCAGCGCAACCGGTTCGTCCTTCTTACCCCTGAGATCCACGAACACCGACAACTGATCCAGCAGAATCCGGGCTGCCGTGCGAATGGCATCCTCGGGATCGATGGTGCCATTGGTTTCCAGCATCAGCACCAGCTTGTCCAGATCGGTCCGTTGTTCGACGCGGGCGTTTTCCACCCGGTAGCTGATTCGCTCGACTGGACTGAAGGAGGCATCCAGGCGCAACCGCCCGATCGGCCGGTTTTCGCTGTCCGCCCCTTCCCGCTGGGTGACGGGCCAGTAACCGCGCCCGCGCTCGACCTTGAGCTTCATGCGCAGTTCGCCACTCTTGGTCAGATGCGCGATGATGTGCTGCGGATTGATGATCTCGACAGTGTGGGTCCGCTCGATATCGCCTGCCAGCACCGGCCCCGGTCCTTTCTTGGTCAGCGCCAGGGTGGCCTCGAAGGTTCCCTCCTGCAGGGTGACGGCCACGCCCTTCAGATTGAGCAGGATATCGATGACATCTTCCTGTACGCCCTCGATGGTCGAGTACTCGTGCAGCACCCCTTCGATTTCGCACTCGACGATCGCGGCGCCGGGAATGGAGGAAAGCAGAATCCGCCGCAGGGCGTTGCCGAGGGTGTAGCCAAAACCTCGTTCCAGTGGCTCCACGGTCACCCGCGCCAGACGCGGGTCGAGCTTCTCCACCTCAACGCGGGTCGGTTTCAGCAAATCAAATGCGCCCACCATCCGTTTGCCCTCGGAATCGCTCACTTGGAGTACAGCTCCACAACCAGGGATTCATTGATATCCGCCGGCAGGTCGGCGCGGTCGGGAACCCGCTTGAAGACTCCGCTCATCTTGCCCGCGTCCACATCCACCCAATCCACGAAGCCACCATGGCCCTGAATCAGTTGTAGAGCGTACTGGATGCGGGTCTGAGTCCGGCTCTTCTCGTGAACCGCGACCACATCCTCCGGCCTGACTTGGTAGGATGGAATGTTGACCCGCTGGCCGTTGACGGTGATCGCCCGGTGCGAAACCAGTTGCCGGGCCTCGGCGCGGGTGCTACCGAACCCCATCCGGTACACCACGTTATCCAGCCGGCATTCCAGCAGCTTCAGCAGATTTTCGCCGGTGGATCCCTTCAGGCGAGCAGCTTCCTTATAGTAGTTGACGAACTGCCGCTCCAACACGCCGTAGATGCGGCGCAACTTTTGCTTTTCGCGCAACTGCAAGCCGTAATCCGACAGCCGGGGACGCCGCGCGCCATGCTGGCCCGGCGGCCGCTCCAGATTGCACTTGGATTCCAACGCCCGCGCCGCGGACTTCAGGAACAGGTCCACGCCTTCCCGGCGGCTGAGCTTGCACTTGGGACCGAGATATCTCGCCACGGTATGACTCCTGAACTAGACGCGACGGCGTTTCGGGGGACGGCAGCCGTTATGCGGAATCGGCGTGACGTCCATGATGCTGATGATCTTGAAACCAGCGGCGTTCAGGGCGCGTACGGCGGATTCCCGACCTGGCCCCGGACCGTTGACATTGACTTCCAGATTCTTAACGCCGAATTCCTTGACCACCCCGCCCACCCGCTCGGCGGCGACCTGCGCCGCGAAGGGCGTGCTCTTGCGGGAACCGCGAAACCCCGAACCACCCGATGTGGCCCATCCCAGGGTATTGCCCTGACGGTCCGTGATGGTGATGATGGTGTTGTTGAATGAAGCGTGGACATGGGCGATGCCATCCACGACGTTTTTCTTGACGCGCTTGCGCGTTTTGGTAACCGGTTTTGCCATGCTCCGACCTATGCCAAGGGAGTTCCGAAAGGTTCCGACCGCTTACTTGCGGATTGCGCGGCGCGGACCCTTGCGCGTCCGGGCGTTGGTGCGGGTACGCTGACCGCGCACCGGCAGACCGCGCCGGTGGCGCAGGCCGCGGTAGCAGCCCAAATCCATCAGCCGCTTGATGCTCATGGACACCTCGCGACGCAAGTCGCCTTCCACGGTGTACTTGGCCACCTCGGCGCGCAGGGCGTCCACCTGAGCCTCGTTCAGGTCGCGAACCTTGAGGTTCTGGGCGACGCTGGCTGCCGCGCAAATCTGCTGGGCGCGGGTCTGGCCGATGCCGTAAATGGCCTGCAGCGCGATGACCGCATGTTTGTTGACCGGAACATTAATACCTGCAATACGGGCCATGCTTTGAAATTCCTCCCATCGCGCCGGGCGCTCGCCACGCAAAGAAGCGAGAATTTAGTTCACTCGGCGATGTAAATCAATAATGACCGTTGTTTTTTAGCCCTGCCGCTGTTTATGGCGGGCATCCGTGCAAATCACCCGGACCACACGGTCACGGCGAATGATCTTGCAGTTACGGCAGATTTTCTTCACCGAGGCACGCACTTTCATCATTGCTCTCCAGATTCCAGGACGCCGCGCGATGGCGGCGCTCGATTAAAAGGTTGTACAAAAACGCCTCTAATGGTTTTCGCTCAGCGCGACAGGCCATGGCCCTTGAAGCTGCTCTTCTTCAGCAGGCTCTCGTACTGATGCGACATCAGATGCGCCTGGACCTGAGCCATGAAATCCATGACCACCACGACGATAATCAGCAGCGAGGTGCCGCCGAAATAGAACGGCACCCGCCAGTACAGGATCAGAAACTCGGGCAACAGGCAAACCCCGGTGATATAAGCGGCGCCCACCAAGGTCAACCGAGTCAACACCTTGTCGATGTAGTTCGCCGTCTGCATCCCCGGCCGGATCCCCGGAATGAACGCGCCAGACTTTTTCAGGTTGTCGGCGGTTTCCTTGGAATTAAAGACCAGGGCGGTATAAAAAAAGCAGAAGAAGACGATCAGGCCGGCGTAGAACATCACGTACAGCGGTTGCCCCGGCGACAGAGTCGAGCTGATGTCGCGCAACCACTCCATATGGGGCGCATTGCCGAACCAACTGCCCAGCGTGGCGGGGAACAGGATCAGGCTGGACGCGAAGATCGGCGGAATCACTCCCGACATGTTGAGCTTCAGCGGCAGATGGGTGGTCTGGGCGGCATACACCTTCCGGCCCTGCTGGCGCTTGGCGTAGTTGACCGTGATCCGGCGTTGCCCGCGTTCGACGAACACCACGAACCCGGTGACCAGCACCGTCAGCGCCAGCAGGAACAGCACCAGCATGACGTGCAGTTCGCCGGTCCGGGCCAGTTCCAGGGTGCCGCCCACCGCCTGCGGCAAGCCGGCAACGATGCCGGCGAAGATCAGCATGGAAATGCCGTTGCCGATGCCGCGCTCGGTCACTTGCTCGCCCAGCCAAACCAGAAACATCGTGCCTGTCACCAAGCTGATGGTCGACGTCATCATGAATCCAAGCCCGGGCGCGATGACCACCGAGGTGCTACCCACCATTTGCCCCTGGATGGCGATACTGACGCCGATGGCCTGGAACGCCGCCAGCACCACGGTCAGATAGCGGGTGTAGCGGGTTAGAGTGTGGCGGCCGGCAGCCCCACCCTCCTTGCGCAACTGCTCCAGCGCCGGCACCACCATCGACATCAGTTGCAGGATGATCGAGGCCGAGATATAGGGCATCACCCCGAGCGCGAACAGACTCAGGCGACCCAGAGCACCGCCCGAAAACATGTTGAACATGTCGAGGATGGTGCCGCGCTGCTGGTCGAACAACTGGGCCATGGCGTTCGGATCGATGCCCGGCACCGGGATGTGCGCACCGATGCGGAATACCACCAGCGCCCCCAGCAAGAACAGCAGGCGCTGGCGCAGTTCGGTCATTTTGCCGAGATCCGGCAGAGCGGCGGCCATCGTCGTTTACTCGTGGATCACGCCGCCGGCCGCCAGCACCGCGGCCCGGGCGCCCTGGGTCAGCGCCAGGCCACGCAGGGTCACGGGCTTATCCAGCGCGCCGGATAAAATCACCTTGGCTTTTTTGGCGAAGACCGGCACGATGTTGGCCGCCTTGAGCGCCGCCAAGTCGATGATCTCGGCGGAGAGCTTGGCCAGATCGTGCAGCCGTACCTCGGCGGTATCCTTGGCGGTCATCGACCGGAATCCACGCTTGGGCAGGCGTCGCTGCAAGGGCATTTGGCCGCCTTCAAAGCCGACCTTGTGATAGCCACCGGCCCGGGCATGCTGGCCCTTGTGGCCGCGGCCAGCGGTCTTACCGAGGCCGGAACCGATACCGCGCCCGACCCGCTGCTTGTCCGGCCGGCTGCCCGGCGCTGGCTTGAGGGTATTGAGACGCATGGCTTCAGGCCTCCTCGACTTTCAGTAAATACGACACCTTGCGAATCATGCCGCGGTTTTCCGGGGTGTCGATCACCATCGCGCTGCTGTGCGTCCGCCGCAGTCCCAGCCCGCGCACGCAGGCCCGGTGCGCGGCCAGCCGGCCATGCGCGCTTTTGACCAGAGTCACTTTCAGCTTGTCGGCCATGGTCTCAGCTCCGAATCTCGTCCACGGTCTTGCCGCGCTTGGTAGCCTGGTAATCAGGCGACTTCATGGCGCTCAGGCCACGAATGGTCGCCCGCACCACATTGATGGGATTGCGCGAGCCAATGCACTTGGCCAGCACGTCCTTGATGCCCACCACCTCGAACACGGCGCGCATGGCACCGCCAGCGATGATCCCCGTACCCTCGGAGGCCGGTTGCATGAACACGCGCGCCGCGCCATGTTCGGACGTCACCGGGTACTGCAAAGTGGTACCGTTCAGCGGTACACCACACATGTTCTTGCGCGCCTTATCCATGGCCTTCTGGATGGCCATCGGCACCTCGCGGGCCTTGCCGTAACCCAGGCCGACCCGGCCGTTGCCGTCGCCCACCACGGTCAGCGCGGTAAAACCGAACTGCCGACCACCCTTGACCACCTTGGCCACCCGGTTGACAGTGATCAGCTTTTCCTGCAAGCCGTCGCTATTCTGGGAACTTTCCACGTTCGTCGCCATATCTGCTCCTTAAAACTCCAAACCGTTCTCGCGGGCGGCATCGGCCAGCGCCTTGACCCGGCCGTGATATTTGAAGCCGGATCGATCAAATGCCACTTGGGTGACGCCCATGGCCTTGGCCTTCTCGGCGATGGCCTTACCCACCGCCTTGGCCGCCTCGACGTTGCCGGTGCTCTTGAGAGTCTGGCGCAGAGCCGGCTCCAGGGTCGAGGCAGCGGCCAAGGTCCGGTCGCCGGTCGGGGCCGGGCTAATGAGTTGGGCGTAAATATGCGTGGGTGTGCGATGCACACACAACCGGCAGGCGCCCAGCTCGCGAATCTTGTGTCGGGCCCGCAATCCGCGCCGCAGACGCGCGGCCTTCTTGTCGGCTGCTTTCTTGTCCATGGCGGCTCCTTACTTCTTCTTGGCTTCTTTCAGGACGATGGTCTCATCCGAGTAACGCACACCCTTGCCCTTGTAGGGTTCCGGCGGCCGATAGGCGCGAATCTGGGCGGCGACTTCACCCACTTGCTGCTTGTCCACGCCCCGAATTTTGATTTCGGTCGGGGTGGGTGTTTCGATGGTAATCCCTTCCGGAACCTTGAATTCAACCGGATGGGAGAACCCCAGCGTCAGATTCAGCACCTTGCCCTGCGCCTGGGCCTTGTAGCCGACGCCGACTAGTTGCAGTTTGCGTTCGAAACCCTGGGTGACGCCGATCACCATATTGTTGAGCAGGGCGCGCATGGTGCCGGTCATGGCCCGATGCTTGCCATCGTTCGTAACCACGCGCGGAGCGACCTTGATCTCGTCGCCCTCGCGCTGGACCACGACCCATGGATGCACGCGCAGTTCCGCCGCGCCCTTGGCGCCTTTGAGGGCGACATGTTGGCCTTCAATAGCGACATCCACGCCAGCCGGCACGGGAATCGGCTTTTTACCGACGCGCGAAACGCGAATCTTCTGTTCCTTAACGACGCTTGCCATGGAGTCGTTCCCCTACGCCACGATGCACAGCACTTCGCCGCCATGGCCGGCAACACGGGCCGCGCGGTCGCTCATCAGGCCCTGGGGCGTGGACACGATGGCCACGCCCAGCCCGCTCATGACCTTGGGCAGCTCATCCTTGCCGCGGAACACCCGCCGGCCGGGACGGCTGACCCGCTCGATGCGGTCGATCACCGGCTGGCCTTCGAAATACTTGAGTGCGATCGTCAACTCGGCTTTGCCGGGGGTGGTTTGCGCCACCGCGAATTCGCTAATGTAGCCCTCGTCGCGCAACACCTGGGCAATGGCCGTCTTCACCTTGGAAGACGGCATGACAACCTGGGTCTTGGCGGCGGCTTGGGCATTGCGGATGCGCGTCAGCATATCCGCGATGGGGTCCGTCATACTCATTGGCTTGATTACTCCACGGGGTCAGTCTTGGGGCCTCCGCCGGCGGCGGGGCGAACCCTGAACTTAAGGCGTTTGTATCCGGCCGCCGACGGCCGGATCGCGGGTTACCAACTGGCCTTGCGCAGGCCAGGCACATCGCCGCGCATGGTCGCTTCGCGCAGCTTGTTCCGGCCCAGGCCGAACTTGCGATAAAAGCCGTGCGGCCGGCCGGTCAGCCGGCAGCGATTGCGCAACCGGGTCGGGCTGGCGTCGCGCGGCAGCGCCTGCAAGCGTTTCTGCGCTTCACGCCGTTGCTCGTCGCCGCTGGCCGGATCACGGATGGTTCCCCTTAATTCGGCCCGCCGGACGGCATACTGCTCGACGATGCGCGCCCGCTTGACTTCGCGGTTGGTCATACTCAGTTTAGCCACAACCTGGTCCTCAGTTCCGGAATGGGAAATTGAACGCCGCCAACAGCGCACGTCCTTCCGCGTCGGTGCGCGCGGTGGTGGTGATGGTGATATCGAGGCCACGGATGGCGTCGATCTTGTCGTAGTCGATTTCCGGAAAGATGATCTGCTCGCGCACACCCAGGCTGTAGTTGCCGCGGCCGTCGAAGGCGCGGGCGCTGAAGCCGCGAAAGTCGCGGATGCGCGGGATAGCAATGTTGACCAGCCGGTCCAGGAACTCGTACATCCGATCGCGCCGCAGGGTCACCTTGCAGCCAATCGGCCAGCCCTCACGAATCTTGAAGCCGGCGATAGATTTGCGCGACAGCGTCACGATCGGCTTCTGGCCGGCAATCTGGGCCAGATTGCCGACCGCATGCTCCATGATCTTCTTATCGGCCACCGCCTCGCCAACGCCCATGTTCAGGGTGATCTTGGTAATCCGGGGCACTTCCATGACGTTGCGGTAGCTGAATTGCTCGCGCAGTTTGGGCGCCACGGTCTCGCGATAGTACTGTTGCAATCGGGCCATGAGCGTCTCCTCAAACATCCACGACTTCGTTGTTGGACTTGAAGTAGCGCACCTTGCGGCCGTCCTCCAGCACCCGGAAGCCAACCCGGTCGCCCTTCTTGGTGAGCGGGTTGAACAACATCACGTTGGAGACGTGAATCGCCGCCTCGCGCTCGACGATGCCGCCCGCCACGTTGCGCGCCGGGTTGGGCTTGGTGTGGCGCTTGACCAGGTTGACCCCGGCCACGATCACTCGCTCTTCATCCATCACCCGCATGATCTTGCCGCGCCGGCCCTTGTCCTTGCCGGCGATCACCATGACTTCATCATCTTTTCGAATTCTGCGCATTGCCGCCTTCCTCCCGCCTCACAGCACTTCCGGGGCCAGGGAAATGATTTTCATGAATCGTTCGCTGCGCAACTCGCGGGTGACCGGCCCGAAAATACGGGTGCCGATCGGCTCCAGCTTGTTGTTGAGCAGCACCGCGGCGTTGCCGTCGAAGCGAATCAACGAGCCGTCCGGCCGGCGCACACCCTTGCGGGTGCGCACTACCACGGCGCTGTAGACTTCGCCCTTGTTGACCTTGCCGCGCGGGATCGCATCCTTGATGCTGACCTTGATGATGTCGCCAATTTGCGCGTAGCGGCGGTGGGAGCCGCCCAGCACCTTGATGCACATCAGCCGGCGGGCGCCGCTGTTGTCGGCGACTTCCAACATTGTTTGCATCTGAATCATGGTTCTACATTCCGTTCACGGATGGTGGAAAACACCGGCCGGGCTGGCCCGGCCCGCTGGCGACGGTCATTGCGCGCGCTCGACCACCACGACCAGGGTCCAGGCCTTGGTCTTGGACAGAGGCCGGCACTGCTTGATGGTCACCAGGTCGCCCGCGCGGCACTCGTTGTTCTCGTCGTGGGCGTGCAGCTTGGTGGTCCGGCGAACATATTTGCCGTAAACGGGATGCTTGACCAGCCGCTCGATCGCCACGGTGATGGTCTTGTCCATTTTGTCGCTGGTCACGCGCCCGCTCAGGGCGCGCTCCGCCTGGGTGTCCGTCGTCATGCCTGTTTCGCCTTCTCGCCTAACACCATCTTGACCCGCGCGATGTTGCGCCGCGCCTGCCGGAACAGGTGGGACTTGGTGGTTTGATTGGTGGCCTTCTGCATCCGCAGGTTGAACTGTTCGCGCAGCAGCGCCAGCAGTTCCTGCTTCAGCTCATCCACGCTTTTCTGTCGCAGTTCGCTCGCGTTCATCACATCACCGTCCGGGTCACGAAGACCGTTCGCACCGGGAGCTTGGCCGCCGCCAGGCGGAACGCCTCGCGAGCGATGGCCTCGGTCACCCCTTCGACTTCATACAACACGCGGCCGGGCTTGATCCTGGCGACCCAGAACTCGACGCTGCCCTTGCCGCTGCCCATGCGCACTTCCAACGGCTTCTTGGTGACCGGCTTGTCCGGGAAGATGCGAATCCACACCTTGCCGCCACGTTTGATGTAGCGGTTGATGGCGCGGCGAGCGGCTTCAATCTGGCGGGCGGTCAGCATCCCCCGGGTAGCGCACTTCAACCCGTATTCACCGAAACTCACCCGGGTGCCACTGGTGGCGACACCCGTGTTGCGCCCCTTGCGCTGCTTGCGGAATTTCGTTCTTTTCGGCTGTAACATGTTCCATCTCGTCTATAAACAAGGAACTCCGCGACGCGACGCGGAGTTCCGCAACAGTTCCGGGCGTTCAGTTGGCGGCCGCCTTCTCGGGCCTGGCCTCGCCCGGACGGTCGAAACCGAACACCTCGCCCTTGAAGATCCAGACCTTGATGCCGATGACGCCATAGGTAGTCCGGGCTTCGGCCAAGCCGTAATCGATATTGGCGCGCAGGGTATGCAGGGGAACTCGCCCCTCGCGGGTCCACTCGCTGCGGGCAATTTCCGCGCCGTTCAAGCGCCCCGAAACCTGTATTTTAATTCCAAGCGCGCCCAACCGCATCGCGTTGGTCACCGAGCGTTTCATCGCCCGGCGGAACATGATGCGCCGCTCCAACTGCTGGGCCACGCCTTCGGCGACCAACTGGGCGTCGAGTTCCGGCTTGCGGATCTCCTCGATGTTGATCTGTAAGTCCTTGACGTCCAGCTCCATCATCTTGGCGACGGCCTTGCGCAAGGCTTCGATATCCTCGCCTTTCTTACCGATCACCACGCCGGGCCGGGCGGTATGGATGGTGATGCGCGCCAGGCGGGCCGGACGCTCGATCTGCACCCGACTGACCGAGGCATTGGTCAGTTTCTTTTTCAGGAACTGCCGCACCTTCAGGTCGGTTTCCAGCAGATCGGGGAAATTCTTGCTGCTGGCATACCATTTGGACGTCCAGTCGGTGGCGATGCCCAGTCGGATCCCCGTGGGGTTGACTTTCTGACCCATGTCGTTTTCGCTCCTATCGCTCGGCCACGGTTACAGTGATGTGACTGGTGCGCTTGACGATGCGGTTGCCACGGCCCTTGGCGCGGGCGTGCATCCGCTTCAGCACGGGGCCGCCGTCCACGCAGATCGTGGCCACCTTCAGCTCGTCAACATCGGCGCCTTGGTTGTGCTCGGCATTGGCGATGGCCGATTCCAGTACTTTCCGGATGAGTTGCGCCGCTTTCTTATTGCTGAATTTCAGCAGATCCAGCGCGCGGCCCACGGGCAGGCTGCGAACCTGGTCGGCGACCAACCGAGCCTTCTGCGGCGAGATATGGGCATGCTTCACGATCGCGATAGCTTGCATGGTTGGCCTCCTTATTTGGACTTCTTGTCGGCCGCATGCCCGCGATAGGTGCGGGTGGCGGCGAACTCGCCCAGCTTGTGGCCCACCATGTTCTCCGTGACCAAAATTGGCACGTGCTGGCGACCGTTATGCACGGCGATAGTCAGCCCAATCATCTCGGGCAGAATCATCGACCGCCGCGACCAGGTCTTGATCGGCCGCTTGGTGTGGGTGGCGACCGCCTGTTCCACCTTCTTGACGAGGTGGAGATCCACAAACGGCCCTTTTTTGATCGAACGTGGCACTTTACTGATTCCTCTCGGTTGCGCGCCCCACGGCTCGGCGGAATGGCCTACTCATTATTTCGCTTTACGCCGGCGCACGATGAACTTGTCGGTACGCTTGTTCGAACGGGTCTTGTAGCCCTTGGTCGGTACGCCCCACGGCGACACCGGATGGCGACCGCCGGAGGTGCGGCCCTCGCCGCCGCCGTGCGGGTGGTCCACCGGGTTCATGGCCACGCCGCGCACGGTGGGCCGAATCCCCCGCCAGCGCTTGGCGCCGGCCTTGCCGAGCGAACGCAGATTGTGTTCCTCGTTACCCACCCCACCAATGGTGGCTTTGCAGTCCACGTGAACCTTGCGGATTTCGCCGGAACGCAGCCGCAGAGTGGCGTAACTGCCTTCGCGGGCGACCAGTTGGACGGAAGCGCCGGCGCTGCGGGCCAGTTGCGCGCCCTTGCCGGGGCGCAGCTCCACGCAATGCACCTGACTGCCGACCGGGACGTTGCGCAGCGGCAGGGTGTTGCCCGGCTTGATCGGCGCCGCCGGACCGGACATCAGCGTCGCGCCAACGCTTATGTCGCGCGGGGCGATGATGTAGCGGCGCTCGCCGTCAGCGTACAGCAACAGCGCGATATGGGCGCTCCGGTTGGGATCGTACTCCAGCCGCTCGACCTTGGCGGGAATATTGTCCTTGTCGCGCTTGAAATCAACCAGTCGGTAGTGCTGCTTGTGGCCGCCACCCTGATGCCGGGTGGTGATGCGGCCCATGTTGTTGCGACCGCCGTTCCGGGTCTGTTTTTCCAGGAGCGGCGCATGGGGCCGGCCCTTGTGCAATTCGGGGTTGACGACCTTGACCACGAAACGCCGGCCGGGCGAGGTTGGTTTGGTCTTGACGATTGGCATGGGGGTTCACCTTTGTCTCATATGCCGGGGCGACGAACGCCCGCTCACTTCGCCACCAGGAAATCGATCTCGTGGCCAGCTTCCAGGGAGACGTAAGCCTTTTTCCAGTCCGAACGCCGCCCGGACAGGGCGCCGAACCGCTTGCGCTTGCCCTTGACGTTGAGAACCGTCACGCCCTTGACCTTGACCTTGAACAACAACTCCACGGCGTCCTTGATTTCCGGCTTGGTCGCGTCGCGGCTCACCTTGAACGCCACCTGATTGTGCTGCTCGGCGATGCGGTTGCTCTTTTCGGAGACATGCGGAGCCAGCAGGACCTTCAGCAATCGTTCCTGGTTCATGCCAGCCACTCCCCGACGCGCCGAACCGCGTCCACCGTCATCACCACCGCGTCGGATCCCACCAGACTGACCGGATCCAGGCCCGGCACGTCGCTGACCGCCACACCCGGCAGATTACGGGCCGACAGGTACAAGTTCATATCCACGTCCTCCGCCACCAGCAACACCCGCCGCTGATCGGCCAAGCCAAGCGCGGCCAGTTGCTCGACCATGCGCCGGGTCTTGATTTCCGGGAGATCGAGCGCATCCACCACCAGCAATCGATCCTGGCGCAGCAGTTCGGAGAAGATGGTGCGCATGGCGGCGCGATACATCTTGCGATTGACTTTTTGCGAGTGATCCTGCGGGCGGGCCGCGAAGGTCACACCACCACCCCGCCAGATCGGACCGCGGCTGGAGCCAGCGCGGGCGCGGCCGGTGCCCTTCTGCCGCCAAGGCTTGGCGCCGCCGCCTCGAACCTCGGCGCGGGTCTTTTGCGCGCGGGTGCCGGCCCGCCCCCCCGCCAGATACGCCACCACCACTTGATGCACCAACGCCTCGTTGAACGGCTTGGCAAAGGTTTCATCGGCGACCGCGATCTGGCCAGAGGCCGCGCCACTCGCATTCTTGATCTGAAGTTCCATATCGCCTCCCTTACCGACGCGCCTTCACGGCGGGCCGAACCATCACATCGCTGCCCTTGGCGCCGGGCACCGCCCCCTTGATTGCCAACAGATTGCGCTCGACATCCACCCGGACCACTTCCAGATTCTGGGTGCAGCGCCGCGCCGCGCCGAGATGGCCGGCCATTTTCTTGCCCTTGAACACCCGGCCAGGACTCTGGTTCTGGCCGATGGAGCCGGGCGCCCGATGGGATAGCGAATTACCGTGGGTGCTACGCTGGCCACTGAAATGGTGGCGCTTGATGGCGCCGGCGAAGCCCTTGCCGATGGTGGTGCCGGTCACGTCCACTTTCTGGCCGGCCTGGAATAAATCCGCTTTCAGTTCGGCGCCAACGCCGATGTCGGCGCCTTCGTCGTCCGCCAGACGGAATTCCCACAGGCCACGCCCCGGCTCGACGCCAGCCTTGGCGAAATGACCCGCCATCGGCTTGGTCACCCGGCTGGCCCGGCGCGCGCCAACGGTCACCTGCAGAGCGCGATAACCGTCGGTTTCCTCAGTTTTGACTTGGGTAACACGGTTAGGCTCGACCTCGATCAGGGTCACGGGAATCGAGACCCCGTCCTCCGTGAAAACACGAGTCATACCGGCCTTGCGGCCGATGAGTCCTATTGCCATTTTTTTAATAACCTCGGGTAGGGGCGACTTCAGGCCAGAGGAGGGAAAGGCCGTCCCTCGTGGCCGATTACCGGCGCCTAATTCAGCTTGATCTGCACGTCCACGCCAGCGGCGAGGTCGAGCCTCATCAACGCGTCGACCGTTTTATCGGTGGGATCCACGATGTCCATGAGCCGTTTATGGGTGCGCAGTTCGTACTGGTCGCGGGCGTCCTTGTTGACGTGCGGCGAGACCAGCACGGTGAAGCGCTCGATCTTGGTCGGCAGCGGAATCGGGCCGCGAACCTGGGCGCCGGTGCGCCTGGCGGTCTCGACGATTTCCCGCGCCGACTGATCGATCAACCGGTGATCGAACGCCTTGAGGCGGATGCGGATGCGCTGGCTGGCAGTGGTGGTCATGGTGCTCACTCGATGATTTTGGCGACGACGCCGGCGCCGACGGTGCGACCGCCCTCGCGGATGGCGAAGCGCAGGCCCTCGTCCATGGCGATCGGCGCGATCAGGCTGATCCGCATCCGGATGTTGTCACCCGGCATCACCATCTCCACCCCTTCGGGCAGGTCGACCGAACCGGTCACATCCGTGGTCCGAAAGTAGAATTGCGGCCGGTAGCCCTTGAAAAACGGGGTGTGCCGCCCGCCTTCTTCCTTGCTCAGTACATACACTTCGGCTTCGAATTCGGTGTGCGGGGTGATGGTGTTGGGCTTGGCCAGTACTTGCCCGCGCTCAACGTCGTCGCGCTTGGTGCCCCGCAGCAGTACCCCGACGTTGTCGCCGGCTTCGCCCTGGTCCAGCAGCTTGCGGAACATCTCGACCCCGGTGCAGACGGTCTTGACCGTCG
>JBATNZ010000203.1:0-4649 GCA_049290615.1 Candidatus Contendibacter sp.
GGTGCAGAGCGCGCGGGTGGATGAGTGGCTCACCCTGATCGCGGTCCGCGCGCGGGAATATGGCATTCCATCGCTGGCCTGCGCCAACCGGCAGGATGTGGAAAACCTGCTGGCCGGGATGGATTCACCGCTGCGGCATGGCTGGCGAGCGGCCCTGATCGGCCGGGAATTGCAGGCGCGGCGGGCGGACGGCGGCGACGCTTAACGGGGTTGCCACCATCGAACCGTCGATTTGGCAAAGGGCATTCAGGCAACATTCACTTGATGGGTGGGACACTGTGCCCTGAGTAGTGTGGGTGCATGTGGGCTTTGGCGGTGGCGCTGGCACTTGCTTCACGCGACCGCCGCCGTTTTTTTGCCCGGTTTCGCTACCCCGATCAACCAATCTGGAGAACTCGCAATGCGCGCGCCATTCAAAATCGCCATCGTGGCGGCGGTGCTGGGCTTGGGCATGGCCTGCGTCCCGCCCCCGCCCGGCGCACCTCCCAACTACTACACCACCGGTGGCGTGCTGCTCGGCGCGGCGGCCGGCGCGGCCATCGGCCATGATATTGATCCTACCGGCGGCGCCGCGACCGGCGCTCTGGCCGGCGCGCTGATCGGCGGCGCGATCGGCAACGATATGGATTGGCGGGAACAGGGGTATTACTACGGTGGGCGGCCGTATTATCAGTATGACGATGATGGCGGTTACGCTCCGCCGCCGCCCCGGCGCTATTACGGTCCACCACCGCGCTATTACACTCCGCCTCCCTACGGCGGTGGCTATGGATACTACGATCCCAATTAGAAACCTGTCCGCGAGCGTTCCTCCCACCCTTCATCGTTTGTTCATTAAAGCTTCACTCGGAACGTTGACCATTCCCATGGTTCCCTGATCCGTCAGGGGAACCGGTGGCAAAAAACGCAGCAAGCCACCTTGGGATAAACGGTTTAAACAGCAATACCGAGGTCATCGTCGTGAAAACGGATAACGTAGCGGAAAAGCCAGTCGATCATGGCGTCCAATCCGACCGTAACTCATTAGAGATGCTCACTCTAATCTGGGTGATCAAGCGGGGACTGGAGCGGCCGGGCGACCGGGTCATCCAGTTAAGCCAGTTGCGCAAGGATAGACAGCTTCTGAAAGCCGTGCTGGACGAGGCATCCGAGTCAGCCGACAGCGAGATTCGGCAGGCCGCCGCCCGGATACGGGAGTTGATGGCGCAGAACATCAGTCTCGATCCGAGCATGGATTTGGAATCCCCCGCGACTATGGGGCCGAAGCCGACGCTGGATCAGGTTGCCGCCAGTCGGCGAACTGGCGGCGCCTCCTACCTTCGACCGTTGCTGGCCGCGCTGACGTTGGGCGTGATGATCGGCTTGGTTGTAATCGGCGGTTGGAAGTGGCTCGATGGAGCCGGCGTCGCGCCGCGAACTGTCGCGCCCACTGTCCCTTCCGCGCCTGCCCAAGTGGTGCTGCGGATCCATGGCTCCAACACGCTGGGCGCTGAACTGCTGCCAGCCCTCGCCGAGGCTTTTCTCAGGAAAGAAGGAGCCAGGACGGTGCAACGTATCAAAACGGCTGCCAATGAATGGCGCGTCGAAGGCGTCATTAACCGTTTGACCGAACCGGTCGCTATCGAAATCAAGGCGCATGGCTCCGGCACCGCATTTACGGGTATCGGCGCGGGTTTGGCGGATATCGGCGCGTCATCGCGACCGATCAAGAAAGAGGAAGCCGGGGCGCTCAGCCGGTTCGGCGATATGACCTTGCCGGCCTTCGAGCATGTGATCGGGCTGGATGGCCTCGCGGTGATCGTCAACAAGTCCAATAAGGTTCGCGCCCTGACCAAGGCCCAGATCGCTCGGATCTTCGCCGGCGCGGTGACGGACTGGACCGAAGTCGGCGGCGATCCCGGACCGGTTCGTCTCTATGCCCGGGACGAAAAATCCGGCACTTTCGATACCTTCCAGCATGTGGTGATGGGTAAGGACAAGATCGCCGACAAGGCCGCGCGGCTGGAATCCAGCAGTGAGCTATCCGATAAGGTGGCGGCCGATACCTTCGGTATCGGTTTCATCGGCCTGCCTTACGTCCGCAATGCCCGGGCGATTGCCGTCGCCGATGGCGAGTCGCTGCCGATGTTGCCGACTTCCTTCACCGTGGCCACCGAGGATTATCCGCTGGCGCGGCGCTTGTACCTGTACACTCCGTCCAATTCGCAGAATCCCTATATCCGTGATTTTACCGAATTTGCCCTGTCGGAGCGCGGGCAGCAACTGGTCGGCGATAACGGGTTCGTTTCCCAGTTGGTCGTAGCGACCAAACAGCCGGTCCAGAAATCTTTCCCCTCCAAGTATGTTGAGTTGATCCAGAACGCCCAGCGGCTTTCCTTGAGTTTCCGCTTCCGGCCCGAGGACAACGCACTGGACAGCAAGGCGCAACGCGATCTGGACCGGGTGATTGATTTTCTGGCGCGAAACCCCGGTCAACGGCTCATGCTGCTGGGTTTCACCGATAACAACGGTGATTCGAAGCAGAACCTGGAGATTTCCAGGGTACGGGCGCAGGCTGTGGAACGGGAACTGGCGACCCGGGGCATCTTCCCGGTCGTGGTCGATGGTTTCGGTCCGGCGCTCCCCGTGGCGAACAATGCCAGCCCGCAGGGCGCCGAGAAAAACCGCCGGGTTGAAATCTGGGCGATGTAGCCCAAACACGGCGAGGCCGCCGTTCCCGACTGATCACCCATGGGATGGCGGCTCGCTCCATGGCATGGATTGCCGCTGGCGCGGGTATAGCCATCAGCCGGCAAGTAGCACAAGCGCTGGCTTACGCGCACGCCCAGCAACCGAGCATGGTCCACCGCGATATCAAGCCACACAACATTCTGATCGAGGACGACACCGGGTGGGTGGTGATGGACTTCGACATCGCCAAGCTGCTGGGCGAGCAGCCGACCCAGCGCAGCAGCCTGGAGGAGCTGAAGTCGCAATTCGGTTTTGATCCAGCCGTGCGGAAAGAGGAACGGAAACCGCAACTCGATCCAGTGTTGGAATTGGAGCAAGCACTACGGCGCGGAAAATCGCCGTGAGCGCGGTTGAACCCTTCCGCCCGCTGGTTGCCAAACGACGGAAATCGCCCCTCGGAACCCACCGAACCCGGAGACCTCATGCCCAGCAGTCGAATCGTTGTCGCCGCTCTCTCGCTGGCGCTGGCCCCCACGGCGTTCGCGGCGGCCCCCGTCCACCAATTTACCCTCGCCAACGGCCTCAAGATGTTGGTGCGCGAGGACCACCGCGCCCCGGTGGTGGTCTCGCAAATCTGGTACAAGGTCGGGTCCAGCTACGAACCCAGTGGTCTGACCGGCATTTCCCACCTGCTGGAACACCTGATGTTCAAGGGTACGCCGAGCGCGCCGGGCGGCGAGTTCTCCCGCCTCATCGCCGCCAACGGCGGGGATGAAAACGCTTTCACCAGCCGCGACTACACTGCCTATTTCCAGACCCTGGAAAAAGAGCGGCTGGAACTCAGCTTCCGGCTGGAAGCCGACCGGATGCGCCATCTGCTGCTGAAGCCGGAAGATGTGAGCAAGGAAGCGCAAGTGGTGGCCGAGGAGCGGCGGCTGCGTACCGAGGATGAGCCGGAGGCGCTGACCCATGAGCGCTTCCACGCCGCCGCTTACGTCACCAGTTCCTATCGCCAGCCGATCATCGGTTGGATGCAGGATATCCAGTCCATCCGCCCGGACGATCTGAAGCGCTGGTATCAACAGTGGTATGCGCCGAACAACGCCACTCTGGTGGTAGTCGGCGACGTGGACCCGACCAAGGTTCGGGAGCTGGCGGAAAAGCACTTCGGTCCGTTGCCATCCAGCGATCTGACCCCGCCCCGCCTGGATCAGGAAATCCCCCAACTGGGCGAGCGGCGGATCGTGGTCAAGACTCCGGCGGAAGTGCCCTACGTTGCGCTTGGCTACAAGGTCCCGACCTTGAAAACCGCCGCCGAGGACTGGGAACCTTACGCTCTGGCGGTATTGGATGGCATTCTCGACGGCAACAGCGGGCGTATCAGTCGTAATCTGATTCGCGGTTCGCAAGTCGCCGCTACCGCTGGCGCCAGTTACAGTCCAGCCTCGCGGCTGGAGGAACTGTTCGTGTTGGCCGGCAACCCCGCGCCGGGCCGTGGCGGCGCCGAACTGGAGCAGGCCCTGCGCGCCGAAGTGGCGCGATTGCGCGAGGAACCGATCAGCCCCGAGGAACTGTCGCGGGTGGTCGCGCAAGTCGTCGCCGCCGATGTTTATCAGCAGGATTCGCTGTTCTATCAGGGGATGCGGCTGGGCACGCTGGAAACGGTCGGGCTGGGCTGGAACCGGCTCGATGACTATGTCCAACGGATTCAGGCGGTCACGCCGGAGCAAGTGCGCGCGGTCGCCCACAAGTACCTGATCGACGACCGGCTGACCGTGGCGACCCTGGAGCCGCTACCGCTGGATGGTCGCCGGCCGAGCGCGCCTGGTCCGGCGCTGGATCACGCGATCCGCTAAGGACCCGTTTAGAAATAACCCGGTCAAGTTTTATCAGCGGCCATCGGTAAGATTGTGTAATTCCATTCCCCGTGAAAGTCGGCTTTTTGGAGATGGACGCGAGTCATCTGCTCATCGCTGATC
>JBATNZ010000204.1:0-20587 GCA_049290615.1 Candidatus Contendibacter sp.
ATCCGAGCTGCGGTTCGGGTAATCGTAGGGTACGCCCATCAGCAGGATCAATAGGTTGAGCGGTGAGTTTACGGTCTAGCCCACGCTCGAACCCTCGCCATCACAGGAAAATTTACAGTAGGAAAAATTTGGCATATTAAATGCTTTATAAAATTATAAGATTCAATTTTTCAATTATTTTGTTTTAAATACAAAAAATTACGATTACCTTAAAAGGGCTGTTTTAAATATTTAGTCATTGGGCATTCGCAGGGGGGTTAGCATAGGCTTTTGTGGTAGACCTGTACCGCGAATGTGATCAGCAATCCAGCGCAACTCATGACGACTACGCTGCTTACCAACAGGTTGCAAGCGGAAATGGCCTCGTACCGGCACCAAGTGATCAAGCTTCCACGTGCGTCCTTCATGTAATGCCAGTGACCTGTCTAGGTTATTATGTGGTTTAGAAAGGGTATGGATAGCAAAAAAAGTTAATGGTTTATCAGAGGTTCCCTTTTTCTGATAGTTTCTGGAGTCTTTTTGAGTAACCGTCAACGAGGACTCCATAATGTTCCGCTGCTGCTGTGACTGATAATACAGTAGAGCCAAAGCGATGAAGTCGTTGGCATGTGGTGCAACCCTCACGGGATCGAGACTGGGACTGCTGTCAGGTTGCTCTGATGGATTCTCTAGTAACCACCAGACATAGTAGCCCGCGATCTCATTGCTGTTGGGCGGGGTATGAATCGCCACTGCACTCACCTTTCCATCGCCAGCCGTC
The DNA here is from genome assembly GCA_049290615.1 of Candidatus Contendibacter sp. GTDB lineage: Bacteria > Pseudomonadota > Gammaproteobacteria > Competibacterales > Competibacteraceae > Contendibacter. Next base: position 761 of record JBATNZ010000204.1, read on the forward strand.
CAAGTGAAGATGGCCCTTACGTCGTCTCCCTCCACCACTAAGCTGCGGGGGGGAAGGTCGAAGTACCAACACCGATCACGGGCTAGGGCTTTCCAGTCGTTGGTCTGGGGGGCGTAGGCGTTACTCAGGGTATGGACCAGCTTGGTGGGGAGCTTCAACCCTTGGCAGCGCAGTGCAGCACGGGTCTCATCCGTTTTCGGCTCAGGATTGCAAAACCCCACCAGTGCCGCGCAGAAGAGTGCCCGCCCTATCTCATTTTGGTCGTCTGTGGTATAGCCGCGCACGAACGCTTGGTCCGTAACCTGCCTTGCAGACCAGTACGTTGCTTCAGTAGCCGAGATAATCGGCTTAAGATGACTGTTCAATAAACGATAGTCCGCTCCCATACTATCCACAAACCAATCCAGCCAAGTTAGGTATTTCATATGTAAATGCTCAATAACTGCGAGGGGGCCGATCAGGTAGCGGCAGCGGCTTGACGAATCAAGTCGGGGAGCGGGGGATGAGATGTCGGCTGGAGACCCGATCATGCAAGTACTCCCAGAACGAGAGGCCGTATTTCAAGCAAGTCTTCTTGAGGCTGATAAAGGTGTCCCGACAGCGTCGCCCGGCTTCACTGCGGGTACCGGCGCTGATCTTGCGCTTTTTGACCATGTCCCGAATGTCGTTCTCGCTACGATTGTTGTGCAGGGGCAAGTCCGGGTAATCCAGCACCCGCAGCAGTTCGTCGCGGTTGCGCTGGAAGCTCTGGATGATCTGATGGATCGGTTCGCAGGAAGTGATCGTGGCGCACAGGGTGTCGAATTGAGCGTTGATCGCGGCTTTCGCTGCCAGGGTGGGCTGCTGGCGGTAGGCCGTCAGTTCCCGGTAGAGCGTCCAGACCTGATCCTGAACTCCGGCAATGGCCACTCGATCTGCCTCTCAACAGTAACATCTGTTGCAACGGGCGCTCGGCATGAACCCAGCACAGGGCATGCATGAACGGGGCAAACTGACCGGCGTCATCGATCAGCAACAGCACATCCAGGCGAAAGCCTTGGGTGACCAGCCCCCGAGCAACGCCCCTTCCGTCACCAAGGCGGTACGCTGGATTCTCCAGCGCAAACGTCAATACCGCCGATTCCCCCACCCCCAGGTTCCATACCGTAATCCGTGGCGACAACACAACCGGCGTTGGCTTGGCCCACGGGGCGGCTTGAAGTCCTGAATCGGCTTGATCCAAATGGCCACCCACCACGACTTCATACCAGACGGTTTCCGGGATTACGATCTCACGGAACAACTGCGGCAGCAAGCCTGCTTGACCGCTCCGCAGAAGAATGATCAGCGGTAAGCATTCACCACGATCTGTTCAATTTGCATCCTGTAGTTCCTCGCGCAACTCGTCCAGGGTGTACTGTAGAGGGCAAACCTGGAAGCGAGCCAGCGCGGTAATGAATGCGCTACGTGACAAGCCGGCGATCTCGGCCGCTCGTTCCTGGGAAATCAGCCCGAGCTCATACCATTTCACCGCCGCCGCCTCGCGCAGGGCGCCAGCCATTTCGTCCGGGTCTTTACGAAGCAGGGCAAAAGCGGTTTCTGGGAGTTGCAGGGTAATTTGCGTCATCGGTCATTCTCCATGGGATTACGGGTTATCTCCTCGCCGGGCACTCCCCGACCAGTTCCACCTTGCCGTCCTCGTCCACCGCTTCCAGCCGCGCCGTGAAGCCCCACAGCCGGTGCAGGTGCTTCAGAACCTCCTGGTAACTGTCGTGCAGAGCCAGCGGGTGTGGGTGCAAGGTTATAGTCACCCGTAATGGTGTTTGCAGGCAACGATGGTCAAGGTATCCGCTTCCACCTTGTAAACCAGCCGATGCTCGTCGGTGATACGCCGGGACCAATAGCCTCGCAATTCGTGCTTGAGAGGTTCCGGCTTACCGATGCCTTGATGAGGGTTGCGGGCGATGTCCAGGATCAGGGTCACGATGCGCTTGTGAATCTTTCGATCCTGCTCGGCCCAAGCAGCGAAGTCGGCAAAGGCCCCCTGCTCGAACGCAATTTTCATTGCAAATCGGCCAAATCCACCGCTACCAGGTTGCGTTGTTGGCGGACGTTTTCGATGGCCTCCAGCAAGCGGGCGCGGTTCGCCGGATTGGACAGCAGATAAGCCGTCTCATCCTGCTCCACGGTCTCCGCCTCGCAGACCGCAATTTCGATGGTCTTGTGGCGGAACAAGGTCTTGAGCGATTCCAGGAATTCGACCGACAACTCGTCAGCGTTCAGCCGGTAAAGGGTGTACATGGCAGGCTCCCGACGCGGACAGCAGAGATGGTAAGGGTTTGTCTGGCAACTTTCACCGCCCCTTCGATTGCGGGCACTCCCCGATCAGTTCCACCTTGCCCTCCTCGTCCACCGCCTCCAGCCGCGCCGTGAAGCCCCACAGCCGGTGCAGGTGCTTGAGTACTTCCTGAGCGTTGCCCTGATGCAGTGGGCGGCGGTGGTAGCGGGTGTGGCGCAGGGTCAGCGAGCGGTCCTTGCGGTGGGCGACGTTCCAGACCTGGATGTTCGGCTCGCGGCTGCCGAGGTTGTACTGGTCGGCCAGCGCCCGCCGCAGTCGCCGATAACCCGCTTCGTCGTGAATCGCGGTGATTTCCAACTGCTCCTTAGTGTCGTCGTCCAGCACCGCGAACAGCTTGAAATCCCGCATCAGCTTGGGCGACAGGTACTGGGCGATGAAGCTCTCGTCCTTGAAGTTGCGCATGGCGAAGTCCAGCACCTTGAGCCAGTCCTGCCCGGCGATATCCGGGAACCAGTAGCGGTCCTCGTCGGTGGGGGCCTGACAGATGCGCTGGATGTCGCTCATCATCGCAAAACCCAGCGCGTAGGGATTGATGCCGGAATAATGGGGATGGTCGAACGGCGGTTGCTGAATGACGCTGGTGTGCGATTGTAAAAACTCGATCATGAAGCCGTCGTTGACATAGCCCTCGTCGTAGAGCCGGTTGAGCAACGTGTAATGGAAGAACGTGGCCCAGCCTTCATTCATCACCTGGGTCTGGCGCTGCGGGTAGAAGTACTGGGCGATCTTGCGGACGATGCGCACCAGTTCGCGCTGCCACGGCTCCAACAGCGGCGCGTTTTTCTCGATGAAGTACAGCAGGTTCTCCTGCGGCTCGGTCGGGAAGCGCTGGGCATCGGCGGCGGTGGCTTCGACCGGTCTGGCCGGGATGGTTCGCCACAGGTCGTTGAGCTGCGATTGCAGGTATTCTTCCCGGTCGTGCTGGCGCTGTTTCTCCTCGTGCAGCGACAGCGGCGCCGGGTGCTTGTAACGGTCCACCCCGTAGTTCATCAGCGCGTGGCAGGAGTCGAGGAACAGTTCCACGGTTTCCTCGCCGTGGCGCTCCTCGCATTCGGCCACGTAGTTCCGCGCGAACAGCAGGTAATCAATAATGGCGTCGGCGCTGGTCCAGGTGCGAAACAGGTAGTTGCCCTTGAAGAAGGAGTTGTGGCCATAGGCGGCGTGGGCGATCACCAGCGCCTGCATCATGGCGGTGTTCTCCTCCATCAGATAGGCGATGCAGGGATCGGAGTTGATCACGATTTCGTAGGCCAGCCCCATCTGCCCGCGCCGGTAGTTCTTCTCGGTCAGCACGAACTGCTTGCCGTAGGACCAATGCTTGTAGCCCAACGGCATCCCCACCGAGGAATAGGCGTCCATCATCTGTTCGGCGGTAATGATCTCGATCTGGTTGGGGTAAGTGTCCAGCCCGAACTGTTCGGAAGCAATCTGGCCGATCACCTCGTTGTAGCGCTCCAGCATCGGGAAGGTCCATTCGGACGACTCGGCAATCAATCGCGACGAACTCATGACACGCGCCTCTTGAACAAGTCCCGGAACACCGGGTAGATGTCGGCCGGCCCATCGATTTGCCGCATGGCAAAATGCCGGTGCTGGGCTTTCACCTCCTCATACGCCTCCCACAGGCTTTGGTGACGGTCGGGGGTAATCTCGATATACGAGTAATAGCGGACATACGGCATGATCCGCTGCAACAGGAGATCCTTGCAGGCTGGCGAGTCGTGGTGCCAATTGTCGCCGTCCGAGGCTTGCGCCACGTACAGATTCCAACTGGAAATCGGGTAACGTTCGGCCATGACGTCGCCCATCAGTTGCAGGGCGCTGGACACCACGGTGCCGCCGGTTTCCCGCGAGTAGAAGAACTCCTGCTCGTCCACTTCCTTGGCCACGGTGTGATGGCGGATGAACACCACCTCGATCTTCTCGTAATTGCGCTTCAGGAACAGGTAAAGCAGGGTGAAGAACCGCTTGGCCAGATCCTTGCGCGCCCGGTCCATCGAGCCGGACACGTCCATGATGCAGAACATCACCGCCTGGGTGGTCGGTTGCGGCTGCATGACCCGGTTGGCGTAGCGCAAGTCGAAGGTGTCGATGAACGGCACCGCCCGCGCCCGCGCCCGCAGGCGCTCGATCTCCTCGACCAGCGCCTTGGCGCGGATTTCGTCCACCGGCGGGTGGGCGAGCAGCCGTTCCAGTTCCGCCTCGGCCTCGCGCAAGCGCCGGATGTAGGGCGCGGCCAGCGCCATCCGCCGCGCCAGCGCGCCCTTGAGCGAGCGCACCACGTCAATGTTGGCCGGGTTGCCAGCGCTGGTGAAGCCAGCCCGCACCGATTTGAACTCGGTGCTCTTGGCCAACTGGGTGCGCACCAGATTCGGCAACTCCAGATCTTCGAAGAACAGTTCCAGGAACTCTTCCCGCGACAGTTCGAACACGAAGTCATCTTCGCCCTCGCCACTGTTGCTGGCCTGGCCGCCGCCGGAACCACCGCCCGCGCCGCCGGGTGGCCGGGCGATCTGATCGCCGGTGACGAATTCCCGGTTGCCCGGATGGATGGCTTCGCGCCGCCCGCCCGGTCCGTGGCCGAACACCGGCTCGGACAGGTCGCGGGCGGGGATGTTCACCTTTTCGCCATTGTCGATGTCGGTGATGCTTCGGCCGTTCATGGACTCGGTCACGGCCTTCTTGATCTGGCTCTTGAAGCGCCGGATGAAGCGCTGGCGGTTGACCGAACTCTTGTTCTTGCCGTCCAGCCGCCGGTCGACGAACGTGGCCATGCGTGGTGTCCTCCGCTCAGGATGCCTTGCGAACCCGCAGATACCAGTCGGACAGCAACCGCACCTGCTTGGGGGTGTAGCCCTTGGCGACCATCCGGTCCACGAACTCGGCGTGCTTCTTCTGCTCGTCGACGCTGGACTTGGCATTGAAGCTGATCACCGGCAGCAGGTCCTCGGTACTGGAGAACATCTTTTTCTCGATCACCGCCCGCAGCTTCTCGTAGCTGGTCCATGCCGGGTTCTTGCCGGCGTTATTGGCCCGCGCCCGCAGCACGAAGTTGACGATCTCGTTGCGGAAGTCCTTGGGGTTGCTGATGCCAGCCGGCTTTTCGATCTTCTCCAGTTCGGTGTTGAGCGCCGCCCGGTCGAAGGATTCGCCGGTGTCGGGATCGCGGTATTCCTGATCCTGAATCCAGAAATCGGCGTAGATCACGTAGCGGTCGAAGATGTTCTGGCCATATTCGGAATACGACTCCAGATAGGCCTGTTGCAACTCCTTGCCGATGAACTCGGCGTAGCGCGGCGCCAGATAGCCCTTGAGGTAGGACAGGTATTTCTCCTCGACTTCCGGCGCGAACTGCTCGCGTTCAATCTGCCGTTCCAGCACGTAGAGCAGATGCACCGGGTTGGCGGCGACCTCGCTGTGATCGAAGTTGAACACCTGGCTGAGAATCTTGAAGGCGAACCGGGTCGAGATACCGGTCATGCCCTCGTCCACTCCGGCGTAGTCGCGATACTCCTGCATCGACTTGGCCTTGGGGTCGGTGTCCTTGAGGTTCTCGCCGTCGTAGACCCGCATCTTGGAGAAGATGCTGGAGTTCTCCGGCTCCTTGATCCGGGTCAACACCGAGAATTGCGCCAGCATTTCCAGAGTGCCGGGCGCGCAGGGCGCTTCGGACAGCGAGCTGTGAGTCAGCAGCTTCTGGTAGATCTGCACCTCGTCCGACATCCCCAGGCAGTAGGGAACCTTGACGATGTAGACCCGGTCGAGGAAGGCTTCGTTGTTCTTGTTGTTACGGAACGACTGCCATTCCGACTCGTTGGAGTGGGCCAGAATGATCCCTTCGAACGGGATGGCCGACAGCCCCTCGGTGCTGTTGTAGTTGCCTTCCTGGGTGGCGGTCAGCAACGGATGCAGCACCTTGATCGGCGCCTTGAACATCTCGACGAATTCCATCAGGCCGCGGTTGGCGCGGCACAGCGCACCGGAGAAGCTGTAGGCGTCTGGGTCGTTCTGGGCGAAATGCTCCAACTGGCGGATGTCCACTTTGCCGACCAGCGAGGAGATATCCTGGTTGTTTTCGTCGCCCGGCTCGGTCTTGGCGACGGCGATCTGATGCAGTACCGACGGCCGCAGCTTCACCACCCGGAATTTGGTGATATCGCCGTTGAACTCGCGCAGCCGCTTGGCCGCCCACGGCGACATGATGTGGCGCAGGTAGCGGCGTGGGATGCCGTAGTCGTCTTCGAGAATCTGGCCGTCCTCGTCGGGGTTGAACAGCCCCAGCGGCGATTCGAACACCGGCGAGCCTTCGATGGCATAAAACGACACTTTCTCCATCAACTGCTTGAGCCGTTCGGCCAGCGACGATTTGCCGCCGCCCACCGGACCGAGCAGGTAAAGAATCTGCTTCTTTTCCTCCAACCCCTGGGCGGCGTGCCGGAGGTAGGAAACGATCTGCTCGATGGCGTCCTCCATCCCGTAGAATTCCTCGAAGGCGGGATAGATCTTGAGCACCTTGTTCTGGAAGATCCGCGATAACCGCGGGTTGTTGCGGGTGTCCACCATCTCCGGTTCGCCGATGGCTTTCAGCAACCGCTCGGCGGCGCTGGCGTAGGTGAGCGGATCTTTCTTGCACAGGTCCAGGTATTCTTGGAGCGAGAAGGTCTCTTCGCGGCTCTCTTCGTAGCGCGACAGATAACGGTTGAAAATCGTCATGGTCATCACCTCATCTGTAGTCGCGGAAGCGGGGCGGCTTCCGTTTCAAGTTCCGGTTTCAAGCCTGTCAGGGCAAACCCTGGCGAATTTTCTGTCAATCCGTGCGTCGTTCCGGCCGGCCTGCTACCCGGCGGATGCTTCTCGGGTGAAACAAAGCAATTAACGGACCAGTCCTGGTTTGGAGCGGCGGCGGCCGGGGTTGGGCGCCTAGTCCCGAAAAAACACGAAATCAATCCGTTGCTGATCTGCGGGCGGCCCGGACGGGATCGACGAATCTCTTTAAAATCCGTTTACAAATAACTATTGCATCTAATAAATGCAAATATTTATATTTAAAAACAAATGCAAACATTCGCATTAGTTATTGCTTGATAGTCCCTTGGACCCATGATCGGCGGGTGGATTCGGGATGCGCGCCGGGTTGAGAGGAGATCGTTAGCACTGCTTTGGTGCAATGCCCTGATGGCGAGCATGGCGTTCTGGGAGCGGGTTTCCAGCATTGATAGACCACGGTTGGCGGCGGCGGTTCAGGCATCGACGGGTTGGCGGTTGGGACGGTAGCGGCTTTGTTGTTAACATGTGGGCGCGCGGATGCACAACGCGCCAAGGTTAATCATGAAAATCCTCAGTGACTGGTTTCAACGATTGTTTGACGATCCCCAGGCGGTCATTCTGACCGTCGTGCTGGTGCTGGTCGCCGGCGTGATCCTGGTCATGGGGCGGGATCTGGCGCCGGTGTTGGCGAGCATGGTCATCGCCTACCTGCTGGAAGGGGTCGTGCAGATGCTGCAACGCTGGCTGCGATTGCCGCACCTGTTGGCGGCCGTCGTGGTGTTCGTGCTGTTCATCGCCTTCGTGCTGTTCCTGTTGCTGGGGTTGTTGCCAATGGCCTCGCGGCAGTTGACCCAGTTCGTGCAGCAGTTTCCCAACATGATCGTCCAGGGTCAGAACCTGCTGCTCAGCCTGCCCGCCCTGTACCCGGAATTCATCACCGAGGCGCAGATTCTTGAAGTGATCAACGCGATGAAGGCCGAAATCGCCACCTGGGGCCAGAAAGCGCTGACTTGGTCGCTGGCGGCGGGCATGGGCTTCATCACTATCGCCATCTACCTGGTGCTGGTGCCATTACTGGTGTTTTTCTTTTTGAAGGATAAGGACTTGATCCTGGCCTGGCTGCATGGATTCATGCCGCACGACCACTCCCTGGCGCAACAGGTCTGGCGCGAGGTGGATCGGCAGATGGGCAATTACGTGCGCGGCAAGTTTCTGGAAATCCTGGTGGTTTGGGTTGCAACGTACATGGCGTTCGCCTACATGGACTTGCAGTTCGCCATGTTGTTGGCCCTGATGGTGGGGCTGTCGGTCATCGTGCCCTACATTGGCGCGGTGGTGGTGACGGTGCCGGTGGCGCTGGTGGCGTTTTTCCAGTGGGGCTGGAGCTCGGAGTTTCTGTGGCTGATGGGCGTGTATCTGATCGTCCAGGGATTGGATGGCAACGTGCTGGTGCCACTGCTGTTCTCCGAGGTGGTGGACCTGCACCCGATCGCGATCATCACGGCGGTGCTGGTGTTCGGCGGGCTGTGGGGATTCTGGGGGGTATTCTTCGCCATTCCGCTGGCGACCGTGGTGCAATCCATTCTGAAGGCTTGGCCGCGACCGGCGCTGACGGCGGCGGGATAGCGGATTCCAGCCGGCTGCTCGTCATCGCCGCATTTTTCACAGCCCCCACCTTGGAAGCAATGCCGTTTCTCGATAGGTTTTGTTGGAACATATCGGCCGGGTAGATGCGCCTTGCAACGTTCCCGCTGGGATTGGGCTACGCTTCATCCCAGCCTACAAGGTCAAAAGTCAAAATCTAACGGGAATTGATATAACGGCGAAACCGCCGTTTGTCCTACTCACCGTTCACCACGCCGAACTCAGCCGGCATCAGCACGTAAAACACCCGAATCTTTTCCTGCCCGACCAACTCCAAAAGCCGAGCCGCTTCTTCGTCGCTGACCACGAACACCACTTCCACCGGCAAATTGCCCGCCAGTTCGAAAAAGTGATCTTCGTGCAGGACGCCGTGCCGCCCGAAACCGGCGATGGCGCGAAACGCCGACCCACCGTGGATACCCAACTTCTTGGCCCGCTCCAGCAGCCATTCATAGAGCAGGATGCCATGGTGCTTGCGGTGTTCGTGGACATAGAACTTCAGACAGGTTCCCTTCATGGCGCCCCCCCAATCAGCAGTTTCATGGCCAGAATCCCCAGCAGCGTCATCCCGACCGAACCGAGAACGTGAAGCAGGACAATGGCCAGCGTCCAGAGATATTCCTCGCGCAGCAACAGCGTCACGGTTTCCGCCGAGAAGGTGGAAAAGGTGGTCAGGCCGCCCAGAAAGCCAGTGGTGATGGCCAGGCGGACTTCCGGAGCGAGGGCCGCGTGTTGCATCAGCAATTGCATGGCCATTCCCATCAGGAATCCGCCCAGCAGGTTCGCGGCCAGCGTCCCGAACGGCAAGGTGGGAAAAACCGGGTTCAACAACATCCCCAGCCACCAGCGCAGCCAGGCGCCGGTGGCCGCGCCCATGCCCACGGAAAGAAATGCGTAAAAACCCATGCAACCTCGCGCGGATCGGCCAACTTCACCCCATGATTTTATCCGCCATTCCGACTTCCGCCAGGCATTGCGGATATCGAGCCCCTGGATGACCATAGGGCGCTGGATGCCTTGCAACGCGCTGCGCCGGGTGGATTCGGAGGCGTTGCGCGGGCTGTCGGTGCGGTTGCTGGCGGACCTTAAGGAAGCGCGGCTTCCAGGCGGCGGACCTGCGGCGGGGCGCGGCGGACGAGCTATGGCGATCCTATCTGATTTATGGAATCGCCGTTTCAAACCACCCCGGCGCTACGCGCCACCCCACCGTATCCAAGGAGGGGAAAATCCACAACCAGGGTAGGAGCGCTATATATCGGCGGCGGGCGTGGCGGCGCTTTGGTACAGCGTCTCAGAACAACGTTTCGATGTTGACCCACTCCGCCACTGGATCGGCGCTGATGCGGGCGAGCTTGTCTTCCAGATCGGTCCACATCGCTTTGCTGGTTAATTCATAGCCGTGGCCCCAGAACAGAAATACGCCGTCCGCCGCCCTGGCGCTTTGGTAGCGGGTCCAAAAGGCGGGATCATTGAATCGGCAACTGACGCCCAGTTCCAGCGGATCGGCTGGCGGAAACGGCGGATCGATCTCGGTCACGGTGCGGGCGTAGCCATGACCGGCGGCGCGCACCGCGTCTTTCACCGCCGGATTGCAACCGCCGAAGGGATAGCAGAACCCGCGCACCGGCTGTTGAAACCAGTCCTGTAAAATACGGCGGCTTTCCCGAATTTCCCAATCCAGCGCTTCCAGCGACAAATCGGGCAGGTTCGGATGCATCAGGGAGTGATTGGCAATCTCGAAGCCGGCGTACACCTCGACCAGCTCATCCCGCCCCAGTCGCCAGACTTCCTTGTCGCCATGGTTCCAACCGAACGAACGTTGTGGCTGGTAAAGGCCGGGATTCAGGTTAAACGTCGCCCTGGCCCGGTAGCGGCGCAGCAGATCGGCCAGCCGGACATCGTCCACCACCCCGTCATCCCAGCTCTGCGCGATCTTCATTGCTCGATCCCTGCCCGCTTCAGCGGTTCACTCTTCCCGTCGCCGCAAATCCAGCGTGTACGGGAAATTCGGATTGACTTCCTCAGCCGGCGGACTCATCGACCCCGGCGTGTGGCCATAGGGCCAGAACCGGGCGAAGCGCCGCGCTTCGGCTTCGTTGGCGTTGACCGGGAAGGTATCGGGATTGCGCCCGCCCGGATGCATGACGTGGTAGGTGCAGCCGCCGATGGAACGCCGGTTCCAGGTATCGATCAAGTCGAACACCAGCGGCGCGTGAACCGGAATGGTCGGGTGCAACGCCGACGGCGGCTGCCAGGCGCGATAGCGAACCCCGGCGACGTATTCGCCGGGAACCTCGGTCGGGCGCAGCGGCACCCGCCGGCCGTTGCAGGCCACGACATGCCGCTCGCCGATCATCCCGCGCACCTTGACCTGCATCCGCTCCACCGAGGAATCCACATAGCGGGCGGTGCCGCCCAGGGCTTGCTCCTCACCCAGCACATGCCACGGCTCCAGCGCTTGGCGCAGTTCCAGTTCGATGTCCTGTTGCACAATCGCGCCGTAGTGCGGGAAGCGGAATTCGAAGAACGGCAGGAACCAGTCGCTCTCGAACGGGAAACCGGCCCGATTCAGTTCATCGGTCACCCCCTTGAAATCCTGCCAGACGTAGTGCGGCAGCATGAACTGGTCGTGAATTTGCGTGCCCCAGCGCACCAGTTGCCGGTTCGGGTAAGGCTGCTCCCAGAACCGCGCCACCAGCCCCCGCAGCAGCAACATCTGCATCAGGCTCATCCGGGCGTGCGGCGGCATCTCGAACGCCCGCATTTCCACCAGTCCCAGCCGGCCGGTGGCGCTGTCCGGCGAGTACAGCTTGTCGATGCAGAACTCGGCGCGGTGGGTGTTGCCGGTCAAATCGACCAGCAGATTGCGCAACAGCCGGTCCACCAGCCACGGCTGCGGTACTTCGCCGGCGGGCATTTCCCGGAAGGCGATTTCCAGTTCGTACAGGCTGTCGTTGCGGGCCTCGTCCACCCGCGGCGCCTGGCTGGTCGGGCCGATGAACATCCCGGAGAACAGCGTGGACAGGCTGGGATGGTGCTGCCAGTAGGTAATCAGGCTACGTAGCAGCTCGGGTCGGCGCAAAAACGGGCTATCGCTGGGCGTCGCGCCGCCCAAGGTGACGTGATTGCCGCCGCCGGTGCCGGTGTGGCGACCGTCCAGCATGAATTTCTCGGTACCCAGCCGCGACTGCCGGGCATCCTCGTACAGCCCCTCGATATTCCGCGTCAGTGCCGCCCAGTCGTGGACCGGATGAATATTGACCTCGATCACGCCGGGATCGGGGGTGACGGCGAATTTGCGCAAGCGCCAATCCGATGGCGGGGCGTAGCCCTCGACTAAAACCGGCATTTGCAGGTTGGCGGCGGTCTGTTCGACGCAGGCCAGCAGGTCCAGATAGTGTTCCAGGCGCTCCAGAGGCGGCATGAACACATACAAATGGCCTTCGCGCGGCTCGACGCACAGCGCGGTATGGATGACTGGACTCTCATCCACCGTCGGCTGTTCCTGAATATCACTGGGCGGCGTGGCGTCTCCCCGGAGGAATTCGCTGTAGCGGCGCATCACCTCGCCGTGGCTGTCACCCAGCGCGGCGCGGAATTCGAACAGCGACTGCGGATGCGTCACTTCCCGATTCGCGTCCGCAACCCACAGCAGCGCCGACAGCGGCAGCCGATAGCCCATCGGCGAATCGCCCGGAGTCAGGTAGAGATGTTCGCGGCGCAGCGCCCACGGCCCGCTGAGCCAGCCTCCACCCTCGGCGGCGGGATTCCAGCGCAACGGCAATGCGTAGCCGGTCACCTGGTTCAGGCCGCGCTCCAGCAACAGCGCCAGGCGCCGACGCTCCTCGTCGTCCTTGAGGTCGTACTTCAGCGGGTCCACGTTGACCGGCAGGGTGCGCTCCTTCCACAGGTAGTAATAAGCGTCCTCATAGCCGGGAATCAGGCGGTCGGCGCTGACGCCCAAGCGCCGGGTCAGTTCCGCCGCGAACGCCTGCGCCTGCTCCGGGCCGTAGCCTTGCGGGATCTCGTCGTCGGCGATCCAGCGTGGGTCGTGCCACAGCGGCAATCCGTCGCTGCGCCAGTAGCAGGACAGCGCCCAGCGCGGCAGTGATTCGCCCGGATACCATTTGCCCTGGCTGTAGTGCAGGAAGCCATTCGACGCATAGCGGTCGCGCAGCTTCTTCAACAACCGGCCGGCCAGCTTGCGTTTGGTCGGACCCACCGCCGCGATGGTCCATTCCGCCCCATCCATGTCGTCAATCGACACGAAGGTCGGCTCGCCGCCCATGGTCAAGCGCACGTCGCCAGCGCGCAGTTTGTCGTCGACCGCCGCACCGAGTTGCTCGATCCGCGCCCACTGCTCCTCGCTGTAGGGTTTGGTGACCCGCGGGTCCTCGTGGATGCGGGTGACCTTCATCGCGAAATCGAAGGTGGTCTCGCACTCATCGGTGTAACCGGTCACCGGGGCGGCGCTGGGCGGAGTCGGGGTGCAGGCCAGCGGAATATGGCCCTCGCCCGCGAACAGGCCGGACGTGGGGTCCAGCCCGATCCAACCAGCGCCGGGTATGAATACCTCGGCCCAGGCATGCAGGTCGGTGAAATCGGCTTCGGGGCCGGATGGACCGTCCAGCGACTTGATGTCGGCGGTGAGCTGGATCAGGTAGCCGGACACAAAGCGCGCCGCCAACCCCAACTGCCGCAGGATCTGCACCAGCAGCCAGGCCGTGTCGCGGCAGGAGCCGCTGCGCTTGGTCAGCGTTTCCTCGCAGGTCTGCACCCCCGGCTCCATCCGGATGACGTAGGCGATTTCCTGGTTCAGCCGCCAATTGATCTCGACCAGAAAATCGACGATCCGCTGCGGATCGTGGTCCACCCCGGCCAGCCATTCATGCAGCAGCGGACCGTTTTCCTCGATCTCCAGATAGGGCGTCAGCTCCCGGCGCAGGGTGGAACTGTAGTCGAAGGGATAATGTTCGGCGTCATCCTCGACGAAGAAATCGAAGGGATTGATAACCGTCATCTCGGCCACCAAATCCACGGCGATGCTCAGTTCCCGGATTTTTTCCGGGAACACCAACCGGGCCTGGAAGTTGCCGAATGGGTCCTGCATCCAGTTGATAAAGTGCTGCGCCGGCTCGATCTTGAGCGAGTAAGCGAGAATGGGGGTGCGGGTGTGCGCGGCCGGGCGCAACCGGATGATATGCGGCGATACGTTGACCGGACGGTCGAAGTGATAAGTCGTGTGATGGTGGAGCGCAACACGTATGGCCATGGCTGTCCTTCACGATCGGCTAAAATTGGAGGCGCATTATGCGCGATTGAACCACCTTGGCCAATGCAAGCGGCATTCCGCGCGGCCCAAGCTGATTTCCTTGATCATTCACCATCTTGCTTGCACCTGTCCTGTGCAACACCTCGATTTTCAGCGCTCATTTGGTGCGATCGTCGCCACAGCTTCGCGCCGCCAGACGCCTCGACAAACCGTGCTCCCAGATTCCGCCTCGCGCCGTCGGGCCACCCATTAAAATCAACGGCCGCGCCACGAATCGGGTATTTTTGAATCGTTCCGCTCCGTTTTCGGTGATTCCGCGCCCGCCCCGGCAGCGACTCGCTTTCTCGGATTGGCTTGGATTTTGCTGAGCCCAAGCGCAACGCCGACCGAGTAATGCCAATTCAAAGGACAATACGATGACCATCGAGTGGCGACATTACGCCGCGCCGGGCTCCTACGACGAACTCATCGACAGCGCGACGGGGCCTCGTCCCGCAGCCCGGGCGCTGTGCGAGTATCTGGCTTCCCTGAGCGACGCGGATCTGCGCGAGCGCAAGACCGCCGCCGAACTCGCCATCCTGGTCATGGGCATTACGTTTACCGTCTACACCGAGGGCGGCAGCATCGACCGGGCCTGGCCGTTCGACATCGTGCCGCGCATCATCCCCAAGCACGAATGGAATCGCGCCGAGGCTGGCCTGAAACAGCGGGTACAGGCGCTGAATCTGTTCATCGACGACCTTTACCACGAGCAGAAAATCATCAAGGACGGCGTCTTTCCCGCCGAGGTGCTGGCAAAATCGGTCAACTTTCGGCCACAGTGCGTGGGCGTCAACCCCCGCCACGGCGTCTGGGCGCACATCTGCGGTTCGGATTTGGTCCGCGACAAGGACGGCACCATTTATGTGCTGGAAGACAATCTCCGCGTCCCGTCCGGGGTGTCCTACATGCTGGAAAACCGGGTCGTGACCAAGCGGGTGTTCCCCGAACTGTTCGAGCACCAGCGCATCCAGCCGGTGGACGACTACACCCTGCGGCTCTACGACATGCTGGCCTCGCTGTCGCCCCGGCCCGGCGATCAGCCGACCGTGGTGGTGCTCACGCCCGGCATCTACAACTCGGCCTATTTCGAGCATTCCTATCTCGCCCAGCAGATGGGCGTGGAATTGGTGGAAGGCAGCGACCTGGAAGTCGACGACAACGACTGCGTCTACATGCGCACCATCGAGGGGCCGGAGCGGGTGGACGTGATCTACCGGCGCATCGACGATCTGTTCCTGGACCCCGAAGTGTTTCTCCCCGACTCCGCGCTCGGCGTACCGGGACTGATGCGGGCCTGGCGCAAGGGCAAGGTGGCGCTGGCCAACGCGCCGGGCGCGGGCGTGGCCGACGATAAGGTCGTGTACGCCTTCGTGCCGGAGATCATCAAGTACTACCTCGATCAGGATCCGCTCATCGCCAACGTGCCGTCCTATCTGTGCATGCGGGAGAAGGACCGGAAATACGTGCTGGCCAATCTGGACAAACTGGTGGTGAAGCCGGCCAACGAATCCGGCGGTTACGGGATGATGGTCGGGCCGCACGCCACGTCGGCCGAGCACAAACGCTTCGCTAAATTGATCCAGAAAGATCCTCGTAATTACATGGCCCAACCCACCCTGGCGCTGTCCACCTCGCCGACGCTGTGCGACGACAATCAGATGGAACCGCGCCATGTGGACCTGCGGCCGTTCATTCTCTCCGGCGGCCCCAGCACCTACGTGACCACCGGCGGCCTGACTCGCGTGGCGCTGCGCAAAGGCTCGCTGGTGGTGAACTCGTCGCAGGGTGGGGGAAGCAAGGACACCTGGATCGTGGATACCGAGGGACTCTAACCATGCTATCGCGCGTCGCTCAGAACATTTATTGGATGACCCGCCAAATCGAACGGGCCGAAGACACCGCCCGCCTGATCAACGTCAACACCAACCTGCTGCTGGATTTGCCGCGCAATACCACTTTTGGTTGGTTGCCCTTGATCTTCATCGTCGGCGCCGAGCAACTGTTCTTCGAAAAAGACCCGAACCGGCTGGCCGACGAAACCAACGTGGTCAAATTTCTGATCAGCGATCGCGACCACCCCAGTTCAATCATTTCCAGCCTGGCCGCCGCCCGCGAGAATCTGCGCACCACCCGCGATACCGTGCCGCAGGAAGCCTGGGAGCAGATCAACGGCTTGTATATCTACGCCCGCGATCATCTGCCAACCCGGCGCGGCCGCTTCGAATTCCTGCGGCGGGTGATTCGCGGCGCGCAGCAGATCGGCGGTCTGCTGGCCGGCGCGATGAGCCGCACCTCCGCCTACGATTTTGTCCGCTTGGGCCATTATCTGGAACGCGCCGACATGACCACCCGCATTCTGGACGTGCGTTCGGCCAATCTGCTGTCGCGTGTAGGCCAGACCCAGACCCAGACCCAGACCCAGACCCAGACCGCCACTGAAAAGGAAGAGCAGGATCCATTTGAGAGCATCCAGTGGATGAGCGTGCTGAAATCGCTCAGCGCCTATCAGATGTACCGCCAGCAGGTGCGGGTGCGGGTCAGTGGGCCAGACGTGCTGAAGTTCCTGTTGCAGGATGAATACTTCCCGCGCGCCGTGGTGTTCTGTTTGCGGCAACTGGAAATCTGCCTGAAGAAATTGCCTCGGAGCGAGGCGTCGCTGGCTACTCTCGCCGCACTCAGGCAAAAGCTGAATGCGGCGGCGGTGCCGGAATTGGCCCACGAAGGGCTGCACGAATTTATTGACGAGGTGCAAATCGGCTTTGGCGAATTGCACAATCAAATCGCCGCCGCCTATTTCGCCCACTGAGTTATCCCGAAACCCCGAGGGAACGCGCTCGTCGAACGGCTATCACGCTCACTCGCCCCATCGTCGCCGCCCCGCGCCCATGGAATTCATCCCCGCGCGCCATGCCGCAAGCGCTGGCCGTTCGTCGCCATGCTTGCAAATGGGGCTCCGAATCAGTAAGTTTCACAATTCACTTGAAAACGATCCCTCTGTTTAAGGAATTATCATGAAGCGGACTTTCCAGCCCAGCATCATTCACCGCAAGCGCACCCACGGCTTTCGCGCCCGCATGGCCACCAAGGGCGGCCGCCTGGTGATCAAGGCGCGCCGCGCCAAGGGCCGCGCCCGGCTGACGCCCTGACGCCGTGGCCGATGGCGCGCGCTTCCCGCGCCGCGCCC
Source organism: Candidatus Contendibacter sp. (assembly GCA_049290615.1). Classification (GTDB taxonomy): domain Bacteria; phylum Pseudomonadota; class Gammaproteobacteria; order Competibacterales; family Competibacteraceae; genus Contendibacter. The sequence continues at coordinate 18,008 of JBATNZ010000204.1, forward strand.
GGCTGACCGGCCGGAACGCCTTCGCCGGTGTTTTCGCTCAACCGGTCAAATCCAGCGACCGCTATTTCACTGTACTTGCCCGTTCCAACGCGCTTGGTTATCCCCGCCTCGGTCTGGCCATTTCCCGCAAGGTCGCCAAATCCGCCGTGGCGCGCAACCGGATCAAAAGGATCGCGCGCGACAGCTTCCGGCATCATCAAGCGTGGCTCGGCGACCTGGATTGCGTGGTGATGGGCCGCGGCGGGCTGACCGAACAGGACAACGCCGTCCTGTTCGCCTCGCTGCAACGGCACTGGCGCAGGCTCGCGCACTCATGCGCGCCATCCTGATCGCGTTGATTCGCGGCTATCAGTGGTTCATCAGCCCACTGCTGGGCAATCATTGCCGTTTCTATCCAAGCTGCTCCCAGTACGCCCGCGAAGCCATCGAGCGCCACGGCGCGGCGCGTGGCGTCTGGCTGACGATCCGGCGGGTGTCGCGCTGTCATCCCTGGCATCCGGGTGGCGTTGACCCCGTTCCCGAACTTCCCCCGAAGGACCGATGATGGAAAACCAACGTTTATTGCTTTTCGCCGCTCTGATGTTCGTGGTGTTTCTGCTCTGGCAAAACTGGCTGGAGTTCCAGGCTAAAAAACATCCGCCGCCGCCGCCCGTGGCCACGGCTCCCGCCAGTCCGACCAGCCTCGCCAAGCCCGCGATTACCCCCGGCCAGGACGTGCCGACCATCGCGCCGGTCGCTGGCGCCGGTCCACGGGCGCTCGGCGGCGGTCAGCGGGTGCGAGTGACCACCGACCTGTTCGAGGCCGAGATTGACACGGTGGGCGGCGATCTGCGCCAGGTTGGCTTGCGCACCTACCCGGACTCGGTGCAGCGGCCGGATCAGCCGTTCCTGTTGCTCAAGGACAGCGGCGCGGACCTCTTCATCGCCCAGTCCGGGCTGGTGGCGCTGAACAACGGCCCCGCGCCCAACCATTACGTCGCGTTCGTCCCCGAGCAGACTGAATACCGGCTGGCGGATGGTCAGGACAGGCTGGAGGTGCGACTCAACTGGTCGGACCCCTCTGGCGTGAAGGTCATCAAGACCTACACTTTCGAACGCGGCAGCTTTCTGGTGGAGTTGAATCAACGGGTCGAGAACGGCAGCGCCAGTGACTGGCAGGGCGGCCAGTACCGGCAGTTCCAGCGCACGCCGCCAAAGACCACCAATAGCTTCTTCGGCGGTGGCGTGATCACCTATACCGGGGCGGTGATTTCCACGCCCGAGCAGCGCTACGAGAAGATTTCCTTCGACGCCATCGCCAAGCAGGAGCTGAACCAGACAGTCAAGGACGGCTGGATCGCCATGATCCAGCACTACTTCCTCGGCGCGTGGGTGCCGAATCCGGGCGAGACCGACGACTTCTACACCAAGGCGGTTGGCGATAACCGCTACGTGGTGGGGATGCGCGGCGCGGTGCAGACCGTGCCGGCCGGCGCGACCGGGGATTTCCGCACCCGTCTGTACGTCGGGCCGAAGCTACCCGACGTTTTGCATGAGGTCGCGCCCAATCTGCAATTGACGGTGGATTATGGCATGTTGACCATTATCGCCGAGCCGTTGTTCTGGCTGCTGAAGGCGATTCACGCCATCGTTGGCAACTGGGGCTGGGCGATCATCTTCCTTACTGTCCTGATTAAGCTGGCGTTCTACAAACTGTCCGAGACCAGCTACCGCTCGATGGCCAACATGCGCCGAATGGCGCCGGAGCTGACCCGGCTCAAGGAGCTGTACGGCGACGACAAACAGAAGATGAACCAGGCGATGATGGACCTGTACAAGAGGGAAAAGGTCAATCCGCTGGGCGGCTGCCTACCGATTCTGGTGCAGATTCCGGTGTTCATCGCCCTGTATTGGGTGCTGGTGGAAAGCGTGCAGTTGCGACAGGCGCCGTTCATGCTGTGGATCCACGACATGGCGATCCCGGACCCGTACTATGTGTTGCCGCTGATTATGGGCGTGACCATGTTCATCCAGCAGAAGCTGAGTCCGGCTCCGCCCGATCCGATTCAGGCCAAGGTGATGATGGCGCTGCCGGTCGTGTTCACCTTCATGTTCCTGTGGTTCCCGGCCGGCCTGGTGCTGTACTGGGTGGTGAACAACATCCTGTCCATCGCCCAGCAGTGGGTGATTACCAAGCGGGTGGAGTCGGGCGCCGACGCTGCGGCGCTCAAGGCCAAACAGGGAACGGGACTGGGCGAGCAGGCCAGGAAACTGCTGACGCTCGCCAAGCAGGCGTTGCCCGCTCCGAAGAATCCCGGCAAACGCAAGAAGTGATGGCGTCGCAACCGTACACCCCCCACCCCAACCCTCCCCCGCAAGGGGGGAGGGAGCGTTCTCCCCTCTCCCCTTATGATTTTTCAGGAATTAATCGGGTATTTTTTCCCCACCTTGGATAAGGAGGGGTGGCGCGTAGCGCCGGGGTGGTTTGATCCCGGCGGTGACTACCCGATTATTTTGTTGAAGATCATGAGGCAGAGGGGTTAGGGATGAGGTACGTGGATTCAGCGACTTACTCCCTTATCCTAACCCTCTCCCCCATGT
>JBATNZ010000205.1:0-1577 GCA_049290615.1 Candidatus Contendibacter sp.
CGTTCGGCAACCAGACCTCCGCGGCATCGGAGGCACATTCCAAATTCTAGGGTTAATCCACGTCACCCCGCCGGGGTACGTTGGTAGTTACCCTAGTGGGGCGTTTGGTTTGACCATCGCCATTTCATGGGTGGATTTGGTACTCTGCTGGCGGAGGAAACCGCCATGTCTCGTCGTCAGAAATGCCGCTTGCGCGAACTCACCCCCGAAGAGCGAACCCAGTTGGAGCAGATCAGTCGGGCGCACGCCGTGCCCGCCAGCCACGTCGCGCGGGCGAAAGCCTTGCTGGCGGTGGCCGCCCAGCACAGCTACACGGCTGCCGCTCGCCAAGCCGGTCGGCGATCCGGCGATGCGGTCGCGATGCTGGTCGCCCGCTTCAACCGCGAGGGAATGACGGCGGTCTTTCCCCGACAGGGTGGGGGCCATCCGGCTCGTTACACCGTGGCTGACCGAGAACGCATTCTCGCGGAAGCGCGCCGGGTGCCGGATCGCGAGCGGGACGGCACGGCGGTGTGGTCGCTGCGGACCCTGCGGCGCGTCTTGCGCCAGAGCGGGTTGCCCCAGATCAGCACCGCAACGATCCGGCAGGTGCTGAGGGGAGCCGGATTGACGTGGCAGAAACAGCGGTCGTGGTGCGAGACGGGCACGGTGCAACGGCGCCGGCGGCGCGCGGGTCGGGCGGTGGTGGTAACCGTGATCGATCCCGATGCCGAGGCGAAAAAAAACTGATTGAGCACGCCTACCGGGAGGGGGAACGGCTGGGGCTGGCGGTGTGGTGTGCGGACGAAGCGGGGCCGTATCAAGCGATTCCGCAGCCCGGTTCCAGCTGGCAGCCGACCGGAGAGCCAGCCCGCTACCCCCATGAGTATGTCCGGGGCGGGACGGCCAAGCTGTTGACCTTGTTTCATCCGGCCACCGGTCAGGTGCGGGTAAAGGGGGTGACTCGCACCCCCAATGCGATCCTGCATCCGTGGCTCGAGGCGGAACTCTCGGCCATCGTCGCCACCCTGCCGCAGCGGGGGGCGGGGATGGAGTCCGCCGCGAACCGGGCGGCGTGGACGCACTGGCAGGAAGGCCTGTCCGCCCACTTCACCCTGCTGGACGATCTACCGCCCTTACGGATGCTGCTGATCCTGGATAACCTGGCCGGCCATAAGAGTGCGGTGTTCGTCTGTTGGTTGATGGCGCACGGCATCATGCCGTTGTACACCCCCTTGGCGGGCAGTTGGTTGAACATGGCCGAGTCGATGCAGCGGATTCTAGTGAGCCGTGCGCTGTCGGGACAGCACCCCGAGAATCCCGAACAAATCATGGCCTGGTTAGAAGCCGTGGGGCGCGGCTGGAATAGAGCCCCTACTCCTTTCGAGTGGGGTGGCAAGCGCGCCGCTCGGCGCCAGCGGGCTTGGGAACGACGCCATCGCTTGGGCGGTTCCGGTGCCATTATGGGTCTGCCGCCTTCGTCGCAACCGGACGGGTAGTTATGGCGATGGGCAAACCAAACGCCCCACTAGTATCCAAAAATGTAGAATGATTCATGTTATGTTCCTCGCGTCAAAATTTCTTGAGCGAGTGGGAGG
>JBATNZ010000206.1:0-1566 GCA_049290615.1 Candidatus Contendibacter sp.
ACCAGTAGCGCTGGGCGGTCGACAGCTTGCGGTTCGGCGCACATTGCCGAATCCCCCGGTCTAATTCTTCAACAAATTCAGTGATGAACGAAAGCGGTTGGGTGAAAATCATCCGGCTTCTCCCGAGGTAGCCGTTCAGACCCCCTACTGGGGTAAGGGGGCGAGGGGCAGTCCGGCGCGGCGGTCGGCGATGGCGCGTTCGAGATAGCGCCAAGGGGAGTGGCCGCGCTGGCGGCAGGTGTCGATGACGCTAGCGAGCAGGGCCACGACCCGCGAGCCGACTTCGGTGCGGGTGCCCAGACTGAGCTTGCGCAGGATCACCCAGTGCCGCAGGGCGCGCTCGGCGGCGTTGTTGGTCAGCGGCAGCTCGGGATGGTTCAGGACCTGGAAGATGGCTTCCCAGTCGTTGAGTAACTCCACCGCCAAGGCATGGGTTTTCTGATGGGGGCTGCTCTGGCGCCCTTCGCAAGCGGCACGCAAGGCCGCCAACAATGGCGCGTGCTGGGTGGGCAGATCGACCGGGGGTGGATCGCGGGCGGCGTACACCGCTGCCATCAGGGCTTCCAAGGTGTCCAGGACGAGCTGGCCGAAGGCGCGGGCCTCGTGGTGACAGCTCTGCGCCAAGCCCCGCGCCTTGCGAATCAGGTGCGCCCAGCAGCGCAGCCGGTGCGGATAATGGCGGTAGGATCCCCAACCGTCGCTCATCAACCAGCCGGTGAAGCCGTCCAACACGTTTTCGACCAGCTCCTTGCCGCGCCCGGCCACGTAGTACAGGGTCGCGGTCGCCGCGACAAACACCCAGAGCCATAGGGTCTGCTTCGCTTCGGGCCAAGAGGTTTCGTCGGCGTGCAGCAGGGCGCTGTCCAAAACCGCCTGGACCAGTTCCTCTTCCGCCGGGGCCACCGCCGCGCCGGCTTCGTGGAGCGTCTGATGGATCGTGCCGATGCTCAGCTTCAGAGACTGTCTAAAAACCCCTCGCCCGCAGGCGGGAGAGGGGCAGGGGTGAGGGTTGTTTTTCAATCGCTTAGCTCGCCAGAGGCTGTCCAAAAACGCCTCTCAGCCCCAGCCACTCGCCCAGGAATTCCTGAATCCGCGCCCGCGACAGCCGGAACCGGTAGGCCAGCGCCACGAGCAGCGCCGCCAGGCCCGGCCCCACCAGCCGCCATTCGTTCAGGTCGATCCCCGCCAGCAGCGGGTCCACCACCCCCTGGCCCGCCACGGCCCGGGTCCGATGCCCGCAGACGCAGGGCGTTTCGTAATAACGATGGTCGACTACCCACAAGGTCAGCCCCGGCCGTGCCGGATCGTCCCAGCGCAGATCGACCGCCTGAAACCCGGTGTAGGCCACCGCCACCGCCGGGTCCAGCGGCCGGCTACAGCCGGCGCACGCGGCGGGGTAGTGGGCCTGTTCGGCATTGGCCTGGAACACCTGCGTGCGGCCGATCCCCGGCGCCCCCGGTTGTTTGCCGGCTTTGCGGGCCGGTTGGGCCTCGGCCGGTTTCGGCTCCGCCGGTTTGGCCTCCACCGGTTTGGCCTCCACCGGTTTGGCCTCCACCGGCACCGGCT
>JBATNZ010000207.1:0-10251 GCA_049290615.1 Candidatus Contendibacter sp.
GTGGCCGCCTGGGAACAGGCGCGCAATGCCGACCCCAGGCCAGTCAATTGGCGATTCACTACCCCCGATGCCCGCATCAAACTCAAGCGCCTCTATCCATCAATTGAGAACGGTTGAACCACTAGCCGTTCCGCTACCCAGCGCCGGGCCGGTTCCGGGGGGAATTCGGGGAAACAGTCGGGAAGTTCCGCCAGCAAGGCCGCTACGGTCGCCGGGGTACACAATGCCCGTTCTTCCGCTGTCAGGGCCGCTAGCGCACGTTCCAGCGGGAGGGGTAATAGTGGGGTAGCGGGTCGGTTATCCGGGGCCGCTACGGGGCTGGTAGGGCCGTCGTTCGCCGCGTTCGGGGAAGTTGCGATAATAGGCCGGTTCCCCTTGGCGAAGTGTCCCGCTTTCGCCAGCGCCAGCAGCGCCGCCAGGGCATCCATATCAGCCGCGCCCTTCCGCCGCGTCTTGTCCTGGAACGGACAGCCCTTTGAAGCGATGGAATGCCCGCTCGTACAGCAAAACTTGCGAACCACGCCCACGCCCGCCACGATTCTTCAACAGTTCCAGCCGTGCCCGAACCACCGCGCCAGGGCCGCCCGTGGGGTATGAATGGCGCAAGTCATCAAGTGCCCGCCCGAAGTCCCGCGCCCGTGGGCTGTCCGCGTACTTTTGCGCCAGCAAGTCCCAGGGGTCGCTATCCGCCTTGCCGCCATCGCCTTTCGCCGCTTCCGAATACAGCGCCAGAACCACGTCCGCCGCGTGGGCTATGCGGTTTGAACCGCGCAACATGTTCAGGGTGAATTCCGTGCCCTTCATCGCCGCGCCCTGTTCGGATTTCACCACGTCCGACAACGCCAACAGCGCCGCGCCGCTATCCCGCGCCAGTTGCTTGAGTTGCACCGCCACTTGCGACACTTTCGGGGTTTCGTTCACGCCGCCGCTGTCTAATTTTTCGTCCCCGGTGTTCAGCAGTTGCAGGTAGTCCACCACCACCAGAACCGGGGCCGTGGGCGTTAGCTGATAACGCGCCCGTGCCTGTGCTACCCAGCCGCCCAGCGCCGCCGCCGTGGTGTTCCAATCCCCTTCAATCACGGACAGCCAGGGCGCTACCGTTTCCAGGTAGTCCGTTGCCGCTTGCGCCAGCCGTTCCCGATCGTGTTCGGACTGGCGAAAATTGCGCGCTTCCACCTTGGCACTATTCAGCCCCAGCCGCCGCGCCAGGGCGTAATCGAACAGTTGCCCGCGCCCCATTTCCATGGCCACGTAAGCCACTGGACAGCCCGCCGCCGCCGCAACGTCCGCAATCTGGCTGGCCAGCGTGGTTTTGCCGCCGCCCGGAGGGGCCGCCAGAACGTACAGCTTGCCGCCGTGCAAGCCGCCGCCCAGCAAGTCGTTCAGGCTCTCAAACGGGGTCGCCACCGTGGGCCGGTCTACCGTTACCAGACCCTCCAACAGTTCCGCCGCGTAGGCTACCAATGGCGCGCCCCAGGCCGTTCCGGTCGCCGCCTGCAACCGCGCCGTCGTTTCATGCAGGCCGCCGATCACGTTCATCAGTGGCCGCCGCTGGTTCGTTGCTGTGGTTCCCGCGCCCAGCGCCGCCAGCAGTTCGCGCCGCGCCGTCAAATCCGCCGCCCGTTCCACCAGCGCCGCCGCTTCATCCGCTGGAACCGGGGACAGCCCCAGCAGTCGCGTTACCAGCGTCGCCAGCGCCCGCTTGACGGCGGGGCCGGGGGGGTCGGGTTGCCGATCTATCCCGTTCAACATCGCCGCTGGCGTTCGCTGTCCCGCGCCGATAGCCGCCCAGGCCAAGGCGTGAAGGGTCGCCATTGCCGGCTTGCCGGTTCGGGGGTCGAGTTCAGGCAACGCCACCGAGGGGAAAATCGCCGGGGTTATCCGCGCTTCCGGCATTCCCGCCTGCAACGCCAGTTGCAACAGGCTGTCAGCCAGCGCCGGTTCCAGCAACAGCGCCGCCCCAAGTTCGGGGGCGTTATCGGGTATCGGGCCGGGCTGTCCTTTCGCGCCCGGTTGCGCCTTGCCCGCCTTGACGCCAGCGGGCCGGGCCGCGCAATCCGCGCAACGAAAGCCCAGGGCTTGCCGCGCCGTCAGGATATAGCCGCAACCGAACGGGCCGGGGTCGCCGATGGAACGCCAATGCCGCCGCTGGGCGTCTCGGTCTTTGCCGGTCGGGAAGTCCGGGCCGGTGTGTTCCGCCAGGGTTTCCAGCAGTTCCGCGCCCGCTTCATCGGACAGCCCAGCCGCCCGCGCGTACCGCGCCAAGGTCAGGGCGTTTTTATCCCATGCGCCCAGGGCGGTTTGCGCGCCGCGTCCCGCCAGCGCCCGAATGCAGGGGGACAAATCGCCGCCCAGCTTGCCCAGGTCGGGAACCATCGCCGCTTCCGGTTCGGGTTCGCGGTCGCCGGTCGCCTTCCCCGCGTTCGCGTAGGCCGCCAGCGTGGCGACAGTCGAGGGGACAACGCCCGCCAGAATCGCCGCCTGTGCGTCCAGAAAGGCCGTGGTGGCGCGCCGCATGGCCGGGGGTACGTCGGGAAGGGTCTCGAACCAGAACGCCCACAAGCGCCGTTCCTGGTGGAAGGCGGGGGGGAGTTTCGCCCGCTGGTTTTCGCCGGGTATCGTTTCGCCCGTGAACGGAACCGCCGCCCGCAAGCGATTTAGAACCGCCCGAACGACTCCAACCGGGGCCGGTTCGAAAAACAGCCAGACATGCGCGCCCTTGCTGCCACTCCATGCCGCCCGCGCCGCCAGTCCCGCCGCGTTTGCCACTGCCAGCAGGGCGCGTGCTTTCGCTAGGCTGTCCGATCCCTCGTCAATGTCCAGAACCGCCCAGCGGCAACAGTCGCCGTCCGGGCCGGGGTAGCAGGGGTTCACCGCGTAGGTTTTCCGCCCGCCCTGGTGGGCCGCCCAGTCGGGACAGCCTTGCACGTCGGGGTATCGGTTGCCTTCCCGCGCCTGTTCACCCGCCCGAACAGGTAGGCCGTCCAGGGGGAAAATTAGGCGTTGCCACTGTTCGAGTAGGGCCGGGTTCAAGCGGACAGCCTCAAAGTCTGATTTCGGAGTTGCTTGACAAGCATGTCAATGAATTTCAAGCGAAGTTCAAGTAATTCGTCAAGTGTTCGCAAGTTCTGTGCCTAGCGATATTCCGCGCTCGGCGGTCCCGTATTGGTACGTAACTTGCAGGGTCCCCCACGCTTCCAAGCGGACAGCTTTGGTACGGTAGGCCGGGGTTGCGTTTAGCGGTTCGGGCCGCTGGTTCTGCCAGCTTGCGCTTGCCGCCGCGTCGCCCGGTTCGGGGAGGGGGTAAGGCCGCGTCTTATGGTTGCGCTACCTGCTACCGCCGCCCCGTGGGCCGATTGTGGGCTGTCCACGGGGGCATTATTTCATGCGCCCCGTGGAGCTTGCGAAACGGGGCGGTCATCAAGTATCAAAGAATCAAAGGAGTAATCACGTTGAATTTAAAGGAAAAATTAGTCATATACTCACGGGTAGACGGCTTTTTAGTAATCAAAAACGCATGAAAAACCCCGGTTCGGGGCCGGGGTCTTGGGGTTTACTCACGGGTAAACGGCTTTCCGTGCATCAGTTCCCTTCTGGGCTGTCCAGGAACGCCCGGATTTTTGCCGCGAAGTTCCCAGGGCCGCGCCGCTGGTTCGCTACCAGTGACAGGAACGATTGCGAACATTTGAAGTAATCCGCCGCCGCCCGCTGGTTCGGGAATCGTTGCGCGATACGCGCCCGCAACCGGGCCGCCGCCGCATTGTCCAGCAGTTCCCCTGGTTGCGCCTTGCCGGATGTCCGCGCTTGCCGCTTGCGTTCCAGCCGGGCCGGTGTGTTCGCCATAGGTTCGGGAACGTCCCGCCCTAAGAACGCCGCCGCTTCCGGCGTGGTCAGGGTAACGGTAGCGGACAGCCACTTTTCCACCCAGCCGCGCCCACGTTCGCCGGGATCGGGATAGATGGGGCTGAATTCCACCGCCGCCAGCAATCGCGCGCCCAGCAGCGTTTCCAACGCTACGTGCAACGCTTCCGCTATCCGGTTCGCCCAGTTCGCGCTCCGGTGTTCTTGTTCCAGCAATTCGCCCGCGACTTCCAGCAGGTCCGCTACCGTCCGGGTTATCGCCTGTTTCTTGAATTGGTCACCACCCGCCACCACAAAAAGCAGGGTCGCAATATGCAGCGCCAACACTTCCGCCCGCCTTACGCCTCTGTGGTCTAAATCGAATATGGCTTGTTGCAGGGTCGCTACCCAGGGTTTTGCGCCCCGATTGAAGTAATACTTTGCCCATGGGCCGGGGTCTATTAACCAGCCAATTTGTTGCCGTTCCGCAAACATTGCAAACTGCTTGTCCCATACTTTCGAGACCACGAATAGGGGTAGAACGAGCAGTCGTGTCACCAGCCGCCATTTGAGATAAGTCGCTATTTGCATTGGGTATCGGAAAACACCTGTTTGGCGACAGGTCTGCCGCGACCTTCTGAATAACCCATGCAGTACCTTGAATAACGTGCGGAAAACCCTATCGCTATGCGCTACCCTACGGAAACCCAATTTTGATGGTTATCCGGTTATGTTGGTTGGCTACATGCGTGTTTCGTCGGACTCGGACCGGCAGAGCACGGACCTACAACGCGATGCGCTGCTGTCGGTGGGCGTTGACGCCCGGCACTTGTTCGAGGACCGCGCGTCCGGGGCCAAGGACGACCGATCCGGCCTGGGCCAGGCGCTGGAATTCGTCCGCCCTGGCGATGTGCTCGTCGTCTGGAAGTTGGATCGGCTGGGCCGCTCGCTGTCGCACCTGCTTGGCATTGTGAACTCGCTGAAGGAAAGGCAAGTGGCGTTTCGGTCACTGACCGAAGGCATGGACACCACTACGGCGTCAGGCGAGCTGTTGTTTCATGTGTTCGGCGCGCTCGCGCAGTACGAGCGGGCCTTGATCCAAGAGCGCGTCGTCGCAGGGCTGGCCGCCGCCAAGCGGCGCGGCCGGGTCGGAGGGCGGCCGCTTGCCCTCGTCGGGGAGAAGCTGGACGTTATCATCGCCGCGCTGGAGGGTGGCATGTCGAAGGCGGCCGTGTGTCGCAACTTCGGAGTGAAACGCACTACCTTGATCGAAACCCTGGCGCGGGTCGGCTGGCCCGAGTCAATCCACCCAGGAAAGTAGCGATGCCGAACGGCGGCAGCGTGGAAGATCCGTGGATATTGGCACCCGCCGAGCGCGATCTGGTGATGACGAAGAATCGAGCGAACCGGCTTGGCTTCGCCATCCTGCTGACGTTCTTCCGAGAGCGCGGCCGGTTTCCGCGCGACGAGTCCGAAGTCGAAGCGCAAGGGGTCCTTGCGCTGAGCAAACAGCTCGATGTGCCGATGCCAGTGGACGGCGAAGCGTTTCTGACGGGGCGCACGGCGGAACGCCTACGCGCCGAAATCCGCGTGCGCTTCGGTTTCCGCGAGGCCACGGTCGCCGATGCCGACACGCTGACCGTCTGGCTGCGCGATCACGTCGCCGGAGAGGTTGGCGGCGAGATCGAGCCGATGATCGAGCGCCTGGAAGCGCGCTGCCGCGAACTGGCGATCGAGCCGCCGACGGCCGACCGGATGGACCGTATCGCCCGTACAGCGCTACGCACCCATGAAGATCGTTTCCACGCCAGCGTTTACGAACGGCTGTCGCCGGCGACACGCGAACGGCTGGACGCCCTGTTGCGCCCGGAAAAATCGGGCAGCGATGATGTTGCCCCGAACGACACCATAGGCAGCGCGCCAGCCGTCTTGCTGAAGCTGCGCGGCAGTCCCGGTCGTCCCAGCCTCGCCAGTATGCAGGACGAACTGGCGAAGCTGGAACTGATCCGACAGATCGACCTTCCTGTCGACTTGTTCGACCGCGCCTCGCCGCGCGATCTGGAACGCTGTCGGCAACGGGTGTCGGTGGAAGTGCCACGGGACTTGCGCCGTCATCCAGATGCGACGCGCATCGCCTGGCTGGCCGCCTTCGTTTATCTGCGCGCCCGCAGCTTGACCGATGACTTGATAGCCCTGCTGATCGAGACCATCCACCAGATCGGCGCACGCGCCGAGCGCAAGGTCGAACGCGAGCTGCTGGACGACCTCAAGCGCGTCACCGGTAAACAGAACCTGCTGTTCGAACTGGCCGACGCCACGCTGACTCAGCCTGACGGCGTGGTGCGCGACGTGGTGTTCCCCGTGGTCGGCGAACAGACGCTGCGCGATCTGGTCAAGGAGTGGAAGGCCACCGGCCCGACCTACCGCGTCACGCTGCGCACGGTGATCCGCAACTCCTACCGGGGGCACTACCGCCGCATGGTGCCCAAGCTGCTGGCGGCGCTGGAATTCCGCTCCAACAACGACCGTCACCGCCCGGTGATGCAGGCGCTCGACCTGGTGAAGCGCTTCGCCGATACCCAGGTGCATACCTTCCCGCCCGACGATGAGGTGCCGCTCGACGGCGTGGTGCGCGGCCTGTGGCGCGACGCCGTGGTGGAGAAGGACGCCGCCGGCCGGGATCGCATCAACCGCGTCACTTACGAAATCGCCGTGCTGGAAGCGCTGCGCGAACAACTGCGCTGCAAGGAAATCTGGGTGGTCGGCGCGAATCGATACCGCAACCCTGACGAAGACCTGCCGGCCGACTTCGACCAGAACCGCGAGGAATACTACCAGGCGTTAAATCTGCCGCTGGACGCGGAGTGCTTCATCACCGACTTGCAGGCCGAAATGCGCGCAGCGCTGAGTACCTTCGACACCGGGTTGAAGAAGAACCACCACGTCCGCCTCAGCGGCAAGGGTGGCGGCTGGATCACGTTGACGCCGCTGGACGCGCAGCCCGACCCACCCAACCTGACGGCGCTCAAGGCCGAACTGAATGCGATCTGGCCCATGACCAGCCTGCTTGATATGGTCAAAGAAACCGACCTGCGGCTGGCATTCACCGAAGCGATGAAAAGCCCGACCTCCTACGAAACGATGGAGCGCTCGGTGTTGCAGCCGCGCCTGCTGCTGTGCCTGCATGGCCTTGGCACTAATGCGGGGTTGCAGCGCATGGCTGGGCTGGATTCAGGCACGACGGCCAGGGATTTGGCCTATGTCCGCCAGCGCTACATCAGCGTCGATGCGATGCGCCGCGCGGTTGCCATCGTTGCCGACGGCACGCTGCGCGCCCGCAACCCGGCGATCTGGGGCAACGGCACGACCGCCTGCGCCTCCGATTCCAAGCACTTTGGCGCCTGGGACCAGAACCTGACCACGCAGTGGCATGTCCGTTACGGCGGGCGCGGCGTCATGATCTACTGGCACGTCGAGCGCAATTCGCTGTGCATCCACTCCCAGCTCAAGTCGCCGTCGTCGTCGGAAGTGGCGTCGATGATCGAGGGCGTGATCCATCACTGCACCGAGATGGAGGTGGACCGCCAGTACGTTGATTCGCACGGCCAGAGCACGGTCGCGTTCGCGTTCTGCCGGCTGCTTGGCTTCCACTTGTTGCCGCGGCTGAAGGCTATCCACTCGCAGAAGCTGTACCGACCGGAGACCGGCAAGGCGGACGCTTACGCAAACTTGCAGCAGATTCTGACCCGGCCCATCGACTGGGAATTGGTGCGGCAGCAGTACGACCAGATGATTAAGTACACCACGGCGCTGCGCCTGGGTACAGCGGAAACCGAAGCGATCCTTCGTCGCTTCACCAAGAAGAACGTGCAGCACCCCACGTACAAGGCATTCGCCGAACTGGGCAAGGCGATCAAGACGATCTTCCTGTGCCGCTACCTGCACTCCGAAGAACTGCGCCGCGCGATCAACGAGGGGCTGAACGTGGTCGAGCAATGGAATGGCGCGACCGACTTCGTATTCTTCGCCCGCCGGGGCGAGATGGCGAGCAACCGCCGCGAGGATCACGAGGTCAGCATGCTTGCGCTGCACCTGATCCAGAACTGCATGGCCTACATCAACACGCTGATGATCCAGAAGGTGCTGGCTCAGCCGCATTGGCAGGGCAAGATGACACCGCGCGACTATGCCGCCTTGACGCCGCTGATATGGGAGCATGTCAACCCGTATGGGCGGTTCGACCTCGACATGAACACCCGGCTGGCGTTGCTCTGATCAAAATGGCGGCTGGTGACACGACTGCTCGTTCTACCCCAACAGATGAAACAACAACTCCCCATGCGGTGTTCCGGTATCCATCTGCTCGGTCAACGAACGAAACCCGACCCCGGCTGCTTTTAACCCGGTGACGATCTCGATCAGATGCGGCAGCGACCGTCCCAGCCGATCCAGCTTCCACACGACCAACACGTCGCCCGGCCGGAGGAACGCCAGCGCCTGGGCCAGGCCCGGCCGGTCGTCGCGCGCGCCGCTGGCCTTGTCCTGGAACAGATGCCGCTCGTCCACCCCCGCCGCCCGCAACGCATCGCGTTGCAGGTCAGTCGTCTGTCGGTCGGAGTCGGACGACACCCGCATGTAACCGATCAACATGTTCGAAAATCCCCCGATTGAATTCTCGGACAGTTTACCAATTCGGCAGGGTTTTTCGTACTCTCCAACGACCCGAAATCGGGGATTTGTCATTTTTCAAAGTCGACGTCAGCAGATGCCGGCTTACCCCTTTGATTGACTTGGACTAGACTTTCAAAGTCGATGTCAATCCGATTCAAAGGCGAAGTCAGCCCGTTGCAAACCTTCGAAGTCGATGGCCGCCTCCCGCGGAAGGGAACCCCATGACCGATTTGTCCCAGATTGCCGAGCCGGACTGGAACGAAGCGCATCGTCGAGCCATGGTCCTGCGCCCGTTAGCCGAACTGGCGCATTGCCCGCGCGATCGGGCGAGCGCAGCGGCGGCGGAATTGGGACTATCCGAGCGGCACACGTATCGGCTGATCCGACGGTTGCGCGCCGCTGACGGCGCGCTGACCGCCCTGCAAGTAGGTCGCTCTGGCGGCGGGCGCGGGCGGCGGCGTCTGGCCGGGCCACGCGAAGAGCTGATGCGCTGTCTGGTGGAGGAACTCTACCTCACGCCCCAGAAGCGGGTCGCCGCCGAGGTGGTGCGGGCGATTCGTCAGCGGTCCCTTCAACAGGGACTCCATCCCCCCTCGGAGAGCACGATCCGCCGCCGGCTGAACGCGTTGTCGCTGGCCGAACGCGGCCGGCGGGGCGAGTCGCACCCGGAAGCCCAGCCGATCGACGGCGCCACACCACCCGCCGCCGGACCCCTGGATTGGGTCCAGATCGACCATACCCCCGTGGATGTGATCATCGTCGATCCGATCGATCGCCTACCGATCGGGCGACCCTGGCTCACGGTAGCGATTGACGTGTTCAGCCGCTGCCTTGCCGGCTTCCATTTGTCCCTCGATGCGCCATCGGCCACCGGGGTCGGTCTGTGTCTGACCCTGGTCGCCAGCGACAAGGCGCCGTGGCTGCGCCAGCGCGGCATCGAGGCGCACTGGCCCGTGGTCGGCAAGCCGCGCCGCCTGGGGGTCGACAACGCGGCCGAGTTCCATTCGGCGGCGTTCGAGCGCGGTTGCGCGCAGCACGGCATCGCCATCGAGTGGCGACCGCCGGGCCAGCCGCATTTTGGGGGCATCGTCGAGCGCGTCATCGGCACGCTCATGCAACTGGTGCATACGTTGCCCGGTACGACCTTCGCGAATCCCATCGCGCGGGGCGGCTACGACAGCGACCGGACGGCCTGCCTGACGCTCGAAGACCTGGAGCGCTGGCTCGCGGTGGCCATCACGCAGTATTACCATCGGCGTCCGCACGGTGGGCTGGCCGACGAGACCCCCCTGCATCGCTACGAACAAGGCCTTCGGGCGTTGGCCGCCGCCGGCAAAACCGTGCCGGCGCCGCGCGAGCCGCGCGCATTCCTGATCGACTTCCTGCCGGTGGTCCGCCGTTCGTTGCAACGCAATGGCCTCACCATCGACCACATCACCTACTACAACCCGGCACTACGGACCTGGATTCGGCAGCGGAAACCGGCCGGTCCGCTGCTGATCCGCCGCGATCCGCGCGACTTGTCGCGCATCTTCGTGCTCGACGCGGACCAGAACGCCTATCTGGAAGTCCCGTACCGGATGTTGTCTCGTCCGGCGATCACCCTGTGGGAGCACAAACTGGCGTGCCAGCGTTTGCGCGCGCAGCGTCGTGCGGCCGTCGACGAGGCCAGTCTGTTCGCGGCGATCGAGGAGATGCGGGCGATCGAGCGCGAGGCGGCGACCCTGACCCGCACCGCCC
>JBATNZ010000208.1:0-2752 GCA_049290615.1 Candidatus Contendibacter sp.
TCTGGCGCAGGCTGTGATCGCTCAGGTGCATGGAAGCGGTAAACTCAACTCGTTAACAGGGTTCTCGGTCCCCATCCTGCCCCGTCAAATTCAGGGAAGTCAAGGGGGGAGTGAACGGCTGCGCTCCGCCTTTTGGCGTTCCGCAATCTTGGTTTGACGTTGTGCCTCTTCCTCCTGCTGGCGGGCTTGTTCCGCCTTTTGACGTTGTGCCTCTTCCTCCTGCTGGCGGGCTTGTTCGGCCTTTTGACGTTGTGCTTGTTCGGCCTTTTGGCGTTCCGCAATCTTGGCTTGTCGTTGTGCCTCCTCCTGTCGTTGTTGCTCGGCCACCCGCGCCTTCACTTGTTGGCGCAACGCCAGTAAACCTGGATGACCGGGCATCGCCAACAGACCTTGCTCGATATGCGTCAGACTGATTTCCAGGAGTCCCTCCTGTAAATCGCTCTGCGCCTGCGCAACAAACTGCTCGGCTTGCAGTTGGGATTGCTGTTGCTCCTCTTCTCGAGCTTTCTGGGCACTCACATCGGTCATTCGACGCTCGACTTCCTGGCGCAAACGCAATAACTCTGCATTTTTTGGAGCCGCCGCTAAACCCAACTTTATCTGATGCAGGCTTTCCTGTAATGCTCCACCATCAAGTTGCTGTCGCGCCCTTTTTTCATACTCCTTAGCGATGGTTTCTAATCCAGCCAGAGCATGAGCATTACCTGGATCGAGGGTCAGAACACGTTGATAAGTCGCCTCCGCATTATCTTCCTTAGACTCACCCGCTAATAGCCCTGCTTTTAATTGCATCTCCGCCAGCTTTAACAATGTTACTACTTCCTGTTCATGCTGCTTGCCGGATTCTAAAATCTTAATCTGATCTAACGAGTTCCCTGGCTTGAAGATATAAAATATCGCTATAGCTATAAATATAGCCATGATACTGACAATGAGAATGGCAATAGACAATCGAGATCTCTTTTTAAACAGGCTCCTAACTTTTCCGGTCGTGAATTCCACCAAGCTTATGTGACTAATATCTGTATTCACTCTCGGCTGTGCCCCTGTATCGCTAGGCACAATCAAGTCGAGCGCTTCCAGAAATTCGCCAGTATTTTTATAGCGATCCGAGCTTTTCTTCGCAAGCAGTTTAGCCAAAACAGGTTGAAGATGAGCATACTGCTTGGGCAGATCTGGAATCGGATCGTACAAATGCTTCAAGGTAATGGTGAGAGGATTTCCCGCTTCGTAAAGCCGATGCCCGGCAAGCATCTCGTATATCACGACTCCCAAGCTGTACAGATCAGACTGTATCGTGGCGCTATCGCCCATGGCTTGCTCCGGACTCATGTATCCCGGACTGCCGATTGTCAGCCCCGACATCGTATGAATGGTTTTCGACTCGACGACTCGCGCGACCCCAAAGTCAGTCAATACCGGCGTACCGTCATGTCGGAACATGATATTGGAAGGTTTGACATCCCGGTGAATCACGCCTCTTTGATGCGCGTACCCCAACGCTTTTGCTATCGCTCTCGCGATATGGATTGCGGAATCAAAGGACAAGCCCTGCTTGATGCGATCACCAAGCGTACCGCCAGGAAGGTACTCGACGGATAGAAAAAGCTGATTATTTTCGGAGATCCCAACATCGTGGATCGTGATGATGTTGGGGTGCAGTAACCGGGCAAGAATACGGCCTTCCTTCTTAAAGCGCTGCGCGAACTCACTGTCCTCTTCGGGTCCATGCGCCAGGATTTTTATGGCTACCTGGCGCCCCAGTGATTGTTGTAGGGCGCGATATACGGTGGCCATACCGCCGCGCCCAATTTCGCACTCTATTTCGTAGCCCGAAATTTGCACGAATCTCTGCTGACGCAGGTTTTCGCTCCCTTGGCCCTCTTCAGAGAAAGGGGTTGGGAGTAACCCTTTGAAACTCAAAGTCTAGCCTCCTCGTCCACACACTCTCCCACGACGGGGCGAGAGGGGACTGAATAGTTGCGAACGGCATTCTCCCTATTTCCCTCCTCCTCCTGGTTGTGGTGGTCTATTCCATTGATAAATGGCAAAGAGGTGTCCCGCTATGGTCAGCCCTCCCGTCCGTATGTTGGAGTCGGATGGATTGCTCGACACGGAATACTGGACCGTGCCGGGTCCGGCTCCGCTGGTTCCCGAAGTGATCGCGATCCAGTCGTGGTTGCTTTGGGCGGTCCAGGAGCAGCCCACTGGGGTGGTCACGTTCACGCTGCCCGTATAGGTTTTGTCCGCTTGCTCGACCGGAATGATTTGGTCGATCGGACGAAGCGAATAGACACACTCGGCGGGGACGCCCTGGCTATCGGCAATCCGGGTGAGGGCGAAGCCTTGGGCGGCCGGTTGCCAGTCCAGGCTGACGTCGTAGGATCGACCGGCGGCGATGATGTTCTGGATCGCGATGGTGCGGCCGCTGCGGGTGAGTTTGGCGGTATTCACGTTCACGACGGCGGGGTCCGCCATGAACGCCTGGTCGAACCGGATCACCTTCACCGTGGCGCTGGCGCTGCGCCCGCCCCCGGTTTTGTCGATCGCCCGCACGGTGAAGGTGTGGGCTCCCGCCGCGAGCTCGGAGTAGTTGAAGGCCATGGCGAAGCCCGACTGCGCCGCGCCGGGGTAGCTGGGATAGGCGGCGCCCACGTCGGCCCGCCGGCCACCCAGCGGGACGGTGCTGGCGAGTTGGCCGTCGACGGACAGCTCGACCTGTTGCATGCCCGCCGGGGCCACGGCCCAGCCG
>JBATNZ010000209.1:0-26191 GCA_049290615.1 Candidatus Contendibacter sp.
CTGCTGGTGTGCCTGGACCCGCTGCTGGAAACCGGGGATATCGCGGCCAGCACGCTGGCGCAGGCCGAAGCGCCGCTGCTGCGCGCCGGGCTCGGTCCGACCGGGGATACCCTGCTGCGCCAGATCGCCGACTTCGATTACGAGGCGGCCACGACCACCCTGCGGGCGTGCCGGGGGAACGACGCCAGCGACTGAGAGGCTGTATGACAACCCCTCGCCCGCAAGCGGGAGAGGGATTTTTAGACAGTCTCTGAAATGGTGGATTTTCCCCGCCTTGGCTAGGTGGCGGAGGGAGCACCGGGCGTGAAGACCAAGTCCACCACCTGTCGGAACCGTTCGACGAAATGGAGCGTGAGACCTTCCCGGATATGTTCCGGCAATTCCTCGGCGTCGCCGCGACAGCCTTCCGGCAGGATGATCTCGTGAATGCCGACCCGGCGAGCGGCGATGACCTTTTCGCGGATACCGCCCACCGGCAGCACCAGTCCGGTCAGGGTCAGCTCGCCGGTCATCGCCAGCGGCTGGCTTGGCTGCTGGCCGCGCGCCAGCGACAGCAGGGCGGTGGCCATGGTGATGCCGGCGCTGGGACCGTCCTTGGGCGTGGCGCCTTCCGGCACGTGCAGATGCACGAACGCCTCGTCGAAAAACTTGGGATCGGCCTGATACTCCTCCAGATGGGCGCTGATGTAGCTGTAGGCGATGTTGGCCGATTCCTGCATCACCTCGCCCAGCCGGCCGGTGAGCTTGAAGCCGCGATTCTTGGTGTGAACGCGGGTGGCTTCAATGTTCAGCGTCGCTCCGCCCATGGCGGTCCAGGCCAGCCCGGTGACCACGCCGACGCCGGTCATCGGCGTTTCCGGCTTGAACGGCGGCTTGCCCAGATAGCGATCCAGTTCCGGCAATTCGACCGTAATCGGTCCCTCGCGACCCTCGACGATCTCCACCGCGCTTTTGCGCACGATCCGCCCGAGCTGCTTTTCCAGATTGCGCACCCCGGCCTCGCGGGCGTAACCCTCGATGATCTGGCGCAGGGTTTCCTCGCCGAGTTGAATGCGGTCGCGTTCCAGCCCGCTGCGTTCCAGCAATTTCGGCCACAGGTGGTTGCGGGCAATGAGCAGCTTTTCGGCGGTGATGTAACCGGACAGCCGGGTGGTTTCCATCCGGTCGAGCAAAGGCGCCGGAATGGTGTCGAGCTGGTTGGCGGTGCAGATGAACAGCACCTTGGACAGATCGAAGCGCACATCCAGATAATGATCCAGGAACTCGGTGTTCTGTTCGGGATCGAGCACTTCCAGCAGCGCCGAGGCCGGGTCGCCCCGGAACGAAGCGCCGATCTTGTCGATCTCGTCCAGCATGATCACCGGATTGGCGGTCTTGGACTCGCGCAGGGCCTGGATAAACTTGCCCGGCAGCGCGCCAATGTAAGTGCGCCGATGACCCTTGATCTCGGCCTCGTCGCGCATCCCGCCCAGGCTGAGCCGGTAGAACTTGCGGTCCAGCGCGGCGGCCACCGAGCGGCCGATGGAGGTCTTGCCGACGCCGGGCGGGCCGACCAGCAGGATGATCGAGCCGCCGACCTGGCCTTTCAGCGCGCCCACCGCCAGAAACTCGATGATGCGGTCCTTGACGTCTGCCAATCCGTCGTGGTCGCGGTCCAGAATTTCGCGGGCGTGCTTGAGATCCAGATTGTCGGCGGAATAAACGCCCCACGGTAGTTCCGTCATCACGTCCAGATAATTGCGGGTGACGGCGTATTCCGGCGAACCGACCTCCAGAATTGACAGCTTGTCCAATTCCTCGTCGATCCGCTTCAGCGCCGCCTCGGGAACCTGCCGGGTGGTCAGCCGCTCGCGGAACCGGTCCACGTCGGCGGTACGGTCGTCCTTGGCGATGCCCAGTTCCTGCTGGATGGCCTTGAGCTGCTCGCGCAGGAAGAACTTGCGCTGGTGCTCGCTCATCTTCTCATCGACCTGCTTGCGGATCTGGGTCTGGAGCTTGGCGACTTCCAGTTCCTTTTTGATCAGCACGATGACCTTCTTGAGTCGTTCCAGGATCGGCGCGGTCGCCAGAATTTCCTGCAATTCCTCCTTGCTCGCGGTGGTCAGGCTGGCGGCGAAATCGGCCAGCGGCGAGGGATCGTGGGTGTTGAAGCGGTTGAGGAAGAATTTCAGTTCCTCGGAATACAGCGGATTGAGCGGAATCAGCTCTTTCAAGGTGTTGATCACCGCCAGCGAATAGGCGCGCAATTCCTCGACATCGGCCCCATCATCCTCGCTCAGGTACTCGACCTGGACGTGATAGGGCGGCTCATTGGACAGCCAGTTGACGATGCGGAACCGTTTCAGGCCCTGGGCGATGAATTGCAGGCGGCCGTCGTTGCGGTTCAACTGGTGCATCCGGGCGGCGGTGCCCACCTCGTAAAAATCGCCGGGGCCGGCCTTTTCCGCGCTGTCGGGCTTGACCAGGATCAGGCCGATGATCCGCTGCTCGCGGCTGGCGGCGGCCTCGACGGTGGGCAGCCACGGCTCTTCGTTGAGCAGCAGCGGCAGCGCCTGCGCCGGGAAGAACGGCCGTTCGGACAGCGGCAGCAGATACAGGGTGTTGGGCAGGATGTCGGCGGCGGCGACGATGGTGTTGTTGGCGTTAGGGTTGGACGCCGTGCTGTCGTCGTCCTCGCGCACGACTTCCGCTTCGATGGCTTCGTGGTCGCTCATGATTTTTCCGCGGCTAAGGGGGTTTGCGCCTTAAATGCGGGCGAGGAGGGGGATTATCAAGGGCGGAGCCGGCGCCGGGACACCGCGGCGAACAGGGTATGGCTGTAACGCAGCGTCGCGCCGGACTCAGTGCAGTGTGCGCGGGATGGACAGCACGAAGGCGGGAATGTCGGCGTCGAAGGTCGCGCCGTCGTCGGCCAGCATCTGATAACTGCCCTTCATGCTGCCGACCGCCGTTTCCAGGATCGCGCCGCTGGTGTACTGGAATCCCTCGCCGGGCCGCAAATAGGGCTGCTCGCCGACCACGCCTTCTCCGCGCACTTCCTCGATCTTGCCGTTGGCGTCGGTGATGACCCAGTGGCGGCTGAGCAGCTTGGCGGGGATGTTGCCCTGGTTCTGGATCAGGATGGTATAGGCGAAGACGTAGCGTTCGCGCTCGGGATTGGATTGCTCTTCCAGAAAAAACGCCTGCGCGGCGACGGTAATGTGGTAGTGGATTTTCTTCGCCATGGGCGTCGGTTCCGGGTTGGGGTGGCAGTGGGGTTCAGGCGATCAGAGTTTGGGCCTTGGTCTCGATGGTGGCCAGGATTGTGATCATCAACCAGGCATCGCGAAAATTTACACCAGAGGCTGGTGGAAGCGGTCGCCGAGCCGTTCCTTGACCAGCATTACCTGTAAGTTCACTACCACGCTTTGGGCTGAAACTGAGCGTCGTTGAGAATGACCACGCTTTCACCCGACTGCGCCAGTACGAACAAGCCTTGCCGATAGGCGTAGCGGGCCACGTCTTTGGGCACAACCATCGCCACCACTGCCCCCATCGCTCGCATGTCGGCATAGCGTGGCAACAACCGTTTGAATTTGCCCAACCGCTCCAAGTGCTCGTTCACGTCGGCCATCGCCAGTTTGCTTTTGACCTCGACCAGAACCGCTTCGGCGCCATTGACCACCAGCAGGTCAATCTGAATCCCTTCCTCGCCCCGATCTACTTCCACATCGGGATAGACGTCATGGACGTCGATCCCTCGCCCCTGGAGCAACCGCACCACCGCTGGCTTGACCAAGCCTTCGACAAATTCTCCCAGCCGGTTGCCCAGCTTGCCCAATTGTTCATTGAGTTGCTTCAACCGCCGGTCGGTGTCTTTCATCAGCCGATCGGTCTCCTGAAACCGCCGGTCGGTGTCTTTCATCAGCCGATCGGTCTCCTGAAACTTGCGGTCGGTGTCCTGAAACTTGCGATCCGTCTCCTGAAACCGCCGGTCGGTGTCTTTCATCAGCCGATCCGTCTCCTGAAACCGCCGGTCGGTGTCTTTCATCAGCCGATCGGTCTCCTGAAACCGCCGGTCGGTGTCCTGAAACTTGCGATCCGTCTCCTGAAATCGCCGGTCGGTGTCCTGAAACTTGCGATCCGTCTCCTGAAACTTGCGATCCGTCTCCTTCTGTGCTTCCGCAACTTCGCGGAACAATGCCCACACCTCGTCTAATGTCGCGGTCATCGCCATGTACTTTATTGAGAATTTGACCGGTATTTTAACACCGCTGCTCGATAGGGTTGATTGGAATGTGTAGGCTGGGGTAGATGCGCTTTGCGCCGAAACCCAGCGCCTTGCAACATTTCCGCTGGGATTGCGCTACGCTTCTCCCCTTGGCCCCTCGCTGACGCACGGCCCAGGGATCATCATGCGCCGCCTGCATCCGCAACCAGAACCCAGCATCCACGCCTAATGCCGCTTCGAGGCGCGCGGGCCAAAACTGGCATGCGCGGCGTGGCGCAAGGGAGGAAGTTGTCGGGTGAGGCGATTCGCGTTTGCGCGAACGATTGGATGCATCTCTAGCGATACTACCGTCTATCTGAAAAAAACCACCTTCCATCCATTTTTTCGATGCATACCTGCACGGGATTCGTTAGGTTATACCCATTCCAGATAGATTTTCGTGTTGATCGGGTAGGCTGGGATGAAGCGTAGCGCAATCCCAAGGGTGCATAGCGCTGGGTTTCGGCGCGAAGCGCTTCCACCCAGCCTACGTGTTCCAACGAAACCTATCGAGAAACGGTATTACTATCCGAATAACTCTGATTTTTTATGCAGACCAAAGCATCCCATGGGTAGTGGAGTTATCTGAGCCAAGATGAGCAACCAACCATGAAGAATAATGCGGGTTTTACGCTGATGGAACTGATAATCACCATGGTGATAGCCGCCATCGTGGTGACGATAGGCGTACCCAGCTTTCGCGAGATCATCAATGATAACCGGCTCACTTCTAACGCAAATGCTTTCGTTGGCACTCTGAATCTCGCCCGTTCGGAGACGATCAAGCGTGGCGTTCGAGTCACAGTGTGTAAGAGCGCGGATGGAGCGAGTTGCACGACCAGTGGTGGATATGAGCAGGGCTGGATCGTGTTCGCCGATCCCAATAATCCCGGTCCAACTAATCCCACCGTCGATGCCGGCGAGCCTATCATCCGGGCCTACGGGGCGTTATCGGGAGGCTTGACGTTGATCGGGAACGCAACCGTGGCGAATTATGTTTCTTTTGTCCCCGCGGGTGTTAGCCAGTTGATCGGTGGTGGTTTCCAGGCGGATACGCTGACCTTGTGCAAAAGTGGTTATACGACTTCGGCGCGTCAGCTAGTGCTCAGTCGTGGTGGACGCGTGCGAGTTCAGAAAATGGAGCCGGCATCCGCAGCGGGATGTTAGTAAATCGCGGCAATCAGGTTTGATGAAGGAGTATGGTCATGGCAAAAGTAATCAACCGGCATGGCAAGGGAGCCGCTGGGTTTACCCTGCTGGAGGTATTGGTGGCGGTAGTCGTGTTATCCGTGGGCCTGTTGGGGCTTGCCAGTCTACAAGTCAACGGCCTGCAATTTAATCACAGCGCCTATTTACGAACCCAGGCGACCTTGTTGGCCGAGGAATTAGCCGACCGGATGCGGGCGAATCGGCCTGGTTTTACTGCGAATAACTACGATAACCCATCGGTAAATCCGGTTGCTTTGGTTGCGGCGTGCCGAACCGTCGCGGGATGCACGGCAGCACAGATGGCTCAGAACGACCTCGCTGAATGGCAACGAGTGTTGGCCAGAGTGTTACCGAACGGGCAGGGCGTGGTCTGCCGCGATGTAGTGCCCATTGAAGCAGCCAGTACGCCCGCCGCGCCGAGTTGTGGTGGTGGCAATACTTACACTATCAAGATCTGGTGGGATGACCGACGCGCCGACAACAACCTTGAACGGTTCGTGGTCACGCTGTGATAGCGTATGGGTGGACATCGAGAGCAAGAGGTCGAAATCATCATGCGTGCAATTAATTTTTATACCGGGTTCGGCGTTCGTTCACATCCAAAAATCGCTGGACAGCGGGGTTTTACCCTGATCGAAATCATGGTGGCCCTGACGCTTGGATTAGTGGTGATATTTGGCGTCATTCAGGTTTTTCTGAGTACGCAGCAGTCAGCCCGAATCCAACAGGGGGCTTCTCGAATGCAGGAAGATGGACGAATCACCATGGATATTCTGAACCACTACATCCGGCTGGCTGGTTATTCGACCTTTCCGTGGGACAAAGCGCTTAACATCAGTTCCAATTGGAATCCAGCCACGAACGAACGTGGTTTTCCGCCCACCGCCAATTGGCCGCTTGCGGGACAGGTCATCCGGGGTGGCGAGAGCGATGTAAACGGGGTCGACAGTATCCGGATTCGTTACCAGGGATCTAACGATGGTTCGATCACCACCTGTCTGGGCCGTGCTGTGGGGGTCAACGAGTTGACCGACATTACGCTCAGTCTGACGGCAAACGATCCAGTGGATGGACGATCCTTGCAATGCACCGACAACAATACCAACACAACCCAGCCGCTGGTGGCGGGGTTGCAGGACATGCAAATCTGGTATGGCCTGAGCCAGGGCGCCGCGGGAATGCAGGCCAATGGGCGCCTGACCGGAGTCACTGCTTATGTACCCGCTAATCAGGTGCCCGCCGCTCAATGGGATCGGGTGATCGGCGTGCGCATTTCGCTGCTGACTCGCTCCGATCAGGACCGGCTGACGCTCGCGCCGCAAACCATCGAGTTTAACGATGCGCCCCTGGCGGTAGCCGATCGTCGGATGCGCTACGTCATGGGGACGACCGCCAATGTCCGCAACCAGTCGCCTTGAACAGGATAACGGGAGAACTGTCATGATCCACGGTTGTTACACAGGGGTACGCTGGCCCGCCCGGCAAGGCGGCGCCGCGCTGGTGGTGGGCCTAATTCTGCTGGTGGTGATTACGCTGGTCGGCGTGGGCGCCATGCAGAGTACGACCTTGCAGGAAAAAATGGCGGGCAATCTGCGGGACAGCAATTTGTCTTTTCAGGCCGCAGAAGTAGCGTTGCGCAACTGCGAGAACATTCTGGTACAGGACTGGGATGCTCAAGTAGCTCTCTACAACACAAGCGCCGCCAACGGACCACCGCAAGCACGGCCTCTGAATGTGGCTTGGCAACGTAGAGATCCAACCACTGGGTTGCCTGTAAATCCGGCAGTGTCGGTGTGGATTTGGAGCTTGGATGAAGATCAGGCCGGATTCCCGGCTGACCCCCGGCTGGACCCCCCCCTAGCACACGGTAACAACCGACCCTGGTGGGCGGAAACGGCTCGCAATGATGCGTGGTGGCAAAGCGCGGCAAGCAATAGTCAGGTGCTTGCTAATAACACACTGGATGGATTGTTCAACAACCAGCAGCCGCGATGCATCCTCGAAGCCTATATCTATGCTGCTGGCGACAATAGTCAGACCGCCGACGCTTTTCAGCGGGCACGATTTGCCGAGGGCGTGGTGATTAAGAACGAAAAAGCATTCCGCCTCGAGCGCAATTTCTACCGGATAACATCGCGGGGCCAAGGTGGAAGCCAGACCGCTCTTAGTTTGTTGCAAGCCGGTGATTACCAGATGTATTACGTTCAAAACCCATGAATAACACAGTCAATCGAGTGCGATTGATGTGGAGGATGTCATGAAAGCGAAAATGCCCCGAAGTTACAAATTGGCGGTCGCCGCAGCGCTGCTCAGTGGCGGATTATTCCCTTATGGATGGGCGCAAGCCGCCCAGCTCTCCATTAGCCCCATACCGCTGTTCATTGGTGCGACGGGGGTAGCGCCGAATGTGTTCTTCACTCTGGACGATTCCGGGTCGATGGACTGGGAATTCAGCGCGCTCCGGTATTGGGAGGCTAATTTTTACGACTTTGACATTGGGGTCGGCAACACCAGCAGCGCAGCGCCCACCGATTATGCGCCGGATTCGCAGCAACGCTGGACGGGCTTCACCGCCGATAGTGGGAGTACCAGCTATTCCGCTGGCAGCGTTTCCAATTACCTTTCCTATTATTACCCGAACAGCGACAACCTCTATACGCCCACCACCGGCTGCGAGGTGGGTCGCGGCGCTAACAACGGCGCAATTTTTAGCTGTAATCAGCAGTATACCCTGTGGCGGCCCGACCGGCGATGCGCGACTCCTACCGCCATCGATCTTAGCAGCACTACGACGTGTCCTGCCTATAACGCAAGCAATCCGCATATCCTCTGGGACTGGCGGCTGTTCTCAGCCGATGTCAACACGCTGTATTACAATCCAGCCCTCCAATACGATCCTTGGGACAGCATCGGGACCAACGCCAGTTATACCGCAGTCCGCAGCAACCCGATGTCCGGTACGACCGGCTACACGGTGACGCGCGATTTGAGCGCGACCGATTTCTACTACGCCGTGTGGACCGACAACAAAGGGTTTGCCGGAACCGCTCCGGGGCGAGGCAGCAACGCCGCCTCCGATTCCACTTCGATGACTAATGGACACATGACTGGCACGCCAAACGGCATCGCGGACTTGTGGGACAACTACACGCTGTACACGGTGAAGGCGGGTGCGACGACGAATACGATCACAGTACAGGTTTTTCAGACCCAGACCTGCAAAACAGAAAGCCCGGCGCCGGGCAATAAAACCAACCTGACCGGTGTAACTGGCACGAGCGTGGATGCAAACGACCCACGGTGTTGGTACTACCAAAGCACTGCGCCAAACTATGTCTATCAGGCAGGCCGCTTGGTGGTCAGTCTAAATAGCACCCTCCCGGACATAACCGACGCCGCCGCCGTTGCTGCGATCAAGCAGAACATCGCCAACTGGTATCAGTATTACCGCCGGCGTTCCCTGGTGGCCAAGGGTTCCATTGGTAAGGTCGTCACCGGGTTTCCCAATTTCCGCTACGGCATCAGTGTGCTGAACCAGTGGAGCGGCAATTGGCCTGGGAACCTGTTTATCGAAATGCCTAGCGCCGCTACTCCGCCGTTCACGACGGAAAACGCCAATCTCTTGAGTAAAACCTATGGCTTCACTTGGCAAGCAAATGGTACGCCTCTGCAAATCGCGCTGGACCGAGCCGGGCAATACTACAAGGGCACTCTGTCTGGCTATTCAGGAAAAAGTCCCATCCTCCCGGCGGAGCAGGGTGGGGAGTGCCAGCAGAATTTCTCTCTGCTCATAACGGACGGCTTTTGGAACGCAGCCTATGGCGCGATGAATGATAAGGATGGTGATGGGCGCAACAACACGCTGGCCGACGTGGCGTACAACTACTACAAGAATGACCTCCGCACCGATTTGGCCAACAAGGTGCTCACCACGCCGTTCGATCAAGCCAACTGGCAGCATATGGTGGATTTCACCGTAGCGTTCGGAGTGGAGGGTTTTCTGAACTATCCAACCGCCAGTGGCTGGCCAGCGGAAGTCACGACGCCGGCGGGCAATCTCGAAGCCAGTACGCAATGGGGCGATCCTAGCGCCTCTACCACCACGCCAGCCAAGGTGGATGACTTGTGGCACGCTGCTTACAATAGCCGCGGCGCGTTTGTCTCCGCTAAAAGTCCGCAGGAATTGCTTGATGGCCTCAGAAATGCGTTGAGCATTGTTTCATCGCGGGTGGGATCGGCGATGGCGCTGTCGATGAATGCCGGCTTTGTGACCAACAGCAAAACCTCGACGGCCTATCTCGCTCGTTTCAACAGCGCGGATTGGACCGGCCAGATGCTGGCCGTCACGATCAAAAGCGACGGCACTTTCGATACCGGAGCGCCAGTGTGGGATACCGGTTCTTCCAGTTCGGCGTTCGCCACCAAGACGCCCAGCGACCGCAAGATCTTTACCCGCACGAGTACGGGAGGCGTCGAGTTTCTCTGGGCCAATCTCGATACCGCGCAACAGAATGCGCTGAACACGAATCCCACGAGTGGCACGCCGTGTAGTGCGACGAACTTAACCGCCTGCGATGGCAAGGGTTCGGAGCGGCTGGAATTCCTGCGCGGCAAAGGCGTGGCGGCAGCCGATAGCACCTGGTTGACCAACAATGGCTTCCGTACACGGAGCAGCATGTTGGGCGATATTATCAACTCCGACCCCTTTTTCGTGGACGGTAGTCCGCCGATGGTCTATGTCGGCGCCAACGACGGCATGTTGCACGCCTTTAACGCTAACACTGGAGCAGAACTGTTCGCCTACGTGCCCAATGCCGTCTTCAAGCGGTTGAATGCGATCCCAGGTAAAAACTACGCCCACAATTACACCGTGGACGGTTCGGTGGTGGTCAAGGAGATTAACGGCAAGAAGATTCTGGTAGGCACCCTGCGCGGTGGCGGTCAGGCGGTGTATGCCTTGGACGTGACGAATCCAACCAGCTTTAGCGCCAGCAAGGTACTGTGGGAGTATAGCGACAATGACTTGGGCTATACCTTTAGCAAACCCACCATTGCCAAGCTGGCCAATGGCACCTGGGCGGTCTTTCTCGGCAATGGCTACAACAACACCGAAGCCGATGGCAGCGCCAGCACCACCGGCTATGCCTATTTATACATCTTAAAGATGGATAGCAACGGCGCGCTGGTTACGCCCGTCACCCCGATCAGCACCGGGGCTGGCTCGGCCACCACGCCCAACGGCTTGGCGACGCCGGCGATCATCTTCGATCCCAGCGATCCATCCAAAGTCAAGTACGCCTACGCGGGCGATCTATTGGGCAATTTGTGGAAGTTCGATGTCAACGCCGGCAACTTGGCTTATAAGCTGTTCACCGCCAGGAGCCCCGATTCCGGTAACCCGGTCCAGCCCATCACCACCCGTCCCGAAGTGAATTTGCACCCGTCTCGGGGATATCTGGTGTATTTTGGCACCGGCAAGTATTTTGAGACCGGTGACAATAGCACCACGAACCCGACCCAAACGTTATACGCAGTGTGGGATCGGGCTTGGGGCGAAAAGACTGGCGATACCCCGTCAGCGCCAGGCACGTTGGTGCCGCAAACCCGCGCGGACCTGTTGCAGCAGACGATCACGGCCAATGTGGGCGGCTCCTATGTGACCAGCAACACGCCTATCGCTTGGTACGCAACGCTGAGCTCAAAACCCTCGCTGAGTCCCTCTTCGCCTCCCACGTATCTGGGTTGGTACGTTGATTTGACCTTTGGCGGCAACAATCGGGGCGAAAAACAGGTGACCAACGGCCTGCTGTAC
This sequence comes from Candidatus Contendibacter sp., assembly GCA_049290615.1. GTDB lineage: Bacteria > Pseudomonadota > Gammaproteobacteria > Competibacterales > Competibacteraceae > Contendibacter. The sequence goes on from JBATNZ010000209.1 coordinate 11,271, forward strand.
GACAATAAGGTTATTTTCAACACGATCATTCCATCGGCCGGGCTGTGCGACGCCGGCGGCACCAGCAACACGATCATGCTGGACGCCATCAGCGGATCGCGGCTGAAAACTTCGCCTTTCAAGGGCACACCTCTTGTCGACGATGACAACAATCCCAACACCCCCGCCGTACCGGTCAGCAGCAAACCGTCCAACGCCGGCATTCTGTCCGAGCCACAGATTGTCCGGAACTTACAGACCGGTGAAGACTATATCGTTTCCCTGGGTAGTTCGGGTGAGCCAGTTTCAACCGGGAGCGATCCGTCGCAACAAACCTTGGGCCGACAATTCTGGCGGCAGTTACAACAATAAGCACGGCCAGCCATCCCCTGCGGGGGGTGGCTGGTTCGGCTCCCTGATTTGGATAAATGAGCCATGAACAAGATCACACACGGCTTTACGCTGATGGAGCTTATGATTACGTTGGCCATCGTCGCCATTCTGGCGGCGGTCGCCTTTCCCAGCTACCAGGACAGCATCCGCAGAACGCGGCGGGCGGATGCCAAGGCGGTCATGCTGGAAGCGGCTCAATTTATGGAGCGGCTTTATACGGCCAATAGCTGTTTTGATGTCCCCCCGTGCGGTTCCAACGCCGCGCCCGCGTTGCCTGTCGGATTGACGACGATCCCGCGCAACGAAGCCAATGCCGCCAATCGCTTTTACACAATCACCCTGGGAGGGGTAACACGCACCACGTACACCCTGACGGCGACTCCGCAAAATGCCCAGGTTTACGATCAGTGCGCAGTATTAACCCTGAATAATAATAGTGTCCGTGGCGCGGCCGGCAGACCCGCCAATGATCCTTTAACCATCGAATGTTGGGGGCGTTGAAGCATTCCGTTTCATGGGGCTGGAACCTGCCCGATGAATCCGCTCACCCTGTTGCTCGCTCAATACCCGGTCCTGGTGCTGGACGGCGCGCTGGCGACCGAACTGGAACGCCGGGGCTGTGACCTGCGCGACCCGCTCTGGTCCGCCAAGGTGCTGATCGAAGCGCCGGACCTCATTCGGCAAGTGCATCGGGACTACTTTGAGGCCGGCGCCGATTGCGCCACCACCACCAGCTATCAAGCCTCCGTGGACGGTTTTATGCGGCGGGGCTTGAGCCACGCCGAGGCGCTCGAACTGTTGCGCCGCTCGGTTCGGTTGGCGATGGAAGCCCGCGATAGGTTCTGGCAGGACCCGGCCAACCGGATCGGCCGGCCCCGGCCACTGGTGGCGGCCTCGGTGGGACCCTACGGCGCGTTTCTGGCCGATGGCTCGGAATACCGGGGTGACTACGGCTTGAGCGAAACGGAGCTGATGGACTTTCATCGTCCGCGGATGGCGGCGCTGCTCGAAGCGGGTGCCGACCTGCTGGCCTGCGAGACAATTCCCTGCTTGATCGAAGCCCGCGCCCTGGCGCGACTGCTGGCCGAATTTCCCAACGCCAGCGCCTGGATCAGTTTCAGCGCCAGGGACGAGGCCCATCTCTGGCATGGCGAACGCTTGACCGAATGCGCGGCGTGGCTGGACGACCAACCACAGGTTGCCGCCATTGGAGTGAACTGCACCGCCCCGCGTTATCTGCCGGCGCTGATCGAATCTGCCCGCGCGGTCACCGACAAGCCTGTCGTGGCCTACCCAAACTCGGGCGAAATCTATGATCCGGTGCGTCGCGGCTGGAGCGGCGTTTCGGACGCTAAAGCCTTCGCGACCGAGGCCCGGCGCTGGTACGCCAGCGGCGCCCGGCTGATCGGGGGCTGTTGCCGCACCACGCCCGACCACATCCGGGTTATCGCCACTTGGGCGCGCTCACTGCCAAAAACCCATATCCAATCCTGATCGGTGGGAACTCGCTTGCGGGCGATAGCGATAGCCCATTCAATCGCCGGTAAGCCGGCTCCTAAAAAAACTTCCGACGGTAGGCGGCCCGCAAGATCTTGGGTATGATCACTTGACCGCCACACAATCGAAAGACCGGTTGCCATTCAGGAATTTACCATGAGCACCCTCTTGCACGACACCGACTTGTTCGGTTGGACTCGTCAGCAAGCCCATCTGCTTCGGACCGGGCGCTTCGACGAACTGGATGTATCGAACCTGATCGACGAGATTGAAGACGTGGGCAAAAGCCAGATACGAGAACTGGAAAGCCGGCTTGGCGTCCTGCTGGCGCACCTGCTCAAATGGCGATACCAGCCCGAACAGCGCAGCATCAGTTGGGAAACCACCATCCAGGAACAGCGCCGCCGGCTAACGCGCCTGCTCGCCGACAACCCCAGTCTCAAACCCCGGCTACCGAAAGCCCACGACGACGCCTATGGCGACGCCCGCCTGATCGCCCGCCGGGAAACCGCGCTGCCGGAAAAAACCTTCCCCGAAACCACCCCATTCAGCCTCGAACAAACCCTCGATCCGAACTACTGGCCGGATTGAGCGCGCCGGCCATGTTTCACGTAAAACCCGTTAGCCTTGGCGGAAAATGTTTCACGTGAAACCAAGTGGGCCGCGCGGGCACAATGTTTCACGTGAAACCAGTCAGCACCCACGCTCGACCTCGCTCAAGGCCGCGAATGCCGCCAGGCCCAGTGTTTCCGGCCGAGCGCCGGGGTCGAGGCCAGCCGCTTCGATTTGCGTGGTATCCAACAGATCGCGCAGGGAATTGCGCAGGGTCTTGCGACGCTGGGCGAACGCCCGCCGCACGATCTCGGCGAAGCGGCTTTCGTCCCGGACCGCGACGGCGAATGTTTCACGTGGAACCAAACGAACCACCGCCGACCATACCTTGGGCGGTGGCCGGAACGCCTCCGGCCCGACGGTGAACAGCGGCTCGACCCGGCAGCGGTATTGCAGCATCACCGACAGCCGGCCGTAGGCGTCCTCGCCCGGCCCGGCCGCCATCCGCTCCACCACATCCCTTTGCAGCATGAAATGCAGATCGTGCAGATGTTCGGCCTGGGCCAGCAGATGGAACAGCAGGGGCGTGGATATGTTGTAGGGCAGGTTACCCGCCACCCGCAGCGGCGGCCCATCGTCACGCAAGGCGGCGAAATTGAAGCCCAGCGCGTCGGCGTGATGAATCCGCAGAGTACCCGCACCGGCACAGCGCGCCCGTAGTGGCTCCAGCAGGTCGCGATCCAGTTCCACCACGTCCAGGTTACCCGCCGCTTCCAGCAGCGGAACCGTCAGCGCTCCCAGGCCGGGGCCGATTTCCACCAGCCGCTCGCCGGCAAGCGGTCGGATCGCCGCGACGATGCGCTCGATGACGCTGGCATCGCGCAGGAAATGCTGACCAAATCGCTTGCGGGGCCGGTGAGGCGGGGCTGGAACGCCAGTCATGGCGCGTTCGATGTTCCAGACGACGGGCGCGTGGATGACGGTTCGATGGACGTGCCGGCGGTGGGGGGCAGGCGAATCTCCACGTAAGCCTCGTCGCGCAGCCGGCGCAGCACCAACTCCCATTCCTCGTCGGAACGTCGCCGCAACAGCGCCTCGCGCGTCCGGGCGTGCAAAGCCTCGGGCGAGGCCTGGCCCTGGCGGCGTTCGAGCACCTGCACGATGTGCCAGCCAAACGGGGTCTTGAACGGCGCGCTGATCTCGTTCAGCTTCAGCGCGTTCATTTCCTGTTCGAACTGGGGAACCAGCATCCCCGGCGACACCCAGCCCAGATCGCCGCCGCGGTCCCCGGACCCCTTGTCGTCGGAATTGAGTCGGGCCAGCTCCGCGAAATCCGCACCGTCGCGAATGCGCTGGCGCAGTTGCTCCAACTGTTGGCGAGCCTCGTTGTCGGATCGTTGCGGCGAAGTTTTGAGCAGGATGTGACGGGCATGGGTCTGATTCACTAGCGCCTGTTTCGTCGAGGTCTGCCTTGGCGCCGCCGGTCGCGCCGAACTACCACCACCTCGGACCTCAATCAGCTTGACGATGTGGAACCCGCTGGGGCTGCGAATCGGCTCACTGACTTGGCCGGGTTGCAGTCGGGGCACCACATCGCTGAACAGCGTGGGCAACTGATCGGCCGATCGCCAGCCGATTTCACCGCCTTCCAACGCCTGCTGGCTGGCGGACACGCTGACCGCCATCTGTCGAAAATCGGCGCCCTTGCGCAACTGCGCCAGCACGTCCCCGGCCCGGCGCTTCGCCGCCTCGACTTGCTGCGGCGAAGCGCCTTCCGGCACGGCGATCAGAATCTGGGCCACGCGATATTCACGCGCGCCGCCACCCTCGCCGCCGCTCGCGCCACCCTCGCTCGCGTCGCCGCCGGCCATCTGGCCCGCCAGTTGCGTTTGCAGACTGTCCACATCCTGGTCGGACACCTGAATCTGGCTATCCACCAGCTTCTGCCGCAGCCGCGCGCCCATCAGTTCCCGGCGCACGTCGTCACGAAACTGGGCGAAACTGACCCCATCCTTCTCGATAGTCTGCCGCAGTTGCGTCAGGCTCATGTTGTTGCGCTGGGCCAGGGTTTCGATGGCGGTATTCAGGGTGGCATCGTCCACGGTGATGCCGTTGCGCTCGGCGGCGCGAAATTGCAACTGGTTCAGGATCAGCCGATCCAGCACCTGGTTTTCCAGCACCGGCCGGGGCGGAATCGGCACCTTGCGCTGCCGCAACTGCGCCTCGATCCGCGCGGTGGCTGCATCCAGTTCCCGTTGGGTGATCACATCGTCGTCCACCACCGCCACGATGGTGTCCAGTGTGCTGCCCGTCGCTTCGGGGCCGGGGCCGAATGCCAGGTCCGCGCGGCCGGAAATGGGCGGGACCGAAAGCAACAGGCACAGTATCAGGGGAAAAAGCAGCTTGTTCATGCGGGCCATGGGAGAGTGGGGGCTAATAACGGATTGGTTGGTAGCCGAGAATGGAATTTTGCAGCAGGGTTTCCAGGCTGGAACCCAGCCGGGACAGACCCTTCAGTTCCAGTTCCACGTAAACCGCGTTCTGCGCGTCGACCTCGGTGGGACTGTCGCGATACTGACGGGCGACCACGCGCAGCGCCCAACAGCAGTCTTCGTATTCCAGACCGGCCAGCGTTTCCAGATTGCGGTCGGTATTCAGCGCCTGGTTCCAGCGGGCCAAGGCCCGCCATTGCGCGTTCAGTGGCCAGAAGAAGGCGATATCCACCGAGTGAATCTGATCGTCCAGGTTCAGATCAGACTGATCGCGATCCAGCAGGTAGGACACATTGACCAGTTGGCGAGGATTGACGTAGTAGCGCAGGTCGAAGGCGGTACGCAGCAGATCGCTGTTATCGGGTTCCAGTTGCACGCCACCCTGCACCGCCCAGCGGGATGACAGGTTCACCTGACCCTGGGCAATCAGGCCCGAGTTGGCCGAGGTCTGGGGTGGCTCGACCGGATACAGGTTCACTTGGCGGTCCTCGAAATACTGGATTTGGCCGACGCTGGCGCGCAGCCGTTCGCGACCGCTGGGACCGTCGATCAAGCGGGTGGTGAGCGCGGCGGTCAACTGGTTGGCGTCGCCCAGCCGGTCGGCGCCGGTGAAGCGGTTGTTGCGGAATAGCCAGTCGATATCGCGATCCATCACGCTGCTATCGAACAGCGGAATGTCGTTCTGGTCGCGGTAGGGGACGTACAGATAAAACAGCCGCGGCTCCAGGGTCTGGGTTCCAGAAGAAACGCCCAGCCAGTCGGCCTGCAAGGATCGATCGAAGATCAGGCCGCTGTCGAGGTCGAGCACCGGCGCGGCGCGCGAGGGCGCGTCATTGGCGCCCGGCGCGGTGTGGTCGAGCTGATAGCTGGTGTAGCGGAAACCGGCCCGCGGTTTGAGATAGCCCCAGGGCTGCTCGAGCGCCCACCCGACGGTCGGCCACAGATCCAGCCGGGTGCCGGTCACCATGTCGGACTGCTGAAAATTCACCAGTTCGCCGTACAGTTGATAGCTCAAGCCGCCGGCGCTCGGTGGCCAGGCACCATTGAATAGTAGTTGCGGTAGGCGTTGATAGGGGTTGCCGGTCAGGGAAAACAGCGCCGTATTCAGAATCTGATAGCCTTGGACCCGCGCCAGCGCCTGCCAGTTATCCCCGTAATAGCGGGCATCCAGGTGCCGCTCGAGATAATTGACGGTTAGGAAATCGAGGTTGTTGCTCAAATCCCGGATGTAGCTGTCGTCGGAGACGTATTCGTAGCGCAGATCGGTGTAGACATTCGGCAGCGGCGCGGCGCGGTCGCTGATATTGAAGGAACCGCGGGCGCCTTCGTAGCGGCGATCGTCCGGAATATACTCAAAGCCCAACCGCCCCTGATGCCAGGGTTCGAGAAACCGGTATTCCACGCCCAGTAGAACACCGCGTTCGGTCATCAGGCGTGGGGCGATGGTCATGTCGCGATTCGGGGCGATGTTCCAGTAATAGGGAATAGTCAGGTCGAAACCGGTATCGCTGTCGTAGCCCTGGCGGGGGAACAGAAAACCCGACTGCCGTTCATCGGTAATCGGAAACGACAGATAGGGGAAGTAGAACACCGGTGTGTCCTTGAACGCGAGCACGATGTCGTGGGCCGAGCCGCGGCCGGTATTCTGGTCCAGATGGATTTCATGGGCGCGCAATTCCCATACTTCCTTGCCGCGCGGGCAAGTGGAGTAGGTGGCGTCTTCCAGCAGGCTGAGCCGCTGGCGACGATCCATCTTCACTTCCTCGGCATGGCCTTGGGCGTTGCGGGCCGGCAGGTAGTAATCCACATCCTTGAACTGGCCGGTTTCGGCGTTCAAATCCACGTCCGCCTGCTTGCCGCGCAGGGCCTGGCGCGGATCGCCGTAGACGAAGCCGCTTTCGGCCCGGGCGCGATTGGCCGGCCGCTCCAGGGTGATCTTTTCGGCGCGCAAGCGCTGGTCGCCCCGGGACAGCTTGGCCTTGCCTTCGAGCCGCGATTCGGCGGGGGAGGCGTCGAGCCGGCCGGCTTCGGCCTGGATCGGCAATTCGTCCAGTGGCGGCGCGTTCGGGGTGGCGGGGACGATTTCCCCGGCCAGCTCGTCGATTTCGCACTGGACCCATGGATCGAGCACGTCGGCGGATTGCGCCCGAACCCCGGCCAGCGGTAGCAGGGTCAGCGCGGCACCCGTCAGAAGCATTCGGCAATGCGGCGTCACGGAACAGGATTTTACGCGTGAATTAAAGTGCCCTAACATCGCATAGATTGGTTTTTGCTGCAATCCGGGCGCGGCATCGGTCGATGCGTCGGACTAACTCAATTTAAGATGGAGCGAACGTTGTGAGTGAGCGTGAACAACTGGTGCGGGAGTGGCTGAACGATGTGCTGCCGGCGCGACTGGACCGGATCGCCCCGGCCTCCAGCGACGCCAGTTTCCGTCGCTATTTCCGGGTCTGGTGCGACGGCCAGACCCGCATCGTCATGGACGCCCCGCCGGATAAGGAGGATTGCCGACCGTTCGTCGCCATCGCCCAAGCCTTGCGCGGTTTGGGGTTGAACGCGCCCGAGGTACTGGCCGGCGATCTCGATCAGGGCCTGCTGCTGCTGACCGATCTCGGTTCCCGGCAATACCTGGCGGAACTCGATCAGCGCGGCGCGCCCACTCTCTACGGCGACGCCCTGGATGCGCTGGCGCGCCTGCAAGTCGGCGGCGATCCCGGCTCGCCGTTGCTGCCGCCCTACGATTCAGCACTGCTGCACCGGGAGATGGAACTGTTCCGCGACTGGTTCCTGGGCCAACTACTCGGTCTGAATTTGCGGGAGGAGGAACACCACGCGCTCGATCACGTCTTCGCCCTGTTGGCCGACAATGCGCTGGAACAGCCGCGGGTCTGGGTTCACCGGGACTACCACTCCCGCAACCTGATGGTCACCGACCCGGACAATCCCGGCGTGCTGGATTTCCAGGACGCGGTGGTGGGCGCGGTCACCTACGATCTGGTTTCGCTACTGCGCGATTGCTACATCGCCTGGCCGCGCGAGTCGGTCGAGGCGTGGGCGCTGGATCACCGGGCGCGGCTGCGGACGCTGGGGATGCCAGGGCTGGACGACGCCGGCCAGTTCCTGTACTGGTTCGATCTGATGGGAGCGCAACGTCATCTCAAGGCCATCGGCATTTTCGCTCGCCTGAACTTGCGCGACGGCAAGCCGGGCTATCTGCGCGACATTCCCCGAACCCTGGGCTACGTACTGGAGGTGGCGAACCGCTACCCCGAACTGGCGGGGCTGCGCGATCTTCTTCGGGCGCGGGGCGTGGACCACTGGCAACCGACGCCATGAAGGCGATGATTCTCGCCGCTGGGCGCGGCGAACGGATGCGCCCGCTGACCGACCATACCCCCAAACCCTTGCTGCCGGTCGCCGGCAGGCCGCTTATCGCGCATCATCTCGAAGCCTTGCGGGCGGCGGGCATCGGCGAGATCGTCATCAACACCGGCCATCTGGGAGAACAGTTGCCAGCGGCGCTGGGCGACGGTCGGGACTGGGGAATGCGCATCGCCTGGTCGCCAGAACCGCCAGAGGCGCTGGAAACCGGCGGTGGCATCTTCCAGGCCCTGCCGTTGCTCGGTTCGGAACCCTTTCTGGTGGTCAACGGCGATGTGTGGACCGACTATCCCTTCGCGCGTCTGTCGGCTTTGCCCGCCGGGCTGGCTCATCTGGTGCTGGTGAGCAATCCGCCGCACCATCGGGAGGGTGACTTCGCGCTGGCGGCGGACGGACGAGTCCGGGAATCCGGCGCGCGGCGATTGACCTTCAGCGGCATCAGCGTGCTGCGTCCGGAACTGTTCGCCGGCTGCGCGCCGGGCCGATTTCCCTTGGGACCGCTGCTGCGCCGGGCCATGGCGGCGGACCGGGTGAGCGGCGAGCACTACGCGGGGAGCTGGCGGGATATTGGCACCCCGCAACGACTGGCGGAACTGGATCAGGAACTGGGCGCGGGATATGGTGCTCTTATCTGATCTGTGGAATTGCCGCTTCAAACCACCCCGGCGCTATGCGCCACCCATCCTTATCCAAGGAGGGGAAAATCCACAACTCAAATAGGATTGCTATAGAAGCGAATAGCGAGATCGGGAAAGCAATCAAACTCGCCGCTCGTTACATGATGTGCCGGACGTCCCGGCCCTCGACCACGAAAATCACGTATTCAGCCAGATTCTGGGCCCGGTCGGCGACCCGCTTCAGCGCCTTGAGCGCCAGCGCCACATCGATCACCGTCGCCACCGTCAACTCGCCGTCGACCACGCAAGCGCCGAGTTCGCGCAGGATGTCCTGGAACACGCCCTCCGCTTCGTTGGTGCCCACCAACACCCAGGCCTGGTTTACGTCCAGCCGGGCCAGGCTGTCCAGCGCGTTTTCAACCCGCCGGCTGGCGATCGCCGCCAGCCGGTCCATCGCCAATGGAATGTTCCCTTGCGGATGGCCACCGCGGGCGTGAATGGCCAGCGTTTTCTCGGCAATGGTCTTGGCCTCGTCGCCGATCCGTTCCAAATCGTTGACCGCCTTGTTCAACGCCATCACCAGCCGCAAATCCGTACTCACCGGTTGCCGACGGCTAAGCAGACGCACGCAACTCCGGTCAATTTCCATGTCCCAGCGATTCACTGCTTCATCGCCGGCGATGACCGCCTGGGCCGCAGCCGCGTCGCCTTCCCGAAACACCGCGACGGCGCGGTTGACCTGCTGCTCCACCGCCCGCCCCATTTCCAGCACCAGGTTAACCAGTTGCTGGATCTCCATATCGAAGCGCTTGACGGTGTGCCCACTGTTGCTAAAAGTCATGACCTGCTTCCTCCTGCATCGGTCGTGATGATCGATTCGTCGAGGGTGGCGCGGCGGCGGTTCAGACCGAAGAACGCCTACGACGCCGAATCCGCGCCGAGGCGCGCCATCGCGCCCTCGATCCATTCCTCCACCTGCTGGTTCAAGGCTTGCGGCGAGCGGCCCTCGCTGGCGATCAGGGGACCGAACGCCATCCGAATGGTGCCCGGCCGCTTGAGGAACACGCCCCGTGGCCAGAATTCGCCGGCATTGTGCGCGACCGGGAGAATCGGACAGCCGCTGTGCGCCGCCAGCACCGCGCCACCCATCCCGTACCGTTTGCGCACCCCAGGCGCGACGCGGGTGCCCTCGGGAAAAATGAGCACCCACTGTCCCTGCCGCAAATGCGTGATCCCCCGCCGGATCACCTGCTTGACCGCCGAGGCCCCCGACTGACGGTTAATCGCGATGGGCCGCAACAACGCCAACGCCCAACCAAAGAAGGGAACCCACAATAGCTCGCGCTTGATCACCCAAGCCACCGGCGGCAAATACTGTTGGAGAAACAGCGTTTCCCAAGTGGACTGGTGCTTGGCCATGACGACCACCGGCCGGTCGGGAATGTGTTCGACGCCGCTCACCTGATAATCGAGCCGGCAGGTGATCCGCAGCCACCAGATCGTGAAGCGAGTCCAGTATTGGGATATTCGGTAACGCTGGTGGAAGGGCAGGAAAAAACCGAACATTACCAACGACGCTACGATCCCCATCGAGGCGAGCATGCCGAGTGAAAATAGCAGGGAGCGCAGCAATGGATTCAACATGGACAGCTTGGTGGCGGTTTGGACAGACATGCGGTGGGCTCGAAGAGTCATTCGGTCGGCTTGATTAGATAGTCGGCGATGGCGGCCAGATGGTCGAACACCAGAACGTTGGCGCAGCTTTCCGCGTCCCGTTCCAGCGTGCGGGCGCCCTTGCCGGTTCGCACCAACAGGGGCCAGGCATTGGCCGCCCGCGCCGCCCGGATGTCGCGCACGCTATCGCCGACCACCGGCACCCCTTGCAAGCCGCATTTCAGCCGCCGGCCGATTTCCAGCAACATGCCCGGATTGGGTTTGCGATAGGGATGAGTCTCGTCCACATCCAGACAGAAGAACACCGAGTCGATCAGACCACCGGCTTCCTGCGCCATCCGATGCATCTTCTTGTGGATTCGGTTGAGGGTTTCGAGATCGAACAGACCACGTCCAACTCCGGACTGATTGGTGGCGACCACTACCCGATAGCCGGCATGGTTGAGACGGGTGATGGCTTCCAGACTGCCAGGAATCGGCGTCCATTCGTCCGGGGATTTGATGTAGGCGTCGGAATCCTCGTTGATAACACCGTCGCGGTCCAGAATAATCAGTTTCATCGGGGTTGGGCTACTCGCGTTCCGCCGCACGGACAGGGTCGGTTGGTTTCACGTGAAACATCATGCCTTGTCCACGGGTAACCGTTCACTCCCCTCGCCCGCTTGCGGGAGAGGGGTTGGGGGTGAGGGCCGCAGTTTCAAAGACTTGCCCCCACCCCCAAGCCCTCTCCCCCTTGACAAGGGGAGAGGGGACTGAATGATTACGTCCACGGAAGACACGGAGAGGTTGGTTGGTTTCACGTGAAACATGACGCCCGGTCACTGGTCGATGTTTCACGTGAAACCTGTTTCCGCTTAATCCTGCAGGCGCGAGAAATCCGCCACTCGCAGGAACAGACTGCCGAGTTCGTTGAGCAGGGCCAAGCGGTTATCGCGCGACGCCGGATCCTCGGCCATCACCAGCACTTGGTCGAAGAAAGCGTCCACCGGTTCGCGCAGACCGGCCAGCCGGTTCAGGGCATCGCCGTACAGGCCAGCTTCCATCAGCGGGATCACTTCGGAAGACAATTCGACCAGCCGTCCGGCCAGCGTCTGTTCCGCTTCCTCGACCAGCAGATCGGGGCACACTTCGAACGGCAGCACTGTCTCGACCTTTCTGAGAATGTTGCGGATGCGTTTGTTGGCGGCGGCGAGGCTGGCGGCTTCCGGTAATTCCCGAAAAGCGCCAACCGCACGCACCCGCTGGTCGAAGTCGAGCGGTCGGGTCGGGCGGCAGTCGAGCACCGCCTCGAACGTATCCGGGCGCACGCCTTGGTCCAGATAGTAGCCACGCAGGCGATCCATCACGAACTCGAACACGGTCTCGACCGCGTGGCCGGCGCGGATAGCCGGTTCGAAGCCGGCGGCGGCGCGTTCCAGCAAGGTCAGCAGATCCAGATCCAGTTGGCCCTCGATCAGGATGCGCAACACACCCAGCGCGGCGCGGCGCAGGGCGAACGGATCCTTGGCGCCGGATGGTCCCTGGCCGATGGCGAAAATGCCGGTCAGCGTGTCCAGCCGGTCGGCCAGGGCGACGATGCGGCCGGTGGCGGTGGCCGGCAGCCGGTCGCCGGCGAAGCGCGGCAAATAGTGTTCCTCCAGCGCCTGGGCGACTTCCGGCGCTTCCTGGTCACGCAGGGCGTAGTAACGACCCATGATGCCTTGCAGTTCCGGGAACTCCTGCACCATCTGGGTCAGCAGGTCGCACTTGGCCAGCCGCGCCGCCCGCTCGGCCCAGTCGGGGTTGCCGTGACCGTGGCCTGCGATGAACCGCGCCAGCGCCGCCACCCGTTCGCTTTTGCTGGCCAGCGTGCCCAGTCGCTGCTGGAACACCACATGCTTCAGGCTCTCCATGCGCGCCGCCAGCGGTTGCTTGCGATCCTGGTTCCAGAAGAATTCGGCGTCGCTGAAGCGCGGGCGGATCACCCGTTCGTTGCCGGCCCGCACCTGCGCTGGATCGTGGCTCTCCAGATTGGCGATGGTGATGAAATGCGGCAGCAGCCGACCGTGCTCGTCCACCACCGGAAAGTAGCGCTGGTTATCCTGCATGGTGCTGACCAACGCTTCGGCCGGCACGTCGAGGAAGCGCCGCTCGAAATTGCCTGCCAATGCCACCGGCCATTCCACCAGCGCCGTCACTTCGTCGAGCAGTTCCGGTTTGATAACCGCCACGCCACGCAATTCGGCGGCGATGGCTTCGGCCTGGGCGCGCACCGCGGCGCGGCGCTCGGCGAAGTCGGCGATGACTTTACCTTCGCTGGCGAGTTGCCGGGCATAGTCGGCGGGGGAAGCGACCCTGATCGGTTGCGGGCAGTGGAACCGATGGCCGCGCGTCTCGCGACCGGTTTGAACACCCATGATCGTGGCGGGGATGATCTCGTCGCCGAACAGCAACACCACCCAATGCACCGGACGCACGAATTCGTCGTCGCGGTCGCCCCAGCGCATCCGCTTGGGAATCGGCAGACCGGCCAGGGCGGCGAGGACGATGCCGGGAATCAGCTCGGCGGTCGCCGCGCCCGGCTCGACGCTGACATGCACCAGCCAGGCGCCCTTGTCGGTTTCCTGTTTTTGCAGATCGGCGACGCTGACGCCACAGGAACGGGCAAAGCCCTCGGCGGCTTTGGTTGGTGTCCAATCCGGGCCAAAAGCGGCGCTCAGCGCCGGGCCGCGGCGTTCCAGTCGCCGGTCGGTCTGGCGTACCGGCAGCTTGTCAACCACCACCGCCAGTCGGCGCGGAGTGGCGAAGCGGCGGATGGCGTCGCTGGCCAAACCCGCCTGCTCCAGCCCGGCGCGGATGCCCTGCTCAAAGGCCAGCGCCAGATTGGATAGAGCTTTCGGCGGCAATTCCTCGGTGCCAATCTCGATCAGCAGATCGCGGGTGTCGGTATTAGCCATGGGCCGCCTCCGTGCTTTTTGGAGTCGCCGCCGCCTGCCGCGCGCACATCGGAAAACCCCGGGCGGCGCGGGCGTCGTAGTAGGCCTGCGCCACCGCCCGCGCCAGGGCGCGAACCCGCAGGATAAAACGCTGGCGTTCGGTGACGGAGATGGCCTTGCGGGCATCCAGCAGGTTGAAAGTATGGGAGGCTTTGAGGGTCATTTCGTAGGCGGGCAGGGGCAGGCCAAGATCGATCAGCCGTTTGCTTTCGGCTTCGCAGGTGTCGAATCCGACGAACAGCGCGGTGGCATCGGCGTACTCAAAATTGTAGGTGGACATTTCGACTTCGTTCTGGTGGAACACGTCGCCATAGGTCACGCGACCCAGCGGCCCGTCGGTCCAGACCAGATCGAACACGCTTTCCACGCCCTGCAAATACATGGCGATGCGTTCCAGGCCGTAGGTGATTTCGCCGGTGACCGGTTTGCAGTCCAGACCGCCGACCTGCTGGAAATAGGTAAATTGGGTGATTTCCATGCCGTTCAACCACACCTCCCAGCCCAACCCCCAGGCGCCGAGCGTCGGCGATTCCCAGTTGTCCTCGACGAAGCGGATGTCATGGATCAGCGGATCGAGACCGAGTTCCTTCAGCGAGCCGAGGTAGAGGTCCTGCAAGTCCAGCGGCGAGGGTTTGATGACCACCTGGTATTGATAGTAGTGCTGCAGGCGGTTGGGATTTTCGCCGTAGCGGCCATCGGTGGGGCGGCGGGAAGGTTGCACATAGGCGGCGCTCCACGGTTCGGGGCCGATGGCGCGCAGAAAGGTGGCGGGATGGAAGGTTCCCGCGCCCACCTCCATATCATAGGGTTGCAGCAGCACGCAGCCTTGCCGCGCCCAGTAGTCCTGTAAGGCCAGAATCAGCCCCTGAAAGGTCGAAACGTCGCGCACAAGCGCCTCCGAAAGACGAAGGGGACGGTTCGTTCGTCCCCGGATACTCTGTAGTTTTGAACCGTAGCTGTTTTCAAGTATAACCCGGCGCGGCGGTTGGATTCATCCTGCCCTGCACCGAAAGGTTTCACGTGAAACCAAAGGCGCGAGGTTTCACGTGAAACATAACCTTTGGATAAACTCAATGGTGATAGAACGCAGATGTTGAACGGCGGGCATCCTGCCCGTTTGAAGGTCTGATCATCCCACCGGGAGAGTGAGCCAATGCGTTGTCCCGACTGTAGCCATAATCAGAAATACCGCGACGGCACGCGCTGTGGCAAGTGCGGTTATCAATTTATTTTCATAGGACTTACGCATTGACAGGAGGTTGAAATTGTGGATTCAGGTGCTCCAAGTTAGGGGTGAACGTTTGGATGAATGCAGCAATGATCGGATTAAACAACTCACGCTTTAAGCGATAGCAATTACG
>JBATNZ010000210.1:0-4923 GCA_049290615.1 Candidatus Contendibacter sp.
CGTAATTGCTATCGCTTAAAGCGTGAGTTGTTTAATCCGATCATTGCTGCATTCATCCAAACGTTCACCCCTAACTTGGAGCACCTGAATCCACAATTTCAACCTCCTGTCAATGCGTAAGTCCTAATTCCCTCTTTCCTGGATGTGTCATGACCCAAACCGTTCAACCCCCGATCATGGGGCATACCCTGCGGCGGGTGGCGTTCTTCCTGCTGGTGCTGCTGACGACGCTGGGCGCGATGGGCCTGATGGTCAGCGTCTTCCAGACCGACGGTCTCAGCCCGATGGAACTCATCCTGCTGGTGCTGTACGCCATCCTGTTTTCCTGGATTTGTATCTCGTTCTGGACCGCGTTCATGGGCTTTTTCGTGATCCTGACCGGCCGCGACCGCTGGGCGATTTCGCGCCAGTCGGACCCGTCGTCCGCGCCAGCCGCGCCGCCGCCGCGCACCGCGATCCTGATGCCAATCTACAACGAGGATTCGGAACGGGTGTTCGCCGGCCTGCGCGCCATCCACCGGTCACTGGCGGACACTGGCCGGCTCGACGACTTCGATTTCTTCGTGCTCAGCGACACCCGCGATCCGGACGTCTGGGTCGAGGAGGAACTGCGCTGGCAGGACATGGTGCGGGCACTGGACGGCAAGGGGCGGATCTTCTATCGCAACCGGCCGGAGAACACCAGCCGCAAGAGCGGCAACCTGGAGGATTTCTGCACTCGCTGGGGTGGCCATTACCGCTACATGATCGTGCTGGACGCCGACAGCATCATGAAGGGCGAAACCCTGGTCGAGATGGTGCGGATCATGGAGCGCCAGCCGCGGGTGGCGCTGTTACAGACCCCGCCGGTGCCGATCAACCGCGAATCGCTGTTCGCCCGCATCCTGCAATTCGCCGGCAGCCTGTACGGACGGATGTTCACCGCCGGACTGAACTACTGGCAGTTGGGTGAGAGCAACTACTGGGGCCACAACGCCATCGTCCGTATCCAGCCGTTCCTGGACCACTGTGGCCTGCCGAAACTGCCGGGCCGCGAACCGTTCGGCGGCGACATTCTCAGCCACGATTTCGTCGAGGCGGCGCTGCTGCGGCGGGCCGGCTGGGAAGTGTGGCTGGCCTACGATCTGGAAGGCAGCTACGAGGAAATTCCGCCGACCCTGATCGACTACGCCAAGCGCGACCGCCGCTGGTGCCAAGGTAATCTCCAGCACCTGCGGCTGGCGCTGTCCCAAGGTTTCAACGCGCTGAGCCGGCTACATTTTTCGATGGGCGTGATGTCGTATCTGGCCTCGCCGCTGTGGCTGTTGTTTCTGATCGCCACCGGGGTCGAGGCGTATTTCCAGACCCAGCAGGAACCGGTGTATTTCTTCGGCGAGAACTGGGCGCCGGTGTGGCCGGTCTCGTTCGCGGTGGAAATGACCACCGTATTGCTGGTCACGCTGACCATGCTGTTTCTGCCCAAGGGGCTGGCGCTGGTGCTGCTGCTCAAGGATGACCGGCTGCGCCGCGCCTACGGCGGGATGCTCAATGCGACCCTGAGCGTGGTGCTGGAAACGGTGTTCTCGGTATTGACGGCGCCGGTGCTGATGCTGTTTCAGACCAAGTTCGTGCTGGCGATCCTGATGCGCCGCGCCGTGGGCTGGCCGTCGCAGCAGCGCGGCGATCATCAGACCGGATTCCAGGAGGCGGCGCTGACCCATGGCGTGCAGACCCTGATCGGCGTGGTCGCTGGCGTGTTGAGCTACCAGTACGTGCCGGCGTTTTTCTGGTGGTTTACCCCGGTGCTGCTGGGGCTGGGGCTGGCCATCCCCGTGTCCATGCTGTCCAGCAGCATCGCCCTGGGCCGTCAGTCGCGGGAACTGGGCCTGTTCCTGACCCCGGAGGAAACCGAACCGCCGGCGGTGCTGCGCTATCTGGAGGAACATCTGGAAGAGGGCGAGCCGGCGCTGCCGGTGTTGCGAGAGACGCCGGCCAGTCGCTTCGTCCAGGCGCTGACCGATCCCTACGTCAACGCCTTGCACCTGTCGCTGCTGCCGTCGCGCGAGCCGCCCGGCAAGCGGCGTCGGCATTATCTGGAAGGCCTGGTCCACCAGTTGGAGGAAGAAGGGCCGGACAGTCTGAGCGCGGCGCAAAAACGCGATTTGATCTCGGACCCGGACATGCTGCTGCGGCTACACGCCCTGTTCTGGAGCCGGCCGCCGGCGAATGCGGGGATGTTGCCGTAGCGATGCCGACGCGGCCAGGGAGGGCGCGGTCGGCGCCGTCGAGCCAAAACCCGGCTACAGGCTACCGCCTTTTCCAAAGACCCGCATCGATCAGCCGCTTGACCAGCGCGGTGCGCCGGACATGCGGGGTCATGAAGCGTTGCAGGGCTTGTTCGAACTGTTCCCGCGTGGCGTGCCGCTCGTAGGCTTCGGCCAGGTCGATGACCGCGCGCCGCACCTCGTCGTAGGCCGCCGCCACGCCACGCACGGCCTGCTGGTCCGCCGCCGCCCAGGCACGGTCGAAATCCCGCGCCAGCGTGGCCAGATAGGCTTCGCGCTGTTTTTGGCGCTCGGCATCCGCGCGAGCGCGGACTTCGGTTTCCTGCCGCTGGCGAATTTGCTCGACCTCGTCGGCCAACCGTTGGAGCTCAGCCACGGTCCGGCGGGTTGCGCCAGTTGTGGTGGGCGGACGTTGCGCTCGTTGCCAGGCGACAAACCGGGCCTTCAGCGAGCGTTCGACCCGCTGACCTTCACCAGCCAGCAACTGGCGGAGTACGTCGCGCGCTTCATCGGGCGGCACGGTATCCAGCCAGGTTTCCATTTCCCCCGGCGGCGTGGTGTCCGTGGCGGCATCGGCGCTGGCCATGACCGCGCCCGTCAGCAGGTCGAAGTCGACGGCTAGAAACGTGGCCAGGGCCAGTTGCGCAGCGGTGAACTGCTTCAGGCCAGCCGGCACCGGCGGCTCCAACCGGTCGTCCTCCACTTCCCCGGCGGCCATGCCCGCCAGCCAGCCGATGTACAGCCCGCGCCAGTCGCCGCGCAACAGTTCCTCGCGCAGGGGCGTCAACCGCGCCATCCAGTCATGCCCCTCGTCCTCGCTCACCCAGCCGCCCCCCTCATCCTCCGCACTCAGGTTCCAGTCGATCACCCAGTGCTCGCCGGCATCCCGGATCACCAGCGCGTATTCGGTTCCATACGCGGCGGCCATCTTGAAATCCAGCACGTCGCGGGGCAGGCGGAGCGAGAAACGGCGCTGTCCCCAGTTGGCCAGATAAACATGAGCGTCGAAATAGCGTTCCATCAGGGTGTCGGGATCGCCCTTGAAACTGCCCCAACTGTATTCGTTGACGAAGCTCACCGTCGTGATCCGGGCGCGGGTCGACAGCGCGCGCAACTCGGCCATTTCCCGCGCGCTCAACGGCCGGTCCATGGCCAGAAACTCGTAGTACTGGTATTCGCTCATGGGGGTGGGTCTCTGATAGGGATGTCGGTGCGGCGCTCACCCGCCGACCGGGTTGGCGCTCAACTCGTGCCGCCGCCAGGCAGCGGTCGCCAGGGTCGCCGTGGCCAGTTCGCAGAGATGGCCGTGGTGGGTGAAAAACAGCACCTGGGTCCGCCGGGCCAGTTCGGCGAGCACCTCCAGCGTTGCCGCCGCCCGGACATCGTCGAATTGTACCAGCAGATCGTCGATCACGATGGGGACCGCCTCGCGCTCCTGGAGGTGTTCCTCGATGGCCGCGAGGCGCAGCGCCAGAAAAAGCTGGTCGCGGGTGCCCTGACTCATGCCGGCCACCGCCAGCCGCGAGCCGTCCGGCCGCTGACCGAGGAGCATTTGCCGGTCGTCCTCGTAATCCATCACCAGGCCGCCGAAACTGCCCAGCGTGATCCGGGCGAAGATCTCGCTGGCGCGGCGCAGCACCGGCCCCTGATGGCGCTCCCGGTACATCTGTACGACGCGCGCCACGATGGCGCCGGCCAGTCGGGCGCGCGCGTAGGCGCGGGTCAGCCGGGCGATATGGGCGGTCATCTCCTCGGCTTCCTGCTGGGCCCGCGCCGCAACGTCGCTCCCGTCGATGGCGTCAAAAGCGCGGCGGGCGTCCAGGTCCGCCGCGTGGGCGCTTTCGACCCCGGTTTCCCGCTCACGGATCATCGTTTCCAGTTGGTCCAGGCGGGCGTTGGCGGCGGCCAGATCCTCGCCCTCGATCTCGGCCAGAACGTCGGCCAGGGGGCGGGCGGCGCCGCGCACCAGTTGCTCCTCGATTTCGGCGACCCGTTCGGCAAGCCGCCGCTTGCGGGCCGAGTCATCCTCCATGGCCGCCAGTTGGTCCGGCGATTCCACCCCGGCCCGGCGCGTCAATTCGGTCAAGCGGTCGTGCTGGATCGCGGCGGCGGTTACCGCTTGACCGAGCCGCTGCTGTTCCCGTTCGATGGCGGCGGCGAGCTGTTTGCGCCGCTGATCGGCGTCACGGGCGGCGTTCAATGCATCGTACAGCGCGATGGCGACCTGGTCAGCGTCCACGCCCGTGGCGGGTTCATCGACAGTCCGCGCCAGTTCAGCCAGCGTGTCTTCGAAAGCCGATCGAGTGGCCTGCTCCCCGCGCGCCTCGCTGGCCAGGGTTTCCAGCGTGTCTAGAACCTTGGCGAGCTGATCCCACTGATCGAGCCGGACCCGCGCCTCCGCCGGCAAGGCCTGGGGTGGCAGCCGCAACGCGGCCACCGTGGCATCCCACTGCTCCCACCAGGCCGCGCGTTTTCCGGCCAGTCCGGCGCGTTTGGCGGCCACGCCACGCAGCTCGGTTGCGAATTCGGCGATGCGTTGCTCCTGATGGGCGCGCGCCGTCGCGGCCTGGCGGCCCTGCTCAATGGCCACCTTGGCGCGACCGAGCGCGGCTGGCAACGCCTCGTCTTCGGCCAAACCGGGCAAGCCGCAGCCCCGCAG
>JBATNZ010000211.1:0-31920 GCA_049290615.1 Candidatus Contendibacter sp.
AAAAAACCACGGCTGGAGAGAAATCAATTCAAAGGTCACCCTCATGTATCGACGGCTAAGCTTCTCAAAGGAATCACCCCAAAGGTAGTGGCTGGGAAGACAGCCTAAATGACCTTAAAAGGGCTGCTCTATACGCCCTATAGTGGGCTACTGGTAAGCGGTTTAGGCGGCGTACCGTCGAGCCGCGGTTGCTGTAACGGGAACCCGCTGGTGAAAGTGTGAAGGCGATTGCGGCGGCGATACTGAAACGGTAGTCGCGCTTCAAGGCTTGAGGGTCTGGTCAGAGCGCGGATAGCATTCGACGCAAGCGTTCCCGCGCCGATTGGTAGGCGGCGGAATCCTCGCGGTGATCCACCGCGAGGACCAGCACGACCAGCGCATCCTCCTCCACGGTGTAAACGAGACGGTAGCCTTGCTTCCGCAGCTTGATCTTGTAGCAGCCCCGCAATGGACCCGTTAGCTCCGCGCCCGGTACGTGAGGGTTTTCCAGGCGTTTGCGGAGCAGTTTCCGCAGAGGTTCCTTGACCGAACCGTCGAGATTTCTCCACTCCTCCAGCGCGGGCGGAACGAACTTGAGTCGGTACCTATACCGTGCTGGTGGACCATCCGAAGTCTCAGACGTGGTCAATATCCACCTCGACCGCTTCGTTTTTCAGGGCTAGACGGCTGGCGACCAATTCGGCCAGATCCTGGTCGGCAACCGAATCCAGCAGGGCCTCGAACAACTCCGGACGAACCATGTAAAACGCCGGTTTGTTGTGACTGAGCACCGCCACGGGACGGTTGCCGGCCTCGCGCAGAACGTGGGCTGGGTTTTTCTTCAACTCGGATATGCTCACCGTCACATCCGCATAAATCATATTCATCGTAGACTGTAGACTCCCACTGGCAATAAGTGCTAATTATAGAGCTAAATTTAGCTCTCGAAAAGACGGGAACCCCGGCGCGTCCGGGAAGCAATGGTGGACGTAACCGTTCACTCCCCTCACCCGCTTGCGGGAGAGAGGTTGGGGGTGAGGGCCGCAGCCATCACGCTCGAACCGCCATCGGGCGCGCGGAGGCGATACACCCCTTGAATTCTTCCAAATCATCACCAATTCGTAAGGAAATCACGTACCAAGGGGTAGACCAGCCATGCGCATGGACAAACTGACCAGCAAATTCCAACTGGCTCTGAGCGACGCCCAGAGCCTGGCGGTGGGCCGCGATCATCAATTCATCGAACCGGCGCATGTGCTGGCGGCCCTGCTCGACCAGGACGGCGGCACGGTGCGGCCCTTGCTCGCCCAAGCCGACGTCAACGTCAACCTGCTGCGCTCCCAACTCAGCGAGGCGCTGGATCGGCTGCCGCGCGTCGAAGGGTCCGGCGGCGACGTGCAGATTTCCAACGCCCTGTCGCGGCTGCTGAACCTGACCGACAAGCTGGCCCAGCAGCGCAAGGACGCCTATATCTCGTCCGAACTGTTCGTGCTGGCCGCGCTGGAGGACAAGGGTGAACTGGGCGCTCTGCTGCGCAAGGCCGGCGCGACCAAGAGTCTGATCGAACGTGGCATCGACGCCATGCGCGGCGGCCAGAAGGTCGAGGACGCCAATGCCGAGGATCAACGTCAGGCGCTGGAGAAGTACACCATTGATCTGACCGAGCGCGCCGAACAAGGCAAGCTCGATCCGGTGATCGGCCGCGACGACGAAATCCGCCGCACCATTCAAGTCTTGCAGCGGCGGACCAAGAACAACCCGGTGCTGGTCGGCGAGGCCGGCGTCGGCAAAACCGCCATCGTCGAGGGCCTGGCCCAGCGCATCATCAACGGCGAAGTGCCGGAAGGGCTGAAAAGCAAGCGGGTGTTGTCGCTGGACATGGGCGCGCTGATCGCCGGCGCCAAGTTCCGCGGCGAGTTCGAGGAACGGCTGAAGGCGGTGCTGAAGGATCTGGCCAAGCAGGAAGGCCAGATCATCCTGTTCATCGACGAGTTGCACACCATGGTCGGCGCCGGCAAGGCCGAGGGCGCGATGGACGCCGGCAACATGCTCAAGCCGGCGCTGGCGCGCGGCGAACTGCACTGCATCGGCGCCACCACGCTGGACGAGTACCGCAAATATGTGGAGAAGGATGCGGCGCTGGAGCGGCGCTTCCAGAAAGTGCTGGTCAATGAACCGAACGTCGAGGACACCATTGCGATTTTGCGCGGTTTGAAAGAGCGCTACGAGATTCATCATGCGGTGGATATTACCGACCCGGCGATTGTCGCCGCCGCCACGCTGTCGCACCGCTACATCACCGACCGGCAGTTGCCGGACAAGGCGATTGACCTGATGGACGAGGCGGCTTCGCGCATCCGCATGGAGATTGATTCCAAGCCGGAGGAAATGGACCGGCTCGACCGGCGGCTGATCCAGCTCAAGATCGAGCGCGAGGCGCTGAAAAAGGAAAGCGATGATGCCTCCAAAAAGCGACTGAATTTGCTGGAGCAGGAGATCGCCAAGCTGGGACGCGAGTCCGCCGATCTGGAGGAAATCTGGAGGGCGGAAAAACTGGCGCTGCACGGTTCGGCCCAAATCAAGGAGGAACTGGAGCGGGCGCGACTGGATCTGGATACTGCCCGCCGCGCCGGTGATCTGGCGCGGATGTCGGAACTGAGCTACGGCCGCATCCCGGAACTGGAGCGGAAGCTGGCGCAGGCCAGCGCCGTCAAGCAGGACGAATTCAAGCTGCTGCGCAACAAGGTCACGGAAGAAGAGATTGCCGAAGTCGTCTCCAAGTGGACCGGCATTCCGGTGGCCAAGATGCTGGAAGGCGAGCGCGACAAGCTGCTGCGGATGGAGGAGGCCATTCAGCGGCGGGTGGTGGGCCAGAACGAAGCGGTCAAGGCGGTCTGCGACGCCATTCGCCGCTCCCGCGCCGGGTTGTCCGATCCGAAGCGGCCCAATGGTTCGTTCCTGTTTCTCGGCCCGACCGGCGTGGGCAAGACTGAATTGTGCAAAGCGCTGGCCGAATTCCTGTTCGACACCGAAGAGGCGATGGTGCGGATCGACATGTCGGAATTCATGGAAAAACACTCCGTGGCCCGGATGATCGGCGCACCGCCTGGCTATGTCGGTTACGAGGAAGGCGGTTATCTGACCGAGGCGGTGCGGCGGCGGCCTTATTCGGTCATTCTGCTGGACGAGATCGAGAAAGCCCACCCGGATGTCTTCAACGTGCTGTTGCAGGTGCTGGACGATGGACGCCTGACCGACGGTCAGGGCCGGACGGTGGATTTCCGCAACACTGTGGTGGTGATGACCTCCAACCTCGGCTCGCAGATGATTCAGGAACTGGCGGCGCAGAACAATTACCCGCTGATGAAGAGCATGGTGATGGCGCAGGTGGCGGATCATTTCCGGCCGGAGTTCATCAACCGGATTGACGAGGTGGTGGTGTTCCATCCGCTGGGCCGGGAGCAGATTCGGGCGATTGCCGATATCCAGATCGGTTATCTGCGCCAACGGCTGGCCGACCGGCAGATGGGGCTGGAAGTCACCACGGCGGCGCTGGATCGGCTGGGCGAGGCTGGTTTCGATCCGGTCTACGGCGCGCGGCCGCTCAAGCGGGCGATCCAGCAGGAGCTGGAAAATCCACTGGCGCGACGGATTCTGGCCGGCGAGTTCGGGCCGGACGACACCGTAGCGGTAGATGCTGGGAAAGACGGACTGACGTTCCGCAAGGGCGGCGGAGTGCGGTTGGGAAAATAGACCAGGCTGAGTCGGCGGAAGGTCGGGGATGGGATGGGGGAACGCGCAATCCCAGCAGCCATTCCAAGCCGGGATTGCGGTACACTTTGTCCCCACCTACCCGCTTAAGCTAATGGCAGCGATTCCGACCCCCGACCCCCGACCCTGAAGCCCGACCATGACCAGCAGCGCCGAACTCCGCAAACTCTTTCTGGATTACTTCCGTGACCATGGCCACGAGGTGGTGGCCAGCAGCCCGCTGGTCCCGCTCAACGACAGTACGCTGCTGTTTACCAACGCCGGCATGGTGCAGTTCAAGGACGTCTTTACCGGCCGAGATCATCGGCCCTATCGCCGGGCCGCTACCGCCCAGCGCTGCGTGCGGGCTGGTGGCAAGCACAACGATCTGGAAAACGTCGGCTACACCGCTCGCCATCACACCTTCTTCGAAATGCTGGGCAACTTCAGTTTCGGCGACTACTTCAAGGCCGACGCCATCCGTTTCGCCTGGGAGTTCCTGACCGGGGTGCTGAAGCTGCCGGTGGACAAGCTGTGGGTCACGGTCTACCAGACCGACGACGAGGCCTTCCAGGTCTGGGCCGAGGAAATCGGGGTACCCAGGGAGCGCATCGCCCGCATCGGCGACAAGCCCGGCGGCAAGCATTACGAGAGCGACAACTTCTGGGCGATGGGCGACACCGGCCCCTGTGGTCCCTGTTCGGAAATCTTCTACGATCATGGCCCGGAAATCGCCGGCGGTCCGCCTGGCACGCCGGACGAGGACGGCGACCGCTACATCGAAATCTGGAATCTGGTGTTCATGCAGTACGACCGGAGCGCCGACGGCGCGCTGACTCCGCTGCCAAAACCCTCCGTGGACACCGGCATGGGGCTGGAACGGCTGGCGGCGGTGATGCAGGGCGTCCACAGCAACTACGAGATCGATCTGTTCCGCCACCTCATCCAGGCCGCCACCGAAGCCACCGGCGCCAGGGATTTACAGTCCAGTTCTCTAAAAGTCATCGCCGACCACATCCGCGCCACCGCCTTCCTGATCGCCGACGGCGTTCTCCCTTCCAACGAAGGCCGCGGCTACGTGCTGCGGCGGATCATGCGCCGCGCCATTCGCCACGGCTACAAACTGGGCGCCGAGGGCAGCTTCTTCCACAAGCTGGTTGAGCCGCTGGTCGCCGAGATGGGCGACGCCTACCCGGAACTGGTCAGCGCCAAAGACCATGTGGCCCGCGTCGTTCGCCAGGAGGAAGAGCGCTTCGCCGAAACCCTGTCCCACGGCATGAAGCTGCTGGAAGAGGGCATCGCCGATTTGTCCGGCGCGATCATCCCCGGCGAGACCGTGTTCAAGCTCTACGATACTTACGGCTTCCCCGTGGACTTGACCGCCGATATCGCCCGCGAGCGCGGCTTGCAACTGGACACGGCGGGCTTCGACCGGGAAATGGCGGCGCAGCGGGAACGCGCTCGCGCCCACAGCCAGTTCGGCCAGCGCCAGACCGCCGACCTCGGCGTCGAGGGTCATACCGAGTTCCACGGCTACGACCGGCTGGAAGAAGAGGCGACGGTGGCGACGCTGTTCCGCGACGGTCGGGCGGTGACGGAACTGAACGCCGGGGAGGATGGCGTGGTGGTACTGGATCACACCCCGTTCTACGCCGAATCCGGCGGCCAGGTCGGCGATAGCGGCTGGCTGCGCGCCGACGGGCTGGAATTCGAGGTTCGCGACACCCAGAAGCAAGGCGAAGGCGTGTTTACTCACATCGGTGTGCTGAAGCAAGGGCAACTGCGGCGCGGCGCCACGGTGCTAGCGCAGGTGGATACCGCCCAGCGCCAGGCCACCGCCCTGCATCATTCCGCGACGCATCTTATGCATGCGGCGCTGCGCCAAGTGCTGGGTACCCACGTCACCCAGAAAGGTTCGCTGGTGGACTCGCAACGGCTGCGTTTCGACTTTTCCCATTTCGAGCCGGTCACCCCGGAGCAGTTGGAAACTATCGAGCGGCTGGTCAATGCCCAGATTCGCGGCAACGTCGCGGTCGAAACCACCATCATGGCGCCGGAAGAGGCTATCGCCGCCGGCGCAATGGCGCTGTTTGGCGAAAAATATGGCGATAAAGTGCGCGTGTTAAGGATGGGCGAGTTTTCGACCGAACTGTGCGGCGGCACCCACGTCCGCCGGGTCGGCGACATCGGCCTGTTCAAGATCGCGTCCGAGGGCGGCGTGGCGGCCGGAGTGCGGCGCATCGAGGCGCTGACCGGCGAGCGGGCCTTGGACTATGTGGCCGCGCTGCAAGACCGCGCCCGGCTGGCGGCGCAACTGGTCAAGGGCGACCGCGACAATTTCCCTGACAAAGTTCGACAACTGGTCGAACGCACCCGACAACTGGAGAAGGAGCTCGAACAGCTCAAGGGCCGGCTGGCCAGCGGCCAGGGCGCCGATCTGCTGAGCCAGACCGTGGATGTGGACGGTATCAAGGTGTTGGCGGCCCGATTGGATGGCGTGGACGCCAAGACCCTGCGCGAGGCGGTGGACCGTTGCAAGGACCAACTCAAAGCGGCGGCGGTGGTGCTGGCCACGGTCGAGGACGGCAAGGTGCGGCTGGTGGCTGGCGTCACTCCAGCGGAAACCATGCGGATCAGGGCTGGCGAACTGGTTAATATGGTTGCCCGGCAAGTGGGCGGCAAGGGCGGCGGCCGTCCCGACCTGGCCCAAGCTGGCGGCGCCGATCCAGCCAAGCTGGATGCCGCGCTGCATTCCGTGCCCGACTGGGTGCGCGGTCAACTGGCCTGAATCCCTCCAGGGGGTGGCGTTACGCCGCCCCGGCTTGAAAACTGATTCGCCTCTCGCCTCTCGCCTTTCGGCAACGCCGCGCTGGCCGCTCTTCCCGTCGTCGGTTTTATCCGCCCCCGCATGGGAATTGCTTGGAGATTTTCCGCCTTTCGCTATAATCGCCGCCTTTACGGCAAACCCGGCTCCTTTGGGTTGGGAATAAGATTAGCCTTTTAGTAGGGAAACCATGGCGCTTATCGTACAGAAATACGGTGGTACCTCGGTGGCCAACCCCGAGCGTATCGAGAATGTGGCTGACAAAGTCATTGGCTGGCGCGAGCGCGGCCATCAGGTGGTGGTCGTGGTATCGGCCATGAGTGGCGAAACCGACCGGCTGATCGGGCTGGCCAAGGGCATCACCTCCCGCCCCAATCCCCGCGAACTGGATGTGTTGCTGGCCACCGGCGAGCAGGTGACGATTGCGCTCCTGTGTATCGCCCTGGAAAAGCGCGATTGTCCGGCCCGCTCCTACACCGGTGGCCAGGTTCGCATCCTCACCGACAACGCCTTCAACAAGGCCCGTATCCAGGATATCGAAGCCACCGCCATGCGCGCCGATCTCGACGCCGGCCGGGTGGTGGTGGTGGCGGGATTCCAGGGGGTGGACGAGGACGGCAACATCACCACCCTGGGTCGAGGCGGCTCCGATACCACCGGCGTCGCGCTGGCCGCCGCGCTCGGAGCCGACGAGTGCCAGATCTACACCGACGTGGATGGGGTCTACACCACCGACCCGCGCGTGGTTCCCGAAGCTCGCCGGCTGGATCGCATCACCTTCGAGGAGATGTTGGAGATGGCCAGCCTCGGCTCCAAGGTTTTGCAAATCCGCTCGGTGGAATTCGCCGGCAAACACAATGTCCCATTACGTGTGCTCTCCACCTTTCAGGAAGGCCCGGGCACTCTGATCACTTTCGAGGAAGCGTTCGAGGCGGAAACCATGGAGAAAGAGTTGATTGCCGGCATCGCGTTCAACCGCGACGAGGCCAAGCTCACCGTGCTGGGCGTTCCCGACCGGCCCGGCGTTGCTTTCAGCATTCTGGGACCGGTGTCCGACGCCAACATCGAAGTAGACATGATCATCCAGAATATCGGTCGCGATGGCACCACTGATTTCACCTTCACGGTGCATCGCAACGACTACGAGCGCGTGCTGGAGATTCTGAAGCAACATGCCACCCAGCTCGGCGCCCGCGAGGTGTCTGGCGATACCAAGATCGCCAAGCTGTCCCTGGTCGGTATCGGTATGCGGTCCCACGCCGGGGTCGCCAGCAAGATGTTCCAGGCGCTGGCCAGGGAAGGGATCAATATCCGCATGATTTCGACCTCCGAGATCAAGATATCGGTGGTGGTGGACGAGAAGTATCTGGAGCTGGGGGTTCGCGCCCTCCATGAGGCGTTCGAACTGGACAAGGCCGCCTGAATCCCTGACCGTACCCGGCGCGAGGCAGGTCGGGGCGGGATGAGCTTGAACACGCGAAAAAATCCGACAGCGGGAACGGACTGTTTACAGACGTGGACTGTCAAAAACCGCAAGATGGCCTGGTGCTGTTACATGGAAAACAAGGAGTAGCTTGATATGTTGATTCTGACGCGCAGAGTTGGAGAAACGCTGATGATCGGTGACGAAGTAACCGTGACCGTGCTCGGCGTGAAAGGTAATCAGGTCCGCATTGGCGTCAATGCGCCCAAGGACATTGCGGTGCATCGCGAGGAAATCTACGAACGGATCAAACGCGAGCAGGAGGGCACCGCTCACGGCGTGGCGCAGCCGCAAGCCGGTCACGACGGTTGAAGCTGGGGGCTTTACGCCGGTATTTTCAATACGGTATGCTTATCAATTCCTGATGCTCGCGTGGCGAGCATCATCCCGGAGAGATGGCCGAGCGGCTGAAGGCGCTCCCCTGCTAAGGGAGTATGGGGTCAAAAAGCTCCATCGAGGGTTCGAATCCCTCTCTCTCCGCCAGTTTTTCGCGAATCGTGTGGAAATTGACAACGTTTCACCTAGTCCGCATAATCCGCGTCCCCGCTTAATGCGCCCGTAGCTCAGTTGGATAGAGTACTTGGCTACGAACCAAGGGGTCGGGAGTTCGAATCTCTCCGGGCGCGCCATTTAAAATTAAGGGCTTAGCGATAATTTGCTAGGCCCTTTTTCGTTCCGGGCCGGAATTTGGGCGCTGGCTCAGTTTGGTTATCTATTTAACTCACCCTGATTGAAACGATCTTCTCGGCTGAATGAATAGACTTGTTCCGATTTAAGGCGATTTCCACTAACGACTCTGCTGGAGCACCTTTCCTGGGAGCGCCCCTCCCCAGAGGGGCCTTGGGATACTTATTTGGGAACATGTCTAATCAATGAATGATCTTGCGAGGAGAACGAATATCACCATGCATGCGCGCAAACCCCGGATCGGCATCGCCCTCGGTAGCGGATCGGCCCGCGGCTGGGCGCACATCGGCGTTCTGCGGGCACTGGAACAGGCCGGCATCGTCCCGGACATGGTGGCGGGAACCTCGATCGGCGCCCTGGTCGGCGCGGCCTACGCCAGCAACCGGCTGGACCGGCTGGAGGAATGGGTGGCGCAGATCGACTGGTGGGAAATCATCCGCTACATGGATGTGCGACTCGGCGGCGTGGAGGGTGAGCGGCTGATGCGCGCCTTCCGCGAGCGGGTGGAGGACGCGCCCATCGAGACCCTGCCCAAGCCCTTCGGCGCGGTGGCGACCGATCTCCAGACCGGCCGCGAGGTTTGGTTTCAGGAGGGTTCTCTGCTGGAAGCGGTACGGGCGTCCATCGCCCTGCCGGGATTGTTCAGCCCGGTGCGGCATCGGGGCTGCTGGCTGGTGGACGGCGGGTTGGTGGATCCGCTGCCGGTATCGTTGTGTCGAGCGCTGGGGGCGGACCAGGTGATCGCGGTCAACCTGAACGGTAACATCGTCGGCAAGCATTTTGGCGGACGGTCGCCGCGTCTGGCGGGGCCGAGTCCGCTGCTGGCGCGACTCAACGCCGGCTTGCAGGCAATGCTGGGCAACCATGGCGGCGCGGCGGATGAACCGAAAGTAGACGAACCGCCGGGGCTGTTCGATGTCATGGCCGGCTCGATCAATATCATGCAGGATCGCATCACCCGGGCGAGGATGGCGGGCGATCCGCCGGACGTGGTGCTGGCGCCGCGACTGGCGCATCTGGGGCTGATGGATTTCGATCAGGCTGGCGAGGCCATGACCGCTGGCCTGGAGTGCGTGCGGCTGCACCTGCCGCTGTTGCGGAACGTGCTGAATCTGCCGGAAGCCAAGGACTGAAATATCTGGAGCCTTGCGTCCCGCGCCACGGAATTTTCCACGCGATCCACCCAAGAAACGTCATGCCCGCTCTTCGCTACATTCTGACCATCGCCTGCCCGGACCGGGTGGGCATTGTGGCCGCTGTGTCCAACGCGCTGGCTGTCCATGCCGGCAACATCGTGGAATCCAACCAATTCAGCGACACTGAATCGGGCCGGTTTTTCATGCGGCTGGTGTTCGATCTGGACGAAGCGACCGCGCCGGCGCTGCTGGAGCATTTTTCCCCGCTGGCCCAGTGGTTCGAGATGGACTGGCGTCTGTACGATCCGCGCCAGCGGCCGCGGATCATGATCCTGGTCTCCACGGCCGAACACTGCCTGAACGATCTGCTGTACCGGCATCGCACCGGAGCGCTGCCGATGGAGATCACCGCGATTGTGTCCAACCATCGCGAACTGGCGCACCTGGCGGAATGGCACGCGATTCCGTATCACCATCTGCCGGTGACTCCAGAAACCAAGCCGGAGCAGGAGCGGCAAATTCTGGAGCTGGCCGAGCGGACACGCGCCGATCTGGTGGTGCTGGCCCGTTACATGCAAATTTTGTCGCCGGCTCTGTGCCGGGCGCTGGCGGGGCGGGCGATCAATATCCACCATTCCTTTCTGCCCGGGTTCAAGGGTGCCCGGCCTTACCATCAGGCGTATGCGCGCGGGGTGAAGCTGATCGGCGCCACCGCGCATTTTGTGACCGCCAACCTGGACGAGGGACCGATCATCGAGCAGGAGGTGGAGCGGGTGGACCACGCCCACACGCCGGAACATCTGGCGGCGGTCGGCCGCGACATCGAGAACATCGTGCTGGCCCGGGCGATTCACTATCACCTGGAGCGGCGGGTGTTCCTGAACGGCGGCAAGACGGTCGTGCTGCGGTGAGCACTGTTGAGCAACGCTACGCTTTTGCCCAACTACAGCGAAGAGCCAATATCATAAAACCCATGCGGTGGTACTACCCCTTCATTCCTCCCAGCATGATCCCGGCGATGTAGTACTTCTGTAGCGCTACGAACAGCAGCATCACCGGCAGCACGGTCAGCACCGAGCCGGCCATCATCAGTTCGGTATCCTGCACGTGCTCGCCCAGCAGGTTGGCCAGCGCCACCGGCAGGGTGTACATCGAACTGTCGGTCAGCACGATCAGCGGCCACATGAAATCGTTCCAGGCACCGAGAAAGGTGAAAATCGCCAGCGTCACCAGAATGGGCCGGCATAGCGGCAGGATCAGCGACCAGTAGATGCGGAACTCGCCGGCGCCGTCCATTCGCGCGGCATCCAGCAGGCTGTCGGGAATCGCCAGCAGGTATTGGCGGATCAGGAAGATGCCGAAGATGCTGGCCATGCCGGGGATGATCACGCCCCAGTAGGTGTTGATCAGCCCGAACTGTTTGAGCAGCAGGAACAGCGGCAGCATCGCCACCTGGGCGGGAATCACCATCGCCGCCAGCAGACCCCGGAACAGCCGGTCGCGGTATCGGAAACGGAATTTGGCGAAGGCGTAACCGGCCATGGAATTGATGAACAGGGCGATGACGGTTACGGCGCCGGCCAGCAGGGCGCTGTTGAGCAGATAACGGCCCAGATCGAGGCGGGTGAACAGTACGGCGTAATGCTCGAACGTGACCGTACTCGGCCACAGGCGCGGCGGATAGTTGGTGGCCTCGCCCGCTGGCATCAGCGACGCCACCACCATCCACAGCAGCGGCGTCAGGCTCAGCAACAGACCCAACGCCAGCGCGCCGTACAGTAGCAAGGCGGGGAGAATGGAACGGGCAAGGCGGCTCATGGCGATTCTCCCCGCCGCAGCTTCAATTGCAGCACGGTTCCGGCCAGAATCAACAGGAATAAAACAAAGGCCGCCGCCGAGGCATAACCCATGTTCCACCAGCGGAAGCCCTCCTCGTACATCAGCAGCACCACGCTGAGGGTGCGGTTGGCCGGGCCGCCCTGGGTCATCACATACGGTTCGGCGAACACTTGGAAATGGCCGATCATGGTCATCAGCGCCACGAACAGGAAGGTCGGCCCCAGCAGCGGCAGCGTGATGTAGCGAAACTGCCGCCAAGCGCTGGCACCATCGAGTTGCGCCGCCTCGTAGAGTTGGGTTGGGATGTTTTGCAGCCCGGCGATGAAGATAATCATGTTGAAGCCGAAATTCTTCCATACCGCCATGAGAATGATCGCCGGCATCGCCCAAGCTGGATCGCCCAACCAGTCGATCGGGTCGATCCCGAACAGGCTCAGGCCGTAGTTCAGCAGCCCGTAGCGCGGATGGTAGAGATAGCGCCACACCACCGCCATCGCCACCAGCGTCGTGACCACCGGCAGAAAGAAGGCAGTGCGGAACAGGCCGGGAAAGCGGGTCAGCCGGGCGTTCACCAGCAGCGCCGCGCCGAGCGAAACCGCCACCGACAGCGGCCCACCCACGATCACGAAATAACAAGTGTTGCCGAGCGCGGTCCAGAACAACGGGCTTTGCAGCAGTTGCAGATAATTGTTGAAACCGACGAAGCGCAACCGGTCCAGATCGCCCAGCGCGTAGATATCGAAATCGGTGAAGCTCAGCAACAGTGCCGCCAGCACCGGCAGGAAGAAAAACACCGCGATCAGTAGCAACGCCGGGGCGAGAAAAATCCCGGCGCTCAGTGCGGCATGGCGTTCGGAACCCTTCATCGTTCGCTGCCCTCGCCCGCGGGCGGGAGAGGGGCCGGGGGTGAGGGCTGTACTCCCCGGCTCAGCAGCCAGCGCCGCTTTTCCAGAATCCGGTCCACATCCCGATCTAATGCTGCCAGCGCCTCATCTGGGCTGACCTGCCGGCGAATGGCCCGTTCGGCGTGATAGGCGAGCTTGTTGGCGATGCGCTCCCATTCGGGAATCCGCGGCGTGGCTTTGACATGCCGCAACTGTTGCTGAAACGCCTGGGCGTAATGGTTGCCGGCCAGCGCCGGATCGGTCCAGGCCGACCGCCGGGCGGGCAAATCGCCGGTCAGTTGATAGAACCGCGCCTGCTGTTCCGGCTCGGCGAGAAATTCCAGCAGCGTCCAGGCCGCCTCCCTACGCGGCGAAGTCCGGCTGAGCGCCAGGCTGGCGCCGCCGGCCAGCGATACGCCCACTTTACGACCATCTTGTTCCCCTCCTTGGCAAGGAGGGGTGGCGCGAAGCGCCGGGGTGGTTGAGTCTGGCAACGCCACGGTCATCCACTTTCCCTGCACCGCCGCTGGCAACCGTCGCCCGAACTCGCCGATGTTCCACGGCCCGCTGACGTAGACGGCAAACGCGCCGTTGGCGAATTCCTGATAAAGATTGGCCATCTGGGTATTGCCCACCGGCGGCGCCAGTCCCCGCTCGAACAGGCTGAGATAAAAGGTGAAAGCTTCGCGGAAACGCGGATTCTGGAAATCGCCGTACTGGTCATGGTCGCGCAGCAGAGTCGCGCCGCGTTGCAGGGCAAGAATCACCGGTAGTTGCCATTCATTGATCGGCAATAAAATAGCGTGCCGCGTTAAACCGCCCGCCGCCTTGATCGCGGTCATCGCCCGCAGCCAGTCGTCCCAGGTGTCAGGCGGCTTGGCAAAGCCGGCGGCGGCCAGCAGATCGGTGCGATAGAACAGCAAGCGGGTATCCACGTACCAGGGCAGGGCGTAGGTTTGGCCGTCCAGCCGGTTGGTGGCGAGAATGCCGGGAAAGTAGTCGTTCAGCGCCGCTTCCGGCCAGGTTTTCAACCGCTGGTCCAGCGGCTCGACGGCGCGCAGGGCGACGAATTCGGGAATCCAGGTATTGCCGAGCTGGAACAGGTCCGGCATGGCGTCGCCCGCATAGGCGGTCAACAACTTCTCGTGCGCCGCGCTCCAGGGAATCTGCTGCACCCGCACCCGAATGCCGGGGTTACGGCGCTCGAACTCCGGCAACAACGCCTTGACCTGCTCGCCCTCCTGGCCCATCGCCCAGAATTCCACCACGACCGTCCGGTTGGCGGTGGAATCACAGCCGGACAGCCACAGGGCGAGCAGGATGGCGAACAGCAGGCGGATGGGTAGCGACATGCCAGCTAGTGTAGCCGCAATCACGGCAGTTCCAGGGGGAAGGTCTTGAAAACGCACCCCATCATCCCCATACAATGCCGGCGAATTCCTCACCGCTCCATCCACTTGCAAGGTGCTCCATGCCGATTTACGAATACCGTTGTCAGTCCTGCAACCACGAACTGGAAGCGTTGCAGAAACTCAGCGATCCCGAACTGAGAGACTGCCCGAGTTGCGGCAAGCCGGAACTGAAGAAGCTGATTTCGGCGGTCGGGTTCCGGCTCAAGGGCAGCGGCTGGTACGAAACCGACTTCAAGCGCGGCGACAACAAGAAAAACGTCGCCAAGGATGACAGCGCCCCAGCCAGCGACAGCAAACCCGTGGCTGCCTGCGACGGCGCTGGTGGTTGCGGAACCTGCGCCGCGCCCGCGGCGACAACTGGCTAAATCTGGCAGGATTTGCATCCACATAGTAAGTAGGGTATTTCTACCCATCGGTCGGGAACCGTGATTTTTTTCCACTTAGGGTCAAGAATGCCCTTGACCCCCAAATTTTAGTCTATACTCACGAAAATGTAACAATTACGTGAGGTGCTTTAGCTTTTTCCACATTTCGCCCCAAGCCGGTTTTTGTGGGTTTATTGCGAATTAACTTATTGGTACTATAAATAAAAAATTCCACACCTGTGGAGGAACAAGATGAGCGATGGGAAGACCTTCGCGGTCGCCATGATTGGGATTCCCGAGAGTGAACGGAATGTTCTGAAGAATATCTTCAAGCTTTCCTTGTATCGCGCCTACACCTATACGCTGATTTCGGTTGATGAGCCGAGTCAGATCCTGATTGTGGACGCGGACGATCCCAAGGCCCTGGCGGAATGGCGCGTCTTGCGCAGCGGCGGCGCAAGACAATCCTCGTCGCCGGACGCCGCGCCCTCGCCGATTCCGGCTGTGATGGTCACCAAGGAAACACCTCCGGATGGCACGGCTCATTGCATTCGTCGGCCCTTTATCGCCACCCGCGTACTCAATATATTGGATCAGGTCGCAGTTCAGGCGCCCAGCGCTGTACCGGAACGGGTTATCGGTGAAGAACAAGCGCCCGTAATAGCCACGGTCAAGGAACCCCCCGTGCTGACCGCCCTGGTGGTGGATGACAGCAGCACGATCAGAAAACAGCTCGAACTGGAGTTAAAGCTGCTTGGCATCCAGGTTGTTGCGGTCGAGTCTGGCGAACAGGCGTTTGAGTCTCTGGACCGAAACAATTATGACCTGATTTTTCTGGATGTGGTGTTGCCAGGCATCGATGGTTATCAAATCTGTCGGACCATCAAGAAAGATAAAACCAAGAAAAAAACGCCAATTATCATGCTGACCAGCAAATCATCGCCCTTCGACCGGGTCAGGGGCGCATTGGCGGGATGCGATACGTATCTGACCAAACCAGTCAAGCAGTCCGCTTTCCAGAAGACTGTCAAGAAATATTTGAAACTTTCATAGCCCACTCTGGGTAAAATTTTAAATGCGTACACCAGATTATGAAGATAAATGGTGTGACTCGCTTAACTCCAAGAGGAGATGTCCATGCCCCTGCGAAAAGTACTCGTGGTTGATGATTCCCCTACCGATCTGGCGAACATCAAGAGCATTGTGACCGAGGCCGGCTGTGTCGTGGTCACCGCAACTGATGGCAAGGAAGCCGTCGAGAAAGCCAAGACCGAAAAACCTGATCTGATCTTCATGGATATCATCATGCCGGACATGGATGGTTACGCCGCTTGTCGGTTGCTGAGCAATGAAAGCGCCACCAAGGATATCCCGGTCGTATTCGTAACCAGCAAAAAGCAGAAGGCGGATCGGCTCTGGGCGCAGATGCAAGGCGGCAGGGCGTTCGTCACCAAGCCTTATACGGCCGATGCCATCATCGACCAGTTGAAGGCGTTTTTGTAAAACCACCCATTGTTTCCAATGGCCATGAACGACAAGACCGCGAAAGCTTCCCGGCGCTGGCTCAATCCCAGCGCGGCGCTCAACCGCTTCAAACCGCCGCGTGGCGTGGCGACCGGTATTGCTCGAGCCGAACGCCAGCGCGCGCGATACGGTTTTCGGGTCGGTGGTATCGGCTTGCTGGTTGGCCAGGATACAGTCAGCGAGGTGCTGGAACAAACGCCGGTTTATTCGTTGCCCAATACGCCGCCCTGGATGCTGGGGCTGGTCAATCTGCGGGGCAACCTGGCGCCCGTGTTCGATGTGAAGCTGTTGCTGGAACTGGAAGACGGCCCCGCTCAAGAGAAACGCCGGCTATTAATTTTGGATCAGGGCGACAAGGCGATAGGCATTCTCATCGACGGTCTCCCCCAGACGGCGCTTACCAGCCACGCCCTCTCCCGGTTACCGCCCTTGCCCACCGCACTGCGGACCCATGTCACCAAGGCGTATGCCCAGGATGGCGTCGTATGGTTGGAGTTCGACCACCAGGGTTTCTTTCGGGCGCTGGGCGGGCGGTTGGCTGGAGCGGATTGATCATCACCGTGCTGGAGAGACAAATTTTGAAGTATCGCCCAATGATTCGAAATCAGACAATTAAAAAACACTACGCCGAATTTTGATTTGATTGGCGAGATAACCCCGAGGAGGCACCGCGCATGCGTACACATTATGATTCCAAGGACGGCACCGGCACGACGGCGGGTTGGCGACGACTCAATAGCGGAATGGCGTTGGGGCTGCTGCTGGGCTTATGCGCGGCCGTGCCTTGGAGCTGGGCCGATGAGGTCGGCGTCACCGACAAAACCATCCGTATCGGGGCCACCATCCCCCTGGAAGGGGATTACAAGATTTACGGCTTGGCGATGAAACAGGGGGTGGATGCGGCGCTGGCTGGCCAAACGGTGCAGAAACGTCAAATCGAGTTCGTCGCGATCAACGATTTCTATGACCCAGTCAAGGCGGTTGAAGCCGCCAAGCAATTAATAGGGAAAGGTATTTTTGCAATGGTGAACAGCTTTGGCTCGCCGACCACCCGGGTGGTGTTGCCACTGCTGGCCGAGAACAAAGTGCCGGCGTTCGGGTTTTACACGGGCGCGGCCTTCACCGGGCCGGGCGAGGTGCTGAACTTCCGCGCCAGTTACGCCAAGGAGGTGGAGACCGTGGTCGACACGGCGCTGGCGGCGGGCGTGAAACCGACCGAGGTGTGCGCTTACGCCCAGAACGACGCCTACGGAATGGGCGGCGTCAAGGGATTCCGCGCGGCCTTGGCCAAGCGCCCTGGCACCGAGCAGATCGTCGCCAAGGTGGACCAGATCCTGAACATGCCGGGAGACAACCCCGAGCGTAACGGTATCGGCCCGGTCGGCGTCTACCAGCGGGATACCGTGGCCGCGCGCGAGGGTTATCAGTCGCTGAAGAAGTGGGAAGCCGCCAGCGGCAATCGTTGCCGACTGGTGGCCACCACGGCGGTTTACGATCCGGCCGCCGCGTTCATGGGATACGCCCGCTACAAGGGCGAAACCTGGATTTTCAGCTCGCCCTCGCCGGCGGCGGGCATTCGCTTGGCGACCATGCTCAAGGAAAGCGGCATCAAGGATCAGGTGATCGCCACCCAGATCGTGCCATCGCCCGACTCGTCGCTGCCGGTGGTGGTGGAGGCGCGCAAGGCGCTGGGTAATAACCTGGACTATGTGTCTCTCGAAAGCTACATCGTTGGCAAGCTGTTTGTGGCGATCATGCAGGCCATCGACGGGCCGCTGACCCGGGAAAATTTCCTCAAGGCCGCGCGCCGCCAGCCCTATGACATCGGCGGCGTCAAGGTGGATTTCACCACCGACAACCAGGGTTCCGATTTCGTGCTGGCCACCGTGCTGCGCGACAGCCAGTTCACCACCATCACGCCGCAGGAATTTACGGCGCTGTTCAAGTAGTAATCCTTGCCGCCCCGGACACGACAAGCGCCGGGAGATCATGCGGGCTGTGGCCTTGAACCCAAGGTATGCAAACGAATTGGATCAAGTTCGGCCCAGGTTTGATAATTGACTTGAGGTGAAAATGGTCATGGCCAGTCAAAAAATTAACTCTCGTCTTAAATTTGCGACAGTAATGCAGCTCTTGATCTTAATCGTGATCGGGTTTATCGCCTTTCTCGGGATGGATCTCGTTAGCGGAAGCGTGAGCCGACTCAATCAGAGTGTGGCTGAGCAAGCCAGTCTGAGCCGTCTGGGTGAAACCGTGCGTACTGACCTGCTGACGACGGTGAATCGGATCGCTCGCGGCACCAGCACCTGGGAAGAGGCGCAATTGGCCTTGCCGTCCGCCAAGGCCAATTTCGAGAAGAATTGGGAGAACTACCTCAATTCCGTTAGTCCCGCTGAAAAAGAGCGCGTACAGGCCGAATACAAGACCAGCCTGACCAGTCTCCGCGAAGCGTTCGCCGAACTGGAAAAACTGGTTGCCGCTCGTGATCGGTCCCGGTTGAGTCTGTTTGTCTCCAATGACCTGGATGATCTGACAAACCCATTCTTCAAGAACTTGCTGGCCAAGACGGACCAGAACAAGGAACTTTCAGCCAAAGATCTGACAATCGCTCAGCGCACCAGCACCGGTTTTACGGTACTGATTGCGGTGATCGCCGTGTTGGCCACCTTGGCTGCATTCGGGGCGGGTGTTAGCACGTACCGGGCCATCGTAACCCCGATCAATCAGATCACGGAAACGGTGCATGAAATCGGTGCGGGCAACTATAGCGCTCGTACCGGGTTGACCGGCGGCGACGAATTGTCGGAACTGGGCCAGGCGTTCGACAAGATGCTGAGCGACCGGGTGGCCACCCTGGCGGAAGCCGAGCGTGAGAACGAACAGCTCAACGACTCCATCATCAATCTGCTGCAAGCAGTGTCCCAGCTCAGCCAAAGAGACCTGACCGTCAAGGTGCCGGTGACCGAGGACGTGACCGGCCCGGTGGCCGACGCGCTGAACCTGCTGACCGATGAAACCGCCAAGGTGCTGCAGGGCGTGACCCGCATCTCCGAACAAGTGGCGACCGCCTCCGACAAGGTGAAATCGCAGTCCGACGCGGTGATCGCCGTGGCCGATTCCGAGCGCCGGGAGGTGGAGCAGACCGCCGCCGATCTGACTGCCGCCGCCGATACCATGCGGCAGATCGCCCAACTGGCGCAAACCTGCAATGCCACCGCCGAAACCGCCATCAAGACCACCCAAACGGCGCTGCAAACGGTGACCAGCACGGTCAATGGCATTAACAGCACCCGCGACACCATCCGCGAAACGGAAAAGCGCATCAAGCGGCTGGGCGAACGTTCCCAGGAAATCAGTGGCGTGGTGAACTTGATCAACACCATCGCCGAGCGCACCCACATCCTGGCGCTGAACGCCAGCATGCACGCAGCCTCGGCCGGCGAGGCGGGCCGCGGTTTCGCGGTGGTGGCCGACGAAGTGCAGCGCCTGGCGGAAAACGCCCGCGAGGCGACTTCACAAATCGCCACCCTGGTCAGCAACATCCAGATCGAAACGGCGGACACGGTGAACGCCATGAACGCCGCCATCAGCCAAGTCGTGGATGGCAGTCGGCTGGCGGAACAGGCCGGCGATCAGATGAAACGGACCCAGGAAACCACCGCCGAATTGGGGGCTGCCGTGCAGCAGATTGCATCCCGCTCGCAGGAGCAGGCGCGCGTCAGCGGCGAGTTGCTGGACCGTGCCCACCAGATTCAGGAAAGCACCCGCCAGACCAGCCAACAATTACAGGAACAGACGGTCCAGACCACCAATCTGGTCGAGTACGCCAAAAACTTGTTGAACTCCGTGCGGGTGTTCCGGCTACCGGCGTAAGCGGGACGCGCCTGCCGCCATGGCCACCATCACAGGGTTATTGCCGCCTGCGAGAGGGGTTTAGCAGCTATGCTCGTATCGGAAGAACAGGTCGCGGCGTTGGAAGCGCAAGTCGCCGGGCTTCTCGGCATCCTGGAGTTGCTCGATGAAGATGGGGCCGCCGAAGGCGTCCGCCGTTACGCCGAGCAGGTAGGGTGCATCGGCTTGGCGGCCGGTAACGCGGGTTTCCTGGGATTGCGGGAGGTCTGCCGGTTGTTCCACGAACATCTGGCGGATTTGGGTAGCCGTGGCCGCGACCTGAGCGACGCCGAGCGGGAGCGGTTGGAGGAGTGGCCGATTCTGGTCATCGGCTACCTCGGCGATCCGACCGATCCAGCGGCCAGCGAACCGTTGATCGACCACTTATCCAGCCCGGTTTGGAATACGCCGGTAGCGGCGGAGCAAGCCGGAGCATTGTGCGCCTCACTGGCTGGCGGGACGCTGGTGGCCGAACCGCAACCATCGCCGCCGGCGGAAACGGTAGCCGAGAAACAGGCCGACATTGCAATGGAAGCAATGGAAGCAATGGAAGCAATGGAAGCGTCGCCCATCCCAGCGGCGGCATCCGCCGAGCCGGTACTGGCGTTTCAGCCGCCGGCGGCGGTCGAGGCGACGACGGAACCTTCACTGACTGAACCGGTACGCACTGAACCATTTATCGTTGAGATTCCGGCTAGCGCTAGGACTTTCGAACATCTGACCGAAACCGTATCGGAAGCCGCGTCCGAAGCTGAAGCCAAAGTGGTCGCTGGGACGGAACCCACCGTACTACCGGAATTGGCGGAACTCGTGGCGGCGACCGCGCCGGCGACGATAGCGGACTTTGCCGCCAGGATCGTTGAAGAAGAATCGGTGGCTCTTACGGAAGCGGTTGCCGAGGAAACGGAGGAGGTTGCCGAGGAAGCGGAGGAGGTTGCCGAGGAAGCGGAGGAGCCGGAATCCGCCGATGAGGACGAGGATGAAGAATCCGCCGGGGCCATGGCCAGATCAAGCGATGCGCGACAGGAACTGCTGGATATTTTGTGCGCGGAAATCGCCCAAATCGCCGAAACCGCCGATGAGATTCTGGCTTTGGCCACAGCCGCCGATAGCGCGCCCGCCGCCCGGCATGAGGCTTTATCCAGTTATGCCGAACATCTGGAGCGCCTGGGGGATGCCTCGGCCTCCATTGGCTTGACCGGTTTGCAGCAGGTTTGCGCCGGCTTGCAGGCTAATTTGAGCCAACTGGCCGCCCAGGACAGCCCGCTCGACGCGGAACAGCGGCGGGTGGTGGAAACCTGGCCCGAGCTGGCGCTGCATTACCTGCAAGCGCTGGACGACCGCGCGGTCTGCGCGGCCCTAGTGCGCCATCTACAGGATAGCCACTGGCCGCAACCGTTGGCGACCGCGGACGCGGCTCCGCTCATTGACCTGTTGACCGCGCCGAAGCTGGTAACCGAGGATGCCGAAACAGAAGCTCGTCTGCGGCAAGCCCGGCCCGAGGACGTGTCGCTGACGTTGCCAGCCGATGTCAATCAGGAATTGTTGGACGGCCTGCTCCAGGAACTGCCCCACCAGGCCGCCGAATTCTCCGCCGCGATCCAGCGCCTGGCCGCTGGCGACGGCCAGATCAAGGATGTGGACTCGGCGCGGCGCATCGCCCATACCCTGAAGGGCGCCGGCAATACCGTCGGGGTGCGCGGTATCGCCACGCTGACCCACCACATCGAAGACATTTTACAAGCGCTCTCCAAGCACGGCGCCCTGCCCAGCCGGCCGCTGGCCGAAACCCTGCTGAACGCGGCCGACTGTCTGGAAGCCATGAGCGAGGCGCTACTCGGCATGAGCGCTCCACCGTTGCAAGCGTTCGCTGTATTGCAACAGGTGCTGGATTGGGCCAACCGTATCGACCGGGTGGGGATACCGACGGACGGCGAAGTTCCGCCGCCGGTGGCGACCCGACCGGAGCCCGCCGAGCCACCGCCCGAAACAGCGCCAACGGCGCCGCAGCCAGCCGCCTCGGCGCCCGAGGTGACCCTGCGCGTTCCCGCTCATCTGGTCGACAATGTGTTGCGGCTGGTGGGCGAGAGCATCATCCTCACCGGTCAGGTCCAGGAGCGAATTCGCAAGACCACCGCGCAGACCCGTTTGGTGATGGGGCAGAACCGCTTGTTCCAGCAACTGACCGCTGAACTGGAGCAGTTGGTTAATATCCGCAATGTGTCGTCGCCGCTGTCCAGGTCGGTGCAGCGCGGCGATTTCGATCCGTTGGAATTGGAACAGTACAACGAACTCAACACCGTCACTCATCGTCTGGTGGAGGCGGCCGCCGACGCCCGCGAGCTGGGCCACGCCATCGAGGAGAACCTGGCGGCGCTGGACGCCCTGCTGGTGGATCAAGGCCGCCTGCACCGGGACAATCAGGAAGCGGTGCTGCGCACCCGCATGGTGCCGATTCAAACGGTGACGCCGCGTTTGCAGCGCAGCGTGCGGCAGACCTGCCGGCTGGTGGACAAGGAGGCGGAGCTGGTGGTGCGCGGCGCCGGTACGTTGTTGGACAGCAACGTGTTGAACGACATGGTCGATCCGCTGATGCATATCTTGCGCAACGCCGTGGATCACGGCATCGAACTGCCGGCCCAGCGCCAGCGCCTGGGCAAGCCGCCGGTCGGGCGAATCGAACTCAGCTTCGGGCGCGAGGGCAACACCATCGCCGTGCGCTGCCAGGATGACGGCGCCGGGCTGGATCTGGCGGCGATTCGCCGAATAGCAACGGAACGCGGTCTGCTCGCCGCCGATCAGCCGCTGACGGACGATGAGCTGGCTCGGTTAATCCTGTTGCCAGGCTTTTCCACCCGCGACGAAACCACCCAGACCTCGGGCCGCGGCATCGGCATGGATATGGTCTACAGCCGGCTGCTGGACATGAAAGGTTCGCTGCGCATCCAGACCCAGGCCGGCAAGGGCTGCCTGATGGAGTTGCGGTTGCCGGTGACCTTGATCTCCACCCATGCCTTGCTGTTGCGCGTGCGCAATCGGCTCTATGCCCTCTCCGACCGCGGTATCGAGCAGATCCTGTATTCCGGCGTCGGTACGATCCAGAAACTGGGCAAAGTCACCACCTATCAGATAGGCGAAAACGTCTACGAACTCACCTTTCTGGATGAGTTGCTCAACTTGCCGCCGGACCGCCGCAAGGGAAATCGTGTCCTACCGCCGGTGTTGCTGGTGCAGGAGGAGACCGGCAATATTCGCGCCGTGCTGGTCCAGGAAATCTTGGACAGCCGCGATCTGGTGATCAAGCGCTTGGGCCAGTACATTCCCAGGCTCGACGGTATCGTGGGCGCCACCATCCTGGGCGATGGCAGCGTGGTACCGGTGCTGGACCTGCCGGAACTCCTGCGCGCCCCGGCAATGATCCATCAGTCGCCGGCGCCTGCCCGGGTAGCGGCGCCTGCAACCAGCGCTCCCCGCCAAACCCTACTGGCGGTGGATGACTCGCTAAGCGCCCGCCGCTCGCTGGCGCAGTTCGCTCAGGATGCCGGCTTCCAGGTTCGCACCGCGCGCGATGGCCTGGAAGCGATCGAGATCATCAACGGCAAACGTCCGGACCTCGTGCTGGCCGATCTGGAGATGCCGCGCATGAACGGCCTGGAACTAACCGCGCATCTGCGCGCCAACCAGGCTACTCGCGATTTGCCCGTCATCATGATCACCTCGCGCTCCACCGAGAAGCACCGGCGCGAGGCCGAGACGATGGGGGTCAACGTCTACCTGACCAAGCCGTTCATGGAAGACGAACTGCTTGGGCACATCCACAAGCTGTTGCGGCCAGCATGAACGGGCGAACTCAAACGGCGCAGGCCGATCCGCGGGAGAGCCGGGCGTTTGCCGTGTTGACCCTAGACGGGCACAA
Source organism: Candidatus Contendibacter sp. (assembly GCA_049290615.1). Taxonomy (GTDB): domain Bacteria; phylum Pseudomonadota; class Gammaproteobacteria; order Competibacterales; family Competibacteraceae; genus Contendibacter. The sequence continues at coordinate 23,691 of JBATNZ010000211.1, forward strand.
ATGGCTCTTGCCACAAGCGGAAATCCAGTCACTGGAGTCGATCCTGGACATCGACCGCGAGGTGCGGATTCCGCGCAGCGTCGGGGCCATGGCGTTCGCGGGTGAGTGGTGGCCGGCGTACTGTTTGTCCGGCGAATTACAGATTTTGCCGCAAATACCGGACGGTCGCCGGGCTTGTACCTTGCTGGATAACGGCGCTGATCGCTTCGGTCTGGTCTGCGACCGGGTTGAAACATTGGCGGGAGCCCCCCGCTTGCTGGCGCTGCCGGCCTGCATGGCGCTGCCGAATTCGCCGGTTCAGGCGCTGGTCCTGCTGAACGACGGGCTGGGTTGCGTGACCACCACCGAGCATCTGGCGGCCTTGCTCGCCGCCGCCGTGGAGAATGTCGATGGCTGAAAGCGGCGCCTGGGTGTTGGCCCTGGATCTTCAACTGCGCGCCGCCGTGGGCGCGCGCGAACTGGTGCATCTGATCGAGACGCCGATGCTATTCGAAGTCCCGCGCAGTCCATCCTACTGCCGGCAAGTGGTGGTCTGGAACGACACCGTGCTGCCGGCGATGGATTTGGCCGTCTGGCTGCGAGGGCAGCCGACGCAACGCCAACAGCCGTTGGCCGGGGTGTTCGCCTACCAGACGCGACCGGGAGCGGACCCCGAGTATGGTGCGTTGCTGCTCTCCGGTATCCCGACGCGGACCCGTGTCGACGACGACCAGGTCTGCGCGCTGCCGAAGCAACCCGGCTCCTGGCAGACCCTGGCGATTTCCTGTTTCAAGCAGGGTGACAGTTCGATTCCCATTCTGGATCTGCCGCACATCTTCGGTGGCGGCTTGTTGTAATCCCCCTCGCAAGATGGAATCGCCCGCGCCGCCACGGTTGCGGCGCGTGGTTTGAGTCCGTAACATTCCCGCCCTTGAAATCGGCGCATCCCGACGCGCCGAGTCTCTCGCTTCCCTTGGAATTTTGCCCTGCAAGACGGAACCTAGACACCATGCGCAGCCACTATTGCGGCCAAGTCACCGAAACCCTGCTGGATCAGGATGTCACTCTCTGCGGTTGGGCGCACCGCCGCCGCGATCATGGCGGCGTCATTTTTATTGACTTGCGCGACCGCGAGGGTCTGGTGCAGGTGGTGATCGACCCCGATACCCCGGACGCCTTCGCCAACGCCGAGCGGGTCCGCAATGAGTACGTGCTGCGCGTGACCGGCCGGGTGCGCCACCGCCCGGAAGGCACCGAGAATCCCAATCTGGCCACCGGCGCGGTGGAGGTGCTGGCCCGCGAGGTGGAAATCCTCAACCGTTCCGAGCCGTTGCCGTTCCAACTGGACGACGACGACACCTCCGAGGAAGTACGGCTGCGTTATCGCTATCTCGACCTGCGCCGGCCAGTGATGCAGGAGCGGCTGCGGTTGCGCACCCGCGTCATCAGCGTGCTGCGCCAGTTCCTGGAGCAGCACGGCTTCATGGACATTGAAACCCCGATGCTGACCAAGGCCACCCCGGAAGGCGCCCGCGATTATCTGGTGCCCAGCCGCACCCATCCCGGCAGCTTCTTCGCCCTGCCACAGTCGCCGCAGTTGTTCAAGCAATTGCTGATGATGGCCGGCCTGGACCGTTACTATCAGGTGGTGCGCTGCTTCCGCGACGAGGATCTGCGCGCCGATCGCCAGCCGGAATTTACCCAGCTCGACATCGAAACCTCGTTCATGGGCGAGCAGGCCATCACCGACTTGATGGAAGCCATGATTCGCCAGATGTTCAAGGAAGTACTGGGCGTTGAGTTGCCGGACCCACTTCCCCGGATGCCCTATGAAACGGCGATGCAGCGTTACGGCTCCGACAAGCCGGATTTGCGTATCCCGCTGGAGCTGACCGAACTGTCGGATTTGATGGCGGAGGTGGAATTCAAGGTGTTTTCCGGGCCGGCCACCGATCCCAGCGGACGGGTGGCAGCCTTGCGGGCGCCGGGCGGCGGCAAACTGAGCCGGCGCGAGATCGATGGGTACACCGAGTTCGTCGGCCGTTACGGGGCCAAGGGACTGGCTTACATCAAGGTCAACGACATCGCCGCCGGGCGCGAGGGTTTACAGGCGCCGATCGTGAAATTCCTGCCCGACGAGGTGCTGGCCAAGATCCTGACTCGCACCGGGGCCGAGAACGGCGACCTGATCTTCTTTGGCGCGGACTCCGCCAAGGTGGTCAACGACGCCTTGGGCGCGTTGCGGATCAAGCTCGGCCACGATCTCGATCTGGTGCATGGCGAGTGGGCGCCGCTGTGGGTGGTCAACTTCCCGATGTTCGAGTGGGACGCGCAGGGCCGGCGCTGGAACGCCCTGCATCATCCCTTCACCGCGCCGCGCACCGACGATCCCGCCGAGGTGCGCGCCAACCCGGAACGCTGCCTGTCGCGGGCCTACGACATGGTGCTGAACGGTACCGAGATCGGCGGCGGCTCGGTGCGTATCCACCATCCAGACATGCAGAATACCGTGTTCGAGTTGCTCGGCATCGGTCCCGAGGAGGCCCGCGCCAAGTTCGGCTTCCTGCTGGATGCGCTAAAATTCGGCTGCCCCCCGCACGGTGGCATCGCCTTCGGCCTGGACCGGCTGGTGATGCTGATGGCCGGCGCCAAATCCATCCGCGACGTGATGGCGTTCCCCAAAACCCAGACCGCCGCCTGCCTGCTGACTCAGGCGCCGGCCCCCGTCACCGAGGCGCAGTTGCGCGATCTCAATATCCGCCTGCGTCGCACCCCTTGAATACCCCACCCTCACCCCCGGCCCCTCTCCCGGCGGGAGAGGGGAGATTCAAGCGCCCGGAATCGGTGCTGGTGGTGGTTTACACGGCGACGGGCGAGGTTTTGGTGTTGCGTCGCCGCCAGCCGCCCGATTTCTGGCAGTCGGTGACCGGCAGTCTGCGCTGGGACGAGACCGATCCGCTGGATACGGCGCGGCGTGAACTTTACGAGGAAACCGGGCTGGGCGACGAGGTGGCGGTGATCGCTTGCGGCGTGGTCAACCGCTTTCCGATCCTGCCGCCCTGGCGCCACCGCTACGCGCCGGACGCCACGGAGAACGTCGAGCATGTGTTCCGGGTTCTCTTGCCAGACCGTCAGCCTATCGTCATCCATCCCGCCGAACATGGCGAATACCAATGGTTACCCCGCGCGGCGGCGGCGGCCAAGGTCACGTCCCACACCAACCGGGACGCCATCCTGCAATTACCATGAGAGCGCTGTTTGCCCGCCTCGCGGGTCCGCTCGTCGGCCTGGCGCTGTTCATCGCCGCGCTGTGGGTGCTGCATCGGGCGTTGACCGAGTACCGCTACCAGGATGTAGTCGCCTATCTGCGAGGGTTGCCACCTTCGCAACTAGCCACCGCACTGATTGGCACCGTGCTGAGTTATCTGGTCACCACCGGCTACGACGGGCTGGCGCTGCGCTACATCCGCCGGCCGCTGCCCTGGCCCAAGGTCGGTTTCGCCGCCCTGCTCAGCTACGCCTTCAGCAACTCGGTCGGGCTGTCGGTGCTGACGTCCAGTTCGGTGCGCTATCGACTGTATTCGAGCTGGGGCCTGACGGCGGTGGATATCGCCCGGATCGTCATGTTTACCACCCTGACCCTGTGGCTGGGCATTCTGACGGTCGGTGGCGGGGTGCTGGCGCTGGACCCGCTGGATTTGGGCAACATCCCCTACATCGCCATGGACAGCCGACTGTTGGGGCTGTTGATGCTGATCCCGCCAACGAGTTACCTGCTGCTGGGATGGTTGCGCCGCCAGCCGCTCCAGTTGGGGCCGTGGATGCTGCCGATGGTGCGGCCCCGGCTGGCCTTGGCGCAAATCGCGGTCGGCGCGCTGGATTGGGTGATGGCCAGCGTGGTGCTGTACGCGCTGCTGCCGGTGGCGTCCGACACGATCGGCTTCGGCCGCGTCCTCGGTGTGTTCCTGGTGGCGCAGATCGCCGGCTTGATCAGCCATGTGCCGGGCGGCCTGGGCGTGTTCGAGTCGCTGGTGCTGCTGATGCTGCAAAACTTTCTGCCGCCCGCCGATATTCTCGGCGCATTGCTGGCCTACCGGCTGATGTACTACCTGCTGCCGCTGGTGCTGGCGGTGGTGGCGATGGGGCTGTACGAACTGCGGCACTACCGGGAACGGGTGCTGTGGCTACCGCGTGTGGTCGGTCCCTGGGTGCCGGTGTTGCTGCCGCAGGTGTTCGCGGTGCTGGCGCTGATCAGTGGCTCGGTGCTGCTGTTTTCAGCCGCGACCCCGGCAGTGGAGGAGCGGCTGGATTGGCTGCACGATCTGATTCCGTTGTCGGTGCTGGAGGCTTCCCACTTCGTCAGCAGCCTGATGGGCGTGGGCTTGCTGCTGCTGGCGCGCGGGTTGCAGCGCCGGCTCGACGCCGCCTGGCTGCTGGCCGTGGCGTTCCTGGGCGCCGGTATCGCCGCCTCGCTGCTGAAGGGCGCCGATTACGAGGAAGCGATCCTTTTGAGCGTCCTGCTGGCCGGATTGTTACCCTGCCGGTCGCGGTTCTACCGCCGCGCCTCGCTGTTCAGCGAGAGCTTTACCCCGGCCTGGGTCGCGACCATCATCGTGGTCCTCGCTTGCGCGGCCTGGCTGGGCTTCTTCTCCTACAAGCATGTCGAGTATTCGAACGACTTGTGGTGGGAGTTCAGCTTCGGCGGCGAGGGAGAAGCGCCACGGTTTCTGCGGGCCATCGTGGGGGCGCTGGGCGTGGCGCTGTTCTTCGGCATCGCCAAATTGTTGCGGCCGGCGCCGTTCGAGCCGACCCTGCCCGGGGCGAGCGCACTCGAACAGGCCCGGACCATCGCCGCCGCGTTCCCGCGCAGCTACGCCCATCTGGCCCTGCTCGGTGACAAGGCGCTGCTGTTCAATGAAAAACGCAATGCGTTCCTGATGTACGGCGTCGAGGGTCGCACCTGGGTAGCCATGGGCGACCCGGTCGCCGCCCGCGAGGAAGACCGCCGCGAACTGGCCTGGCAATTCCGCGAACTGTGCGAGCGCCACGACGGTTGGCCGGTGTTCTATCAGGTCCATCCGAACCATCTGGGCCTGTATGTGGAACTGGGGCTGACCCTGCTGAAATTCGGCGAGGAGGCGCGGGTGCGGTTGGTGGAATTCTCGCTGGACGGCAAGGCGCGCAAGACGATGCGCAACAACGTCAACCGGCTGGAGCGGGAAGGCTACCGGTTCGAGGTGGTGGACGCCGCCGCCGTGCCCGAGTTATTCACCCGGCTGCGCGCGATTTCCGACGCCTGGTTGCGCGAGAAAAACGGCCGGGAGAAAGGTTTCTCGCTGGGATTCTTCAACGAAGGTTATCTGCGCAGCGGACCGGTCGCGGTGGTGCAACGCGATCGGGTGATCGTAGCCTTCGCCAATCTCTGGCAAGGTGGTCGCGAGGAGTTGTCGGTGGATTTGATGCGCTATCCACCCGACAGCCCCAACGGACTCATGGATTACCTGTTCGCCCGAATCATGCTGTGGGGCCGCGATCAGGGCTACGAATGGTTCAATCTCGGCATGGCGCCGCTGGCCGGTTTACAGAACCGCAGTCTCGCCCCGCTGTGGAACCGATTCGGCGCGATGGTATTCGGCCGCGGCGAGGCGCTTTACAATTTCCGGGGTTTGCACCAGTACAAGGACAAGTTCGATCCCCAATGGGACGCCCGTTATCTGGCGGCGCCGGGCGGCATGATGGTGCTGCCGCGAGTGATCGCGGACCTGACCGCGCTGATCGCCCGTGGCTTCAAGGGCGTCATCGGGAAATAACCACAACGGGATGAAATCATGCGCACGCTATCGCGAGTGCTGTGCCTGACCGCCGCCCTGCTGGCGGTTGCCGCCGCGCGGGCGGAGATTGCCGGGGAAACGCTGGATGATCCCACTTTTGGCAAGCTGATTATCCAGCGCACCACCGATGAACCCAAGGGCGTGGTGTTGTTCGCCTCTGGCGCCGGCGGCTGGAACACCGGCCTGACGGTGGTGGCGCGAGCGGTCGCGGAGCTGGATTACGTGGTCGCGGGGATTGACCTGAACGACTATCTGGCCCGGCTCGACCGGTCGGACGCCGCTTGCGCCGATCCGTCGGCGGATTTGGAGCAACTGAACCGGTCGATGGAACAGCGCTATCCGCCAGCGACCCACTTGCCGCCGATCCTGCTGGGGCAGGGCGCCGGCGCGGCGCTGGGCTACGCGGCGCTGGCTCAGGCATCGGCCGACCGTTTTCATGCCGGGGTTGCGGTGGATTTTTGCCCGGAACTGCCGCTGCGCAAACCGCTGTGCAAGGGGCCGGCGAATCTGGAAAGCACGGCGCTGCCGGACAACAAGGGCGTGCTATTGAAACCGATCGCGCGTATGCCGACCACCTGGTTCGTGTTTCAGAACCGGCCGGCCTGCGACGCCGGAGCCACCGCGCGGTTGGTCAGGCAGGTGCAACTCGCCCGGCTGGCTGATGTGCCCGGCGCCGGCGAGGTCAAGACCTGGCTGCCGCAGGTGTCCGCCCTGTTGCAATGGTTGGACCCCAGCATCGTCAAGCAGGTGCAGCCCGACGCCAGCGTCAGCGGTGTGCCGCTCACCGAGGCGCCGGTCACCGGCGGTCCCAACCGGCCACAGTTCGCGGTGATGTTTTCCGGGGATGGTGGCTGGGCGCTGCTCGACCGCGCCGTCACGGCGGAACTGGCCAAGAACGGCCTGCCGACCGTGGGCTGGGATTCGCTGAGCTATTTCTGGAAAGCCCGCCAGCCCGACGAGGTGGCCCTGGATCTGGAGCAGGTGCTGCGCCACTACCTGGACGCCTGGAAGAAGAGCCGGATCGTGTTGATCGGCTATTCGTTCGGCGCGGACGTGCTGCCGGCGGTCGCCAACCGCCTGCCCAAGGATCTGCGCGACCAGCTCGATCTGATGGTGTTTCTGGGCCTGTCCGAGCGCGCTTCCTTCGAGTTCCGCCTGAGTCACTGGATCAGCGACGAACCGGATGAAGGCGATCAGCCGGTGCGGCCGGAAGTGGAGAAACTGGGCGGACTCAAGCGGCTGTGCATTTACGGCGCGGCGGAGGAGGGCGCTTTTTGCCCGAGGCTGACCGATCTGGGCGTCATGGCCGAAAAGATGCCGGGCGACCATCACTTCGACGAGGATTATCAGGGCGTGGCTCAACGTATTCTCGACCAGTTGCCCCCGCCAATTCCGGCAAAACCTTAAAAGAGCCTGGACATGGCCATTTACGCCATCGGTGATATTCAGGGCTGCCACGATCCCCTGCTGCGACTGCTCGACCTGCTGAAGTTCGACCCGGCCGCCGATGCCTTGTGGCTGGTCGGCGATCTGGTCAATCGCGGACCGCATTCGGTGGATGTGCTGCGGCTGGTGCGCGGCCTGGGCGAACGGGCGGTGGCGGTGTTGGGCAATCACGATCTGACCCTGCTGGCGGTTGCCGCTGGCGAGGTCAAACCCAAGCGCAAGGACACCTTCCATTCGATTCTGGACGCGCCGGATCGGGACGAGTTGCTGGACTGGCTGCGTCGGCGCCCGCTGCTGCATCACGATCCAGCGCTTGGTTTCACCATGGTCCATGCCGGTCTGCCGCCGCAGTGGGATTTGGCGCTGGCGCAATGCTGCGCGGCGGAACTGGAAGCGACCCTACGCGGGCCGAATGGCGGGAAACTCCTGGCGCGGATGTTTGGCGACGAACCGCGGCGTTGGAAGAGCGATCTGGCCGGTTACGACCGGCTGCGCTTCACCGTCAACGCCCTGACCCGGATGCGGTTCTGCGCGGCGGACGGCGCCTTGTCCCTTTCCGAGAAAGGGTCACCCGGCAGTCAGGGGAAGGGGTTGTTGCCATGGTTCGCCGTGCCTGGCCGGCGCAACGCCGATCTCAATCTGGTGTTCGGCCACTGGGCGGCGCTGGGCTACTACCGCGCGCCGGGTATTTACGCGCTGGATAGCGGTTGCGTGTGGGGCAACCGGCTGACCGCCATTCGCCTGGACGAACCCGGCGTACCGGCCTGGAGCGTGCCGGCGATCAACCTGCCGCCGGCGCCGATATAGCGCTCCTATTTGATTTGTGGAATCGCCGCTTCGAACCACCCCGGCGCTACGCGCCACCCCTCCTTAGCCAAGGAGGGGAAATTCCACAACCTGTGCAGGAACGCTATATGAGGTCCCCACTCGCTCTCATCGCCGCGCTGGCGCGCAACCGGGTCATCGGCCGCGAC
>JBATNZ010000212.1:0-7127 GCA_049290615.1 Candidatus Contendibacter sp.
TCTGGCGCAGGCTGTGATCGCTCAGGTGCATGGAAGCGGTAAACTCAACTCGTTAACAGGGTTCTCGGTCCCCATCCTGCCCCGTCAAATTCAGGGAAGTCAAGGGGGGAGTGAACGGCTGCGCTCCACATAGCTTGGCTTTCGCTCATATTTTCAGACCAAAAATGGAATTATCTCCCCACTTGAGCCCAAAAAATGGACGGAAATTGGAGTGCTTTCCCCACTTTGATGCATACGATTTCGTATGGGTAAGACGTTTCGGCAAAATCAGCCGCCAAGTGGGGCCAGATGCCTTCCAAGTAGCTGGTTTTCGCCCGCTGGTGGGAGGTAATTTGATGAAACGAGTCCAAATATGAGCGAAAGCCAAGACATAGGTGTCAATGCCGTATTGGGTCCGCAGCTTCTGTTCTTTGATCTTGGCAATATACTTGGGATCGCTTTCCCTGGCCAAGCGAGCCAGTTCCATCCTTTCCCACATGGCGGCCTCACGGGCGCGCGCTTCGGCCTCACGGGCGCGCGGCGCTTCGGCTTCCCGGGCCAGTCTGGCGGCTGTGGCAGCCTCGACGCGAACGGATTGCTCGGCGAGCGCCGGCTCCCGAAATCTGTCATAGGGCAACACACCGGTGGCCAAGTGATACAGCGCTACGAGGCCCTGCTGCTGCAGAAAAGCCAGGGACAGCGGAGTTACCGGCCTGCCAAGCCGGAGATAGTCCAGGATGTTCTGGAGGCGTGCCCCAGGGAGACTTGCGCCAGGCAAGTCATCTACACAATAACGGAGTGCAGTGTCACGGTACGACGAGTTAGCCATGGATACCTCGTGTCAGAGCGACAAGGGGGCTATGAAAAATCGGTAAGGTGATCCGAAAAATTGCACCCGACCTCATCGTCTTTATACCCCCCATCCTCGCCAAAGCGTTCCGGGGCGAACTGTGGCGGCGCCAGGGCATGAAAAAACCCGCGCTTGGCGGGTTCACTTTCAGCTATGGAAGGCAGTGAATCAGAATTTGGCGGAGAGAGAGGGATTCGAACCCTCGTTAGAGTTACCCCTAAACAGCATTTCCAGTGCTGCGCCTTCGACCGCTCGGCCACCTCTCCGGGGCGCTGCCACTTCCTTGGCGGCGGAATTAAAAAATATACTCGAAGTGGCCGCGCCAAGGCAAATCACCATGGGCTCGCCACTCCCAAGCCTCAGAGGCCCTTCATGGTCAGGCGGATGCGGCCCTGCTTGTCAACTTCCATCACCCGGACCTTGACCACATCGCCGACGGCCAGCTTGTCGCTCACGCTCTGCACCCGTTCCTCGCAAATCTGCGAGATATGCACCATGCCATCGCGGCCGGGCAGGATGGCCACGAAGGCGCCGAAGTCCATCAGCCGGACCACCTTGCCCTCGTAAACCTGGCCGGCTTCCACGTCGGCGGTAATCTGCTCGATGCGGCGGCGGGCCTCGTCGCCGGCGGCCTTGTCCACGGCGGCGATTTTCACCACGCCATCGTCGGTGATGTCGATGGTGGCGCCGGTTTCCTCGGTGATCGAACGGATGGTGACGCCACCCTTGCCGATGACGTCGCGGATCTTGTCCGGGTTGATGCGCAGGGTGGTGTAACGCGGCGCGTATTCCGACAATTCCCGGCTCGGCTGAGTAATCACCTGGCCCATCTTGCCGAGAATGTGCAACCGCCCCTCGCGGGCCTGGGCCAGCGCCTGCTCCATGATCTCGCGGGTGATGCCGTCGATCTTGATGTCCATTTGCAGGGCGGTCACCCCGTCGGTGGTTCCAGCCACCTTGAAATCCATATCGCCCAGATGATCCTCGTCGCCGATGATGTCGGTCAGCACCGCAAAGCGATCTTCTTCCTTGATCAGGCCCATGGCGATGCCGGCCACCGGCGCCTTGATCGGCACCCCGGCATCCATCAGCGCCAGGCTGGCGCCGCAGACCGACGCCATGGAACTGGAACCGTTGGATTCGGTGATTTCCGACACCACCCGCACCGTGTAGGGGAACTGCTCGGGTTTCGGCATGATCGCCTGCACCCCGCGCTTGGCCAACCGCCCATGGCCGATTTCCCGGCGCTTGGGGCTGCCGACCTGACCGATTTCACCCACCGAATAAGGCGGGAAGTTGTAGTGCAGCAGGAACGGCTGGCGGTATTCACCCCCGATGGCATCGATGATCTGAGCATCCCGATCGGTGCCGAGGGTGGTGATAACCAGCGCCTGGGTTTCGCCGCGGGTGAACAGCGCCGAGCCGTGGGTGCGCGGCAGCACGCCGACCCGGACGGTGATCGGCCGCACGGTGCGGGTGTCGCGACCGTCGATGCGCGGCTGGCCGGACAAAATCCGCCCGCGCACGATTTTGCTCTCCAGGGTCGAGAACGCGCTGTCAACCGCCGGCGCAGTCCAGCGTTCCGGTTCCTGGGCGGCCAGTTGCGCCAGCAGTTGGTCGTGGATTTCGCGCACCCGTTGCTGACGGGTCAGCTTCTCGGCAATCTGGTAGGCTTCGGTCAGCGCGGCCTCGGCGGCGGCGCGCACCGCGCCGGTCAGCGCCTCGTCGTCGGCCGGCGGTTGCCAGTCCCACGGTTGGACACCTGCCTCGGCCACCAACTCGTTGATGGCGCGAATCGCCGTCTGCATCTGCTCGTGGCCGAACATCACCGCGCCCAGCATCACGTCTTCCGACAGCTCCTGGGCTTCGGACTCCACCATCAGCACCGCCCGCTCGGTGCCGGCCACCACCAGATCCAGTTGCGAAGTTTTCAGCTCCTGGCGGGTCGGATTGAGCAGGTACTGGCCGTTGTGGTAACCGACCCGGGCCGCGCCAATCGGACCACTGAACGGCACGCCGGACAGCGCCACCGCCGCCGAGGCGCCCAGCAGCGCCGGAATTTCCGGGTCCACCTGAGCATTCAGGGACATCACGGTGGCGATGATCTGCATCTCGTTGGTGAAACCGTCGGCAAACAGCGGGCGCAACGGGCGATCAATCAAGCGGGCGGTCAGGGTTTCGCTTTCGGAAGGACGGCCCTCGCGGCGGAAGAAGCCCCCCGGAATACGGCCCGCCGCGTAAGTGCGTTCCTGGTAATCCACCCGCAACGGGAGGAAATCCCGGCTTTTCTCGGTTTCCCGGGCAGCAACCACAGTGACCAGCACCACGGTATCAGCCATGTTGACCAGCACCGCGCCACTGCTCTGTCGGGCAATTTCGCCCGTCTCCAGGGTCACGGCATGCTGACCGTATTGAAATGTCTTCTTGATGGGCGTCACGAAAGCGTCCTGTGCGGCGAAAGAGCGATGGAAAACCTCAGCGGCGCAGGCCGAGGCGGCTGATCAGGCCCTGATAGGATTGCAAATCCTTCTTCTTCAGGTAATCCAGCAGCTTGCGACGCTGGTTGACCATCTTCAGCAGCCCGCGCCGGGAATGATGGTCCTTTTTGTGTACGCCAAAGTGCGGCTGCAGGCCGTTGATACGGTTGGTCAGCAACGCAACCTGGACTTCCGGCGACCCCGTATCGGCGGAGCCGCGCTGATAATCCCGCACGATCTGAGACTTCTGTTCGGTGTTAAGGGGCATGAAAAACTCCAGTTCGAATTCGTCAGTCAAGCAAACCCAATAAAAAATATTAACCTTAGCGGCGACAATCAACAAGCCAACCCCAAGGCTCAACGGTTTAGAGCAATAGCCGGCGCGGCGCGACCCGGCCGTCGTCGAGGATCTCACCGATGCCCAGAAACCGTTCCTCGCCTTCGTACAGACGCACCCAGCCCTGGGTCGGCGCGCGCGGCGCCAGGATCGGCTGGCCCTGGCGCAGATAAAAGGCGGCGTCGCCGCGCACCCGCACCGCCGGCCAGTCCGGCAGCGCGCTGTCAACGGGCAGCAGTGCCTCGTCCAGTGCCGCCAGGCCCTGTTCCGCCCGCTCGCGCAACGCCTCCAGCGTCACCATCCTCGCGGTGTCGTAGGGTTCCACCGCAGTGCGGCGCAATGCCGCAACATGTGCGCCACACCCCAGTTCCTCACCGAGATCGGTGGCCAGAGTACGCACGTAAGTACCCTTGGAACAGCGCAACTCGCATTCCAGTTCCTCGCTGTCCAGCCGCAGCAGCCGCAGTTCGCGAACGATCACCTCGCGCGGCGCACGCTCGACCTCAATGCCCTTGCGCGCCAGCTTGTACAGCGGCTGGCCGTTGCGCTTGAGCGCCGAGTACATCGGTGGCACCTGCTGGATCGTGCCGGTGAAGCGTCGCAGCGCGGCTTCCACCCGCTCTCGGCTCAACGGTCCGACCGGCCGGGTGACGAGGATTTCGCCCTCGGCGTCGCCGGTGGTGGTGGTCACGCCCAGCCGGCCGATGAAGCGGTAGGCTTTATCAGCGTTCAGCAATAAACCCGACAGCTTGGTGGCCTCGCCCAGACAGATCGGCAACAGGCCGCTGGCCAACGGATCGAGGCTGCCGGTATGGCCAGCTTTTTGCGCCTGATACAGCCGCTTGACCGCTTGCAACGCCGCGTTGGAAGTCCAGCCGACCGGTTTGTCGAGCAGCAACACGCCGCTGATCGGGCGGCGGTCGCGCGCCGTCACGCCGCATCCTCCGGACCCGCCTCGTCCGGTGGCGGGGCGTCGTTGCGATGCCGTTCGGCGTCGGCGGCCACCGCGGCGTCGATCAGCGCCGACAGCCGGGCGCCGTGCTCCACCACCTCGTCGTAGCGGAATTCCAGCTTCGGCACGGTGCGGGTGTGCATCCGCCGCCCCAGTTCCCGGCGCAGCAGCGACGCGGCCCGGTTGAGTTCGGCCACCAGTCCGGCCCGTTCCCCCGGATCGCATACCGCGGTGACATAAACCCGCGCATAAGCCAGATCGCGGCTGACCTCAACGCTGGTCATCGACACCAGCGTCAGCCGTGGGTCGCGCAGTTCGGCGCGGATCAGCTCCGCCAGATCGCGGCGGAGCTGTTCGCCGATCCGGCGGGCGCGCGGAGTACTATTCGCCATCGTTCAGCTTTGCTCCATCCGTGTGCTACAGGGTGCGCTGCACTTGCACCCGCTCGAAGACCTCGATCTGGTCACCCTCGCGGATGTCGTTGTAGTTCTTGACGCCCATGCCGCAGTCCATGCCGGCGCGCACTTCACCGACGTCGTCCTTGAACCGCCGCAGCGAATCCAGCGCGCCTTCGAAGACCACCACATGGTTGCGTAATACTCGAATCGGATTGCTCCGGCGCACGATCCCATCCACCACCATGCAGCCGGCCACCACCCCGAACTTGGGCGAGCGGAATACGCCGCGCACCTCGGCCAGGCCGATGATCTGTTCCTTGAACTCCGGCTTGAGCATGCCGATCATGGCGCGCTTCACGTCGTCGATCAGTTCGTAGATGACGCTGTAGTAGTGCGGCTTCAGCCCTTCCTCGTCGGCCAGTTTCTTGGCGACGTTGTCGGCGCGCACGTTGAAGCCGATCAGGATGGCCCCCGAGGTCTTGGTCAGATTGACGTCGGACTCGTTGATGCCGCCGACGCCGCTGGCGACGATCTTGACCTGCACCTCGGCGGTGGACAGCCGGGTCAGCGCGTCCACGATCGCCTCGGTGGAACCCTGTACGTCGGCCTTGAGCACCACATTGAGAACGTTGACTTGTCCGGCTTCGAACTGCTTGGAGATACCCTCGATATCCATCACCGGCTTCCGGGTCTGCTCCTCGCGGGCTTTGCCTTGCCGGAACAGGGCGATCTCGCGGGCCTTGCGCTCGTCGGCGACCGTGATCACGTCGTCGCCGGCCTTGGGCGTCCCGGACAGGCCGATAACCTCCACCGGGATCGAGGGGCCGGCTTCGCTCACGTTCTGCCCGGTCTCGTTGAGCATGGCGCGCACCCGGCCGTATTCGAGACCGCTCAGGATCATGTCGCCCTTGCGCAGGGTGCCGCTTTGCACCAGCACGGTCGCCACTGGGCCGCGACCCTTGTCCAGCCGCGATTCGATCACCACGCCCTTGGCCAGACCGTCCACCGGCGCGCTCAATTCCAGCACCTCGGCCTGCACCAGGATCTTGTCCAGCAGCTCGTCAACGCCCGCGCCGCTCTTGGCGGACACGTAGGTAAACAAGGTATCGCCGCCCCATTCCTCGGAGATGACGCCCTGCGCCGACAGCTCACTCTTGACCCGATCCGGATCGGCGCCGGGCTTATCCATCTTGTTGACCGCCACCACCATCGGCACCTTGGCGGCGCGGGCATGCTGGATGGCTTCCGCCGTTTGCGGCATCACGCCGTCATCGGCCGCCACCACCAGCACCACGACGTCGGTGGCTTTGGCGCCGCGCGCGCGCATGGCGGTGAACGCGGCGTGGCCCGGCGTGTCGAGGAAGGTGATCACGCCCTTCTGGGTGCGCACGTGGTACGCGCCGATGTGCTGGGTGATGCCGCCTGCCTCGCCGGCCGCGACCCGGGTTCGGCGGATGTAATCGAGCAGCGAGGTTTTGCCATGGTCCACATGACCCATGATGGTGACCACCGGCGGGCGCGGCATCGCGTCGCCACCGGTTTCGGCGGTCAGTTCTTCCTCCAGCGCGTACTCGTTGAGCAGCTTGTAAGTATGCCCCATCTCCTCGACCACCAGCGCGGCGGTTTCCTGGTCGACCACCTGGTTGATGGTGACCATCATCCCCATCTTTAGCAGAGTCTTAATGACCTCGGTGGCCTTGACCGACATCTTTTGGGCCAAGTCGGCGACACTGATGGTTTCCGTCAGGGTCACCTCGCGCACTACCGGGGCGGTAGGCTTGGCGAAACCATGCCGCTGCGCCGGCGCAGCAAGTTTGGCGCCCTTGGCTTTCCGGGGCCGGCGGCGATCCGACCGGTCGAAGCCCGCCTGATCGCCGCGCCCCTGCCGCGACAGGCGTTCCGCCTCGGTCTCGCCCTCCCGGCGTCGAGGCGCTTCGGCTTCACCGCGTCGCTTGGGCGGGGCGCCTTCGGGACGCTTTCTGGCTCTGGCGTCGACCGCCGATCCGGGCGGCGGTGGCTTGTTCCCGGGCGCTGGCCCGGCTCCACCCGCCTCGGGGCGGCGCTGGGCCGGGCGCGCCGTCGATCCGGTTTCGGCCGGTTTGCGTGCCCTGGCATCGGCGGGTCGGGAAACCGC
>JBATNZ010000213.1:0-5031 GCA_049290615.1 Candidatus Contendibacter sp.
GTCTTGCTGACCGCCAGCAGTCGCACCGCGCCTGGCGGGCGCTGAAAGCGATGTTCGGCGGCGCGGAGGCGGTCCCGCACCGCGCGGAGGCGGTCGGCGAAGTCGGTGGTCATGCGGGCTGGATTCCCTGAGTGGATAGCGCGGTACGAGGCCTTGCGGTAGATATATACTAATTTGAAATCCGATTCAGCGCGCGGCTCGCCAGCGGGCCGTCATTCAACGCCTATGCGGGAGCAATCGCCATGAACCTCGACGAACTGTTGACCTTTTCCGTGCAAAACAAAGCTTCGGACCTGCATCTGTCGGCTGGTTTGCCGCCGATGATCCGGGTGGACGGCGATGTCCGCCGTATCAACGTGCCGGCGCTGGAGCACAAGCAGGTCCACGGCCTGATCTACGACATCATGAACGACAAGCAGCGCAAGGACTACGACGAATTCCTGGAATGCGACTTCTCGTTCGAGATTCCCAAGCTGGCCCGCTTCCGCGTCAACGCCTTCAATCAGAACCGGGGGGCGGCGGGCGTGTTCCGCACCATTCCCACCACGATCCTGACGCTGGATGATTTGGGGTGTCCGCCGGTGTTCCGGGATCTGATCGATGTCCCGCGCGGGTTGATCCTGGTCACCGGTCCCACTGGCTCGGGCAAGTCCACGACCCTGGCGGCGATGGTCGACCATATCAACAAGAACGAGTATGGCCATATTCTGACCATCGAGGATCCAATTGAATTCGTCCACCAGAGCCAGCGCTGTCTGGTCAATCAACGCGAGGTGCATCGCGATACCCTCGGGTTCAACGAGGCGCTGCGCTCGGCGCTGCGCGAGGACCCGGACATCATTCTGGTCGGCGAAATGCGCGACCAGGAAACCATCCGGCTGGCGTTGACCGCCTCCGAGACCGGCCACCTGGTGTTCGGCACGCTGCACACCAGTTCCGCGCCCAAGACCATCGACCGCATCATCGACGTGTTCCCGGCCGGCGAAAAACCGATGGTGCGCTCGATGCTGTCCGAGTCGCTGCGCGCGGTGATCTCGCAGGCGCTGCTCAAGAAGAAGGGCGGCGGCCGGACGGCGGTGCATGAAATCATGGTTGGCGTTCCCGCCATTCGCAACCTGATCCGCGAGGACAAGGTGGCGCAAATGTACTCATCCATTCAGACCGGCTCGGCCTATGGCATGCAGACGCTCGATCAGGCGTTGCTGGAGGTCATCAAGAAGGGACTGGTTAGCCGCGAGGAGGCCGTCACCTACGCCCAGAACAAGGCGTCGTTCAAGGCGATGTAAGCGACCGGGCCGGCGAGCGAACACGGCATTTTTTCCCCAGGAGGTTTGTCATGGCCGCGATCTTGGCGCCGGTCCACCGCTGGACCCGGCGACAATACGAAACCATGGTGCTACAGAATATCTTTCAGCCGGGAGAGCGGGTGGAACTGATTGATGGAGTGATCGTGGATATGTCGCCGCAAAAAAGTTTTCATTCAGTCGCAACGCGGCTGGTCGAGGATGCCTTGCGGATCGCGTTCGCAACTCGCCATGATGTCCGTGTGCAAATGCCGCTCGCTCTCGACGACGCTTCCGAGCCGGAACCCGATGTCGCCGTGGTTCCCGGCAAGGCGCGGGATTATACCCAGGCCCATCCGACCACCGCCGTGCTGGTGGTCGAGGTCGCCGACGCCACGCTGAGGCTGGATCGCAAAACTAAGCAGGCGGTCTATGCTCGCAACGGCATTGCCGAGTACTGGATCGTCAACCTCAAGGACAACTGCCTCGAAGTCTACCGGGATCCCCAAGGGGATCAGTACCGCTCCCAGATGATCCTGAGATGCGGCGATACCGTATCGCCGCTGGCCCGACCCGCTCACGCCATCGCCGTGGCCGACCTGCTGCCGTAAGGTGGAACCGGCTGGAAGCCGGTTCCACCTTTCAAGCCTCACGCCTCGTAAACCATCCGCCCTTCCAGCAGGGTATGCGTTACCCGCCCGTGCAGTTCCCAGCCGATGAACGGGCTGTTCTGGCCGCGACTGCGCAGGGTGTCGGCGGTCGCCAGCCAGTTGGCATCCGGGTCGAACACGCAAACATCGGCCCGCGCGCCGACGCCCAGATGACCGCTATCCAGTCCCAGAATCCGCGCCGGTCCCCAGGTCAGGCGTTCGATCACCGCCGTCAAGGGAAAAGCGCCGTCTTGCACCAGCCGTAAACTCAGCGCCAGCAGGGTATCCAGCCCGGAAATGCCCGGCTCGGTGTCACCGAACGGCGCCTGCTTGGCGTCGGGTTCGTGCGGCTGATGGTCGGAGCAAATCGCGCCCAGCACGCCGCTGGCCAAACCGGCCCGCAGGGCGTCCTTGTCGCGCACCCCGCGCAGCGGCGGCCGGACATGGCATTGGCTGTCGAAGCCGGCCAAGTCGATTTCGCTCAGGTGCAAATGGTGAACGGCGACATCGGCGGTGACCGGTAGACCTTCCGCCTGGGCGCGCGTTACCAGTTCCACGGCGCGGGCGCTGGACAGCCGGCCGAAGTGGACCCGCACGCCCAAGTCGCGCACCAGCTCCAGATCGCGGGCGAGGGCGCCGGTTTCCGCCGCCACCGGAATGCTGGACAAGCCCATCCGGGTTGCCACCTGCCCATCGTGGGCAATGCCATGGCCAAGCCAAGGATCGAGCGGGGTCAGAAATACGGTCAGATCGAAAGTAGCGGCGTATTCCAGCGCCCGCCGCAAGACCAGGGTGTTGACCAGCGGTCGGCCACCGTCGCTAACCCCAATGCAGCCGGCGTCCTTGAGCGCCGCCATTTCCGCCAGCCGTTCGCCGCGCAGCCGGTGAGTCAGCGCACCCAGCGTGAGTACCCGACTATGACCGGCGGCCTTGACTCGGCGGCGGATAAATTCCACCACCGCCGGTTCGTCGATCACTGGATCCGTGTCGGGCGGGCAAACCAGCGTAGTGATGCCGGCGGCGGCGGCGGCGCGAGTCTCGCTGGCGATGGTGGCTTTATGCTCCTGACCGGGTTCCCGCAAGCGGGCGCAGAGGTCAATCAAACCGGGACAGACCATGCGGTCGCGGGCATCGATCTCCCGCGCGGCGGTGAAACCAGCCGGCGGCCGGCCGAGGCCGACGATCCGCCCTTCAGCGATGAACACATCCAGCAGCGCGTCAACTCCGTGGGCCGGATCGATCAGCCGGCCGCCGCGAATGGCGATGCGCATCAGCCATCCTCCCCAACCGGCCGGGCGTGGTGGCCCAGGGTGATGGACATGATCGCCATCCGCACCGCAATCCCGTTGGTAACCTGTTCCAGAATCACCGCGCGCGGTCCGTCGGCCACCCGCGAGTCGATTTCCACCCCGCGGTTGATCGGGCCGGGATGCATGACGATAGCGTCCGGTTTGGCCAGCGCCAGCCGTTCTTCGGTCAGGCCGTAGCGTTGGAAAAATTCCTGTTCAGTCGGCAACAGCGCGCCCTCCATCCGTTCTTTTTGCAGGCGCAGCATGACCACGACATCCACATCCCGCAGCCCCCGTTGCATGTCGTGGAATACATGCACCCCCAGGGTTTCGACTTGCGCCGGCAGCAAGGTGCGCGGTGCGATCACCCGGATTTCGCCAGCGCCGAGGATGTTGAGGGCGTGGATCAGCGAGCGGGCCACCCGCGAGTGCAGGATGTCGCCGACGATAGCGACTCGCAGGTTGGGAAAATCCGGCTTGTGGCGGCGGATGGTGAACACGTCCAGCATCGCCTGGGTGGGGTGGGCGTGACGGCCATCGCCGGCGTTGAGCACGGCGATGTGCGGCTTGACGTGGCGGGCGATGAATTCCGCCGCGCCGCTCTGTTCGTGGCGCACCACGAACATGTCGCACTGCATGGCCTCGATGTTGCGCAGGGTGTCGAGCAGGCTTTCGCCCTTGACCGCCGACGAGGTGGCGATATTGAGGGTGAGTACGTCGGCCGACAGCCGTTTGGCGGCCAGCTCGAAGGTGGTGCGGGTGCGGGTGCTGGCTTCGAAGAACAGGTTGACCACGGTCTTGCCGTGCAGGGTCGGCAGTTTCTTGACCCGGCGCTCGGCCACGCCGTGCAGCGATTCGGCGGTGTCCAGGATCTCGGTCAGGTGACGGCGGCTCAGCCCTTCCACGGTCAGGAAGTGCAGCAAGCGGCCCTGGCGGTCCAGTTGGACGTTGACGGTACTCATGGCGTGGTTTGAATGAGCAATTGCAAGGGCTCGGGGCCGGTCAGTTGAATGTGGCTGTCGGTGGGCAGTTCCAGTCGGGAGCCAGCCACGTTGGCCTCGATCGGCAGTTCCCGGCCGCCGCGATCCACCAGCACCGCCAGCAGCACCGAAGCCGGCCGGCCGTAATCGAACAGTTCGTTCAGCGCGGCGCGAATGGTGCGGCCGGTGTAGAGCACGTCGTCGACCAGCACCAGATGGCGACCGTCCACGTCGAACGGCAGTTCCGAGGGCCGAACCTGCGGATTGACCCCGATCCGACTGAAATCGTCGCGGTAAAAGGAGATGTCCAGTTGGCCGAGGGGGGTGACGATGTCCAATCGCTGGCGCAGCCGTTCGGCGACCCAGACGCCGCCGGTGTGAATGCCCACCAGCGCGGGTTCGGCGATGCCGCGCCGGGCCAGCAGTTCCCGCAGTTGCACGGCCATCGCTTCGATCAGGAATTCGGCGTCGCGCATGGGGCGAGGCTCCGTTGGTGGTTGAACCAGCTTTCCAGAATGACCGCCGCCGCTTGGGCATCCAGCGCCGGGTCGTTGTTTCGGCAGCGGCGGCCGGCGGCGGCCTCGAACCAGCGTTGTTCGGCTTCCCATGAGGACAGCCGTTCGTCGATGGTGGCCACCGGCAGATGGAAGCGCCCCTGCAATTGGCGGCTGAAGCGCAACGCGGCTTCCGTTACGGTGC
Organism: Candidatus Contendibacter sp.; assembly: GCA_049290615.1. Taxonomy (GTDB): domain Bacteria; phylum Pseudomonadota; class Gammaproteobacteria; order Competibacterales; family Competibacteraceae; genus Contendibacter. Next base: position 4,902 of record JBATNZ010000213.1, read on the forward strand.
TGGCGGTGTCGTCGGCATGGCGCGGTACGCCGACCACCAGCCAGTCCGGTCGCCATTCCTGAATCAGCCGGCCGATGGCGTCCCAGTCGGGGCGCTGCTGGCGGGTGGGTAGGGCGCGCAGGGGGCGGGC
>JBATNZ010000214.1:0-35683 GCA_049290615.1 Candidatus Contendibacter sp.
AAGTGGCGGGCAATCAACTCATACCGTTGCCTGATCGGATCTGGAGTCATGACGGCGTTCCCCTTGATTAACCGTCTCTGTCCTATTAGACAACAAATGATTTTGTTATTTCCTGACGAGCCCTAAGTCCTAGTTTGGTCAACTCTGCATTCAAGTCGATGGTATTCATCTTGGTCGGGAGCTTGCCATCTTCCATCCGACCGACGAGGTTCTTGCTCGCGCCGGCCAAGCCGATCAAGCGGTCCACGGCCAGCGGCGGAGCCGTACACATGCGGAGCGTTGACAGTGCACTCGGATTGTCCTTGAGGGTGGCGGCGTCGATGCTGCGCAGGTCGCTGGTGGCGAGCAACGCAGCTTTAACATGCCCGGTAGTCTTGGCGCGTGTCGAGCGAAACGCCTCGGGTGCGAAGCGCATGAACCACTGGTTGAACTGGTCAACGGAAGCCGCGATGTCGGTCTTCCAGAGGTGCGGCTTGTCCGCATTGATCCGTCTAGCCATCATGAGCCCACTCGTTCATCGGTATTGGGTCTTGGGCTGTCGCGGTTACTGTATTTGGGACCTAACGGGGCGGCGAAGCGGGCGGGGAACCGAGAAGCGCAGCTTCTCGGCGGTCCCCTCGAAGCTATGGTTAGCCACCTGGTTGAACGGCATGCCGTAGAACCTCAGTGGCCCACTGATTGAGGCTCTTGCCGGCGGCTTGCGCGGCCACCAGAGCGCGACCGTGAATCTCAGGAGGAACGCGAAGCAGCAACTTGCCAGAGGCCGGCTTCTCGGGGTGAACTCCGTCCTTCTTGCACTCGGCGACGTAGTCTTTGACAGCGTGCTCGAACTCGGCGCGCAACTGAGCAACCGTCTCGCCGTGAAAGCTGATGATGCTTCGGATACCGAGGATGCGACCCACAAAGATATTGTCTCGTTCGTCGTACTCGACGCGAGCGGTATAGCCTTTGTATGACATGGTGTTCATGGTGTTACTCCTACGCGCTCCAACAGTTCTCTCGCCTCTTCGACTTGATAACGCTTCGCCTCTCTTCCCGGATGTGGCCTGTGGCAGCGCTACTGCTCGCCCTTCAGCTCGATCTTCACGCGCGAACCCTCGCGCTCGAAGATGGAGCCCTCAAGGGCCTTGACTAGCGCCTCGATATCAGCGAACGGAATGGAGGCTGACGTAGGGCGCGAAAAGATGGCAATCAGCGTCTTGCGGTGTTTGGCGTTCACAGGGTAACGATAGCAGATAGTGATAGCAATCGCAACGTCGAGCGGGCTTGATGTGGCTAACGTAGAAGTGAGCGGCCTGCGCGGATTTATCGCGCAGCGTCCGGTTGAGCGAATTGTTGGGCCAAGGAGTCACTCAGGGCTACCGACAATGGTGCGCAACGAAGCGAGGGCATTTTCGGCGCTGGCGTGCGAGGAAAAGTCACCAAAAGCGAAAGGCTTCCCAGCGCTTGGCGTTAGGCGAATATCATAAGTTGATGGGCCGTCCGACCAATCGTGGCAGACGAGTTCGAGTTCAGTTATTTCAGCGAAGGGATAATCGAACTCACGTTTACTCTGCATCAGATGTGACTCTGAAACGTGGACAGTCTTGGTTGTTTGGTTGAATTCGACCCGGCGATTGATGCCAAATATCGCCACGAGAATTAGTAGAACTGAGACTGCAACTGCGCCGAGGCTCACAACAACAGTGAATAGCAATGCTAGACCTGAAGTTCCAGCCCAATCAGGTTTGACGAGTAAGTTGTAAGGAGCAAGAAGAGGCAATATGGCGACAAGCCCAAATCCCAGCCGTGCCTTCGCCGACATTGTGGTTGAAACCACCATTTGCCCTGGTGAGTGCTCGACGAAATTCACTGTAAGGCCCAACGCTCAGGTTAAGCCGCCGGTTCGCCGGAGCGAAGCGGAGGCGAGACGGTCGGCTTGAACCTGTTGTTAGCCGTTACTCCACCGCGCCACGACGTCATATTCGACCAGCTCCTTTTTGGAATTGCGCTTGCGAATCGCACGACATTCAATTTCGGCGAAGCCAAGAGATTCAAGCATTTCAGCGTACAAAAGTTCGGTAGACACCACTGCTCCATAGAAAGTTGAGTTGCCAACGATGTAATGCAACTCCGCGCCAGGAGCAAGCACCGGCACCAACCCCTGAAAATGCGCCCACATGTCATCGAAGTACTTTGCAACATAGTTTGCGAGGACTACTCCGCTCCTGTTATCGGCATGCGCAATTTCGTCAAGGACTCCTGCAAGCCATTTGCTTTTGAAATGCTCAGCAGAACGATTCCACTCTGTTAACCGGCTTGTCGCTATGCCCCAAGTGCCTCCAATTGCTGTCCAGTCGAGCTCACCAGCATCTCGCCCATTGGACAAGAACCCCAGCCAGTACATGTAGGGTCTGAGTTCACGGATGTAAGACATCCGATTTGCATACGGAGGTGAGGTCACAACGAGATCGAACGCACCTTCAACAGCCTCGGACGGATTTCGTGAGTCTCCTAAAACCACATGCACCGTTCCCGATGGATTTTCACTGGCCCCCTGCAAGATGAACGTCACATCCTGAGCGTATGCACTCGGAAGATCGATATCGAGAGCGATGTCGAGTTGCCCATCATCTTTAAATGACATTGATTGGTGATTAAACGCTGCATTGGAAAGTCCTATCAGCGACCGGCAGAAGGCTACTAGCAATAATTTGTGTTCAGCGGAGTGTTCCTCAGTAACTTCTGCAATGGCTGCTCGAAGCAGCCTTAGAAAATCCAGCGCCTGATTACTCCACCACCGTTCAATATTGTGTATAGGCGGAGCGAAAACTGGCTCAACGGCCTGACGATGGACCAAGGCGAGTGCTGACGCGCATGCGTTGCGTGCAGATGCAATATCTGCTGAGGAATATTGTGCGGTCTTTGCTTGAGCTAGCCACAGCAAGAACGGGTTGATATCCGTGGTAACCGCTTCATGCCCGTGATATGCGGCGCTGAGTGCCGTTGTGCCGGTACCGCAGAATGGATCAAAAATGCGTTTTGCTTTCTTATGACCGGCGATAAGTTCTTCTACCACCTTGACGGAATAGGCGGGGGTAAGACGCAGCCAACCGTGCCTTCCGGACTTAGAGTTGAACTTGTGAGTGTAGTCCGCACGCTGGCGAAGCTGCTCCCGCTCCAGCACGGCGCTCATGATGCCGTCTCTGGTGCAAGCAGGGTTTTCAAAACGCTGTCAATTTCTTTTTTAAGTGTTTTGCTGTTTCTCTTGAAAAATGCAGCCAGATCGTAGCCGACAATATCTCGCATGAAGTCGTATGTAGAAATATGTGGATTCTTGGCCCCCTCTATACCAGTGAGAACAGTCCATTTTTCAGCACGGTAACGCAACAGGATGTCGCCATCGATCTGTGCTGACAAAATGACGGCGCAGGGGAGATATGCTTTGGTATAGGCGGTTACTGCGTTTGCAATGTCCGCATTTTGACGTTTTGAATCTTTGCTTTTGTAACCTTGACGTACCTCGAACACGGCTCCCGTCAATGAGCCAAAGACCTTCCGGTCCACGCCAAGAGAATCAGCCGACTCCCTCATCCATGCTTGAACTCGATCCCGCTTGACCTTGTCCGTAATTTTCTCAAGCGGGACGCGCCCGTCTAGGTGGAGTTTTTTGGTCTTGCCGTTTGGAAGTGGAATTTCGTAGGACCATGTCACATCAGATACGGACAGGCCAAGCGAATCCTTAAGGATGGTTCGAAAGAGCTTCTCGCACCCTATGCCGATTTGGCGATAAACGCTCGTCATTCCACCAGCCGCCTTGTGGGCGGCGTACATCATTGGGTTGTCAAGACCGAACCAGCTATAAAAAGAATCGCCTTGGTAAAGTGTTTGAAACTGCGCCAAGGTAAGACCATCGCCAGTGGCGCCTTGGCCGAATTTCGGTTTGTACTGGGCACAGACCCTTATGGGGTTCAGGACAAGATCAAGATACTGGCCGTCGTTCTGCTTCAATTGAAATGACTCCTGCTCGACATTTGGCAATGGTAACGGCCAATGGCCATGGCATCCATCAGTAACGGCTAACGAGGAGATGAGCGGCCTGCGCGGCTTTTCGCGCAGGCCACTCGACTGCCGGGTTCAGCATTGCCGGCTGATCTCGTGCCGAGCCAGTCATGAGGCTAAGCAATTTGGCCTGCTTTCTTAAGCAGAGAGTCGCTGCATGTTCGCGGCGACTCAATGATCTTTGCGACGCGCGTCATCTGGCCTCGGTCGGGAACCCAGATTGTCATATCGAGCCCTCCTCTCCGATAAGGGCTGATGACCCCATCGCTCTGAAGGAGTCGCAAAATGTCAGGCACCAATCGGCGAGAGTTGTGATCGAGACCACGTAACAAAGCATTCTCTTTTCGGCCTGATCCGCTTTGAATGAAGACCTTCTTCAGCACCGTGAGCAATACCTTCTCACCCAATGGTAAGTCCATGGCACTGATTGCATCGGTCGTTTCCGGAGCATCTGAGAACTTTTCAAACTCGCATGTATCCGCGAAGGCTCGTTCGGGCAGATCAGCCCTAGAAGCACGTCCGTCAATTTGGACGAAATAGCATGAGTCAAAGTGCGGGAGCCAATTGTTAGGTGCATCTGGATCAAGTTCAAGTCGCGAAAAGTAGCAATCCCGAAATGTGAGCTGAGAGCAATTCCCTATTTTCTGGTGGAGTTCTAACGAAGGAATCAGAACATCGCGGACTAGAATTCCGCTGTCGAAGTTGACGCTACGTTCCAGAGCTATTTGTACAAGATCCAGAGTCAGGACCGTATTGCTAATGCCGCCCGAAGCATGGATAGTTGCGGCCATCAGTTTTCCAGAGGTCACGCGCTCCTTGGTGTTCTCAATGCAAACACCTACCCCAATGGTGCCTAGACTGAACTCGGCATTTCGGAAACTCTCAATGTCTGCGCCATACGGGTCGTCAATGAATGCAACGACATCGCCCGCCCGGCATGCATCTGCAAAGTCGCCATCAATGAATATTCGAGTGCCCTCGTCAGCCCGGTCAATGCCGAGACCGGGGAGTCGCTGCAAGAGAACCATCCCCTTTTCGTCTGGCTGATAGCCGCAAATGGAAGCGAACGCTTCAACAATCTGATCTCGCCCAAGGGGCCCAAGCCCAGCATCTGTAGCTCTAGCCGTTGTCGCCAAGCGTTCGAGGATTCTCCGAATAGTGGGGCCGTCGATTCCGGCCTCAATTTCCGCTTCACGAGTGCATATCTTGTCAATAACCAAGTTCCAGCCCTGAGCAGGATTAGGGCCTTGAAGAGATTCCGGGGAACCCTGCGACGGGAACATCTCTTTCAGCAACCCGCTGGCCGCAAGGTATCCGACCAAAAGCGGACGTGATGGGACCCACCCAGGGACACCGCCGGTAAGACCACATTTGGTCAGGTATCGTCGGATCTGCTCATCACTGAATTCGTTAAGCGTCACTTCTGCGAATCGGCTAGTTAGACCCAGGGCACTCCGGCGCTCCCTTTCGCTATCGAAGAAATGTGCACGGCCAGCTAGTATCAGTCCGGCGCCTGACGGCTGGTCTCGAATGAGTTCGCGGACAGCCTGCATTGCACGGAAGCGCGTGTCCTGAAGGCGCTTCCATATCCCCTGAATTCCAAGCGTTGCAAGCTCATCAAAGCCATCGATTAATAGAACGACATATCCGGCTCTCCACGCCCTTACGAGATGCGTCGGATTGGGGAAACCCAAGTTTCTCGCATGACGTTCCACTACTTCGGCTGGGTTCGTTTGCCCATGGTGGTCACGGAGATTCAGATACAGAGGAAACTTCGTTGTCTTGTTGGTCAGGTAGCTCCGTTTAAGATCCTTGTAAAGCTCGCGGAGGGTCATGCTCTTGCCTGCGCCGAAGTCGCCCAAGATGACAAACCTTCCACCTTCAGTAAGGCTCTCACGTATTTGACCTGCCGACCACAACTTGCTTGTATTCTGGTCGAGTAGTTCTAGGGGTACGTACTCAATCTCTGCACGAGGATCGCCAGTGGCTGGGTCGCGGACACTGCCGAACGGATAGTTGTCGCGCAGGCTCAAATAACTAGCTGCGTCGATGAGCTTGCTTTGGAACTGAGAAAATGAAAGGGCGTTGATAAGTGTGTGATGTTGGCGCGCAACTTCCCGCTGTTCCGCAGTGGGCTCGGACTTCGTAACAAACCAGCCCTTGATGGCCTTGTGCTGATTTTGCGGTTGTAGCTTCTTGGCCAATGTCACCAACTTCTTTATGTCGTATTGCGCTTTGTCCTTGGCACGTGACACCGTCGCTTCGATCAAGTGAATACATTCCTCAGTTTCGAAGTAGCCGTCACGCTCACGTCCATCGACAAGGCGCGCACCGGCATACTGAGCATCCGGCCAAAGTTGTCGTGCGATCCTGCGCACCTCATTCTCAAATGTGTCCTGTTCTTGTCTGTCATTCGAGGTCATACGCCTACTCCAAGCGTTGAATTGTGTGTGCGCGCGATGTTTTGTGTGGATTGACCGATTTTGGCTGCTACAGCCGAGGAGGTTGTGATGTTAACGCCCAGCTTCACCTGCGGGCCTTGACGACGCGAAGCGGCGGCAAGGACGTCGGGTGGAAGACTATTGTTGGACATGACGCCGTTCCTTCGCATTTGTGACGTGGCAGGACTGGCAGACGTAAAGACTCAAAAACTGCGATATGAGCCCACTAAGCGGGGGCGGCAGCTTGCTCAATCAAGTCGGGGAGTTGTGGGATCTGGTTCCGGCCAGCGACCCGGTCACACAGGTACTCCCAGAACGAGATCCCGTGTTTGCGACAGGTCTTTTTCAGGCTGATGAAGGTATCCCGACATCGTCGCCCGGCCGCGCTCCGGGTGCCGGCGCTGATCTTGCGCTTCTTGACCATGTCGCGCAGGTCGTTCTCGCTGCGGTTGTTATGCAGGGGCAAATCCGGGTAGTCCAACACCCGCGGCAGTTCGTCCCGGTTGCGCTGGAAGCTCTGAAGGACTTGATGGAGCGGTTCGCAGGGGGTGACCGTGGCGCATAGCGTGTCGAATTGGGCGTGGATCGCGGCTTTCGCCGCCAAGGTCGGTTGCTCGCGGTAGGCCGTTAGATCCCGATAGAGGGTCCAAACCTGCTCCCGCACCCCGGCAATCGCCTGTCGGTCCGCGTCGTTCAAGGGGAGAAGCTGCTGCAAGGGGCGCTCGGCATGAACCCAGCACAAGGCGTGGACGAACAAGGCGAATTGGCCGGCGTCATCGCTCAACAGGCGCAGATCCAGGCGAAAGCCCTGCGTGACTAGCCCGCCGAGCAAGGCCCCTTCGGTCACCAGGGTGATGGCCCGGGGACTGTCGACCAGATGACGGCGCAGGTAGGCCGCCCAAGCATCGGGGTCGCTGAGCACCACCGGGTTCGCCGCCAGCCGCTCGCGATGACCCGCCGCTACGCCGCGTTCGGCCATATAGGTCAAGGCCTCGACATTGACCGCATAACAGCGTTCGCTCTGCAGCAGTTCCAGGAAATTCACCCGGCTCTTGGACTCGGTACTGGCAAACCAGGCGAACCCTTCATTCCCCAGATAGGTGCGGTAGCCATTTTTTCCCTGATGCCGTGCCCCGGTATCGTCGGTTTGCACGTAGCTCGACACAGCCAGGCCCACCGCCTTGATCGCGGCCTTTTCCTGGTGAAACCCCTCGTGCCCTTCCGTCAGCAGGCGATTCAGTTGCCCCGCCGAAATCTGGATGCCCCATTCCCGGACCTGAGCCAACAGGATCGGTTGGGTCACGTGAGCATGGTAATGTTGGTGCAACAGGTAGGCGACCAGCTGCGGGCCATAATGCCCCGACACCGCCAGCGGGACCGGCGCCGTCACCGATTCGCCACTCGGCAACCGCCATTGCGCCCGTGCGTAATCGACGTTATGGACCTGAATCACCACGTCTTGCACCACAAACGACCGGTAGCCCTGGAACTGCGCGCCCGCCGGGACCTCGTCCAGTTCAATCCAACAGGTTTCATGGATGACCAACTCGGCTGTCTTCGCCCGTTGCGGATGGCCCCGGCGCCGGGGCACCGGCGGATTCGCCGCCGCCACCGCCGCTTGCAGCGTAGTGGGCTTCAGTTGCGGACGGGGCGGTCCCCCTTTCAAGCGCCGAATCTCGTCCGTCAACCGCTGATTCTGCTCTTGCAACTCCGCAATGGTCTGCAACAGACTCCGCACCAAGGGCGTCTGTTCGCGCTCGGGAACCTCGGGCAGTTTCGGCGTGAAGGGGCGGGTTTCCATGGCCGTGAGTGTAGACGATTCGATAGCCTTTTTATACAGTTAACCGCAGTTTATGAGCATTTACTGGCAGACTGCTTGCATTATGGCTGTTTTGTGATCCTCTATAACTGATTTCACCGCTCTATGCCACGCCGGAAGTGTGAATGGCTCTTTGCTCCACCAGTCAAAACGGGAAAATGCCTCTTCAACCTCCCTTGGTGTGAGTTGCTGGATGGCTTTTGTGGCCATGACGTCAAATTCTGGCTCCACATGGTCAACGTGCTCTGATGGTACGAGCCGGCACCTCTCACAAGTAGGATGCGCAATCTTGTGTGCATGCACGATCGGTTCTACTACTTCACGAAGTGCCCTTTTTAACCAATCAAGCTCGTCTCGTGGGGTAATGCACTGGAACCAAGAAACTAGATGCCATCCGTGTTCGGAGAAGAAGCCGTAGAAGTCGTATGCGGCGCCGGGACGGAACTCCTTCTTGAAGCGTTCTGGGCGAAGCCCTTTACGTGAACAGTAATAGTGCTTGTGGGCAATAAGGTCAGAGATTAACTTCGATTCAAATTCCTGCCCCAAGCCGTACTGGGAAAGCTCTGCGCGAATCGTTTCAGTAAGCTTCGTTTTTGTAAGCCCTGCAAAATAGACAGCACCTCTTTTCATATCATGCCCAACAAGGAGATGAGCGGCGGAGCGAAGCGGAGTCCGCTCGATCTCCTGGTTCATCCGCAGCCTGTGGAATTTTATCCTTGAACAATTTTCATTAGCTTATCCATAGGCTGTCGGAATGAACATAAGTATGGCTTTCAGTGAACGGACAGAGTTCTCCTGCTTCTCACGAGAAGCTACGACAGGTTTATTACGCGGTGCTTTTTATTATGAAACGGTTTTTTCCGATAAGAATACCGAGCGAAGGATTTAAATTTTGCCGTGATAGTGTTGACCATGCACGATGCCCTGGGGCGTTGACTACGAACCGATCCAGCCGGTGAGCGTCCACGATAAAAAGGTATAACCGAGCGCGTACAGCGTGCCGACCCAGACCGGGATGTCGAGGGCATGGCGCAGGATGTGGGCCATGATGGCAACGCTCCAGGCCATCAGCCCCAATAACAGCAGCGCCGGTAGTTGAGTGTCGCCCTCGGAGCCTTGCCGAACGATCCAGCCCATCAGTGGCAGCACCAGCAGGCCCATCAGCGTGCCGGTTCCGGTCAGGGCGCTCAAGGTCTGCTCGAAGCGCCGGGGATGCCGGCGCACCAGCAGCGCCAGATGCAACGGCCCGGCCAGCAGCGCCAGATCCAGCAGGACTTGCAGGAGAGCGACCGGCGCCGACGTACTCGGCAGCAGCGCCAGCAGCCCGGATAGTCCGTAGCCCAGCAGGCATAGTTTTAGCAGCGCCATCCCGGCGGGCACGTCTTGCGGACCCTTGCGAAACAGGCAGATATCGAGGAACAGCTCGAACAGAGCGTGCATGGCGTCAGTGCGGTTTCCGATCCAGTTGCGCGGTCAGCTCCCGCAACTCGGGCGCGATGTCCACCGGGTAGATCAACGCGGTTTCGCCAGCGCGCAAGGCGGCGGGCAAAGCCGCCAATTGCACCCGAACCCGCTCGCGGATCGCGCTCGACGGCTCCGGTGCTTGCAGCCGCCGCCCGTCGCGCATGACCGGCTGAAGCAGCGGTTCGCCCGGCTGAGGATAGAGTTCCAGCCCCAGGCAATCGCCGGCGAAGGTTCCATCCATCGCGCCACGCCGGTAAACCTGCTTGCGGCCCGGCCAGGTGGCCTTGCCCTCGGAGCGCTTGCGCCGGGGATGGCCGGCGTACTCTTGCAGCTTGTAAACCATGTCCAGCGTGGGCGCGTCGGTGGAGGCGTCCAGTCGGGTGCCGATGCCAAAACCGTCGAACGGCGCTCCGCCGGCCAGCAGTTCGCGAATGCGGTGTTCGTCGAGATCGCCGCTGCCGAGGATAGTAGCCTGGCGCAGACCACCGTCGTCGAGAATGCGCCGCACTCGCCGGGCGTGTTCGGCCAGATCGCCGCTGTCGATCCGCACCCCCTTGATGGCGATGCCGCGCTCGCGCAGGCGGGACGCGAGATTCACCAGCGTATGGGCGGCGGCCTCGGTGTCGTAGGTGTCGAGCAGCAGGGTCACGTTGCCCGGTTGGGCGGCGGCGAACCGTTCGAAGGCGTCTTCCTCGCGGTCGTGGGCTTGAATCAGCGAGTGGGCCATGGTGCCGAACAGCGGGATGCCAAATTGCATCCCGGCCAGCACGGTGGCGGTGCCGGCGAATCCGGCCAGATACGCGGCCCGCGCGGCCAGCAGCGCCGCCTCGCCGCCGTGGGCGCGGCGCATGCCGAAATCCACCAGCAGCTTGCCGGACGCGGCCAGCACGCAGCGAGCGGCCTTGGACGCGATCAGCGTCTGGTAATGCAGCAGATTGATCAACCGGCTTTCCACCAACTGGGCCTGCGGCAACGGCGCGGTGACCCGCAAGATCGGCTCGCCGGCGAAGAACGCGGTTCCTTCCGGCAGCGCGTGGACCGTGCCGGTGAAGCGGAAGTCGGCCAGCGCCGCCACGAAGTCGGGGCTGAAGCGACCGGTGCTCGTCAGCCAGCTCCGCTCTTCGGCGGTGAAATGCAGGTTCTCCAGATAGTCCAGCGCCTGTTCCAGGCCGGCGGCGAGCAGGAAACCGCGCTGCGGCGGCAGACGGCGGACGAACAACTCGAACACGGCCGTTTCATTCATGCATTCGGCATGGTAAGTCTGGAGCATGGCGAGCTGATACAGATCGGTCAGCAACGCGCTGTGGGCAATGGTCATGGCGGCGCCTGATGACAGTGGCGGGCGAATAGCGCTCCCGCTCCCATGGGGCCGATGCCTCGTCGTCTGGCCAGCGGGCTGGCGGCGCGAGGCTTCGGGCGATTACCGTTAATACTAGAGAGGAAATCGGGATGAGTACGCCAGAGATTTTAACCGAACGGGAAGATGGGGTCTTGCGGGTTTGCATCCAGCGTCCCGACAAGAAGAACGCCTTGACGCTGGCGATGTACGCGGCGCTGACCGCTGCCTTGGACGAGGCGGCCCGGGATTCCACCATCCGGGTGGTGGTACTCACCGGCGGCGGCGACAGCTTTACCAGCGGCAACGATATCGCCGATTTCCTGGCCGCGCCGCCGAATAGCCAGGACAGCCCGGTGTTTCAATTCCTGGCGGCGTTGCGTCAGTTTGAAAAACCACTGGTCGCGGCGGTGAACGGCATGGCGGTTGGCATCGGGGTCACCCTGTTGCTGCACTGCGATCTGGTCTATGTCCGGGCCGGGGCAACCTTGCTGATGCCGTTCGTGAATCTCGGGCTGTGCCCGGAAGCGGGATCGAGCCTGTTGCTGCCGCGCCTGATCGGTTACCCGCGAGCGGCGGAACTGCTGCTGCTGGGCGAACCGTTCGGCGCCGAACAGGCGCTGGAATGGGGGCTGATCAACGGCATCGGCGCCGATGCGGACGCGACGCTGGAACTGGCGTTGGCCAGGGCGCGGCGGCTGGCCCGGCAACCAGCGGCGGCGGTGCGCTTGGCCAAGAAGTTGCTGAAGCGTGGCGAGGCCGAGGCGGTGCGGGAAACGATAGCGGTGGAGAGCCAGCATTTCATCAATCTGCTGGGTTCGCCGGAAGCGATGGCGGCGTTGCGGGCTTTCGTGGATCGCCGCCGTTCGTGAGGGGGCAACCCGCCATCACGCTATTCTCCATCGTTCAACAAGGCCAGCGTTCGGATCAGATCCGAGAGCGACTCGGCCTGAAGCTTTTCCATCACCCGCTTGCGGTGGATTTCCACGGTGGACAGGCTGATCCCGAGTTCGGCGGCAATGACCTTGTTGTACTGCCCGGCCACTACCCGATCCAGCACCTCCCGCTCCCGCGCCGACAGCAGGGCCAGGCGTGCCGCTGCTTCGGCGCGGCGGGCCTGACAACCGCGTTGTCGGGCGTCGAGGGTCAGCGCCTCCCGGACCCGTTCCAGCAGCGTTTTGCCCTGAAACGGCTTTTCCAGGAAGTCAAAGGCGCCGGCCTTCATCGCCCGGATCGCCATCGGCACGTCGCCGTGGCCAGTCATGAACAGAATCGGAGTGCGGCAGCCCCGCGTCCGAAGCTGTTTTTGCAAGTCCAAGCCACTCATGCCCGGCATCCGTACATCCAGCACCAGGCAACCGGGCTGCTGGGCGGCGGTGGATTCCAGGAACGCGGCGGCGCTGGCGAAGGTGGCTATGGCCAGCCCGTCGGCCCGTAGCAACAGGCTGATGGCGTCGCGCACGGCCTGATCGTCGTCAATGATGAAAATAGTGGGGGTAGCGTCGTTCATGCGGCGGGCGGCGGAGTAGGGGCGATTCGCGAATCGCCCTGGGCGGAATGGACGGGCAGGGTGAAATGGAACGACATGCCGCGCTCGGGATTCGGCGTGGCCCAGAGCTGTCCACCCTGGGACTCGATGATCGAGCGGCTCACCGACAGGCTCAGGCCCACGCCGCCAGGTTTGGTGGTGAAAAAGGGCTGGAACAGCCGCGCGGCCGCGTCCGGGTCGAGACCCCGACCGGTATCGCACACCGTAGCCAGCACGGTGTCCGCATCGGTTAGCGTGGTGCGCAGGGTCAGCGCGCGAGGTCCAGCGCCGGCTTCATGCATCGCCTCGATGGCGTTGCGGATCAGATAGAGCACCACCAGTTGCACCTGAATATCGTCGGCCAGAACCGCCGGCAGGGATTCCGCCAGATCCATGCGTGGCGTTACCCCAGCCTGGCGCAATTCCAGTTGCGCGTAGTGGACCACGGCATGGATCAGGGCGTTGAGATGAATGGTGGTCTGGGTGGCCGGATGCTTGCGCACCAGCTCGCGCAGGTGACGGATGATGCCGCCGGCCCGCAGTCCCTGATTGACCACTTCCTCGATCACGCTGGTCAGTTCCCGGGGGTCGGTCCGATCCTGCCGCAGCAGGCTCAGGCAGGCCTGGGCATAAGCGACAATCGCCGCCAGCGGCTGGTTGATTTCGTGGGCCAGGCTGGACGCCATCTCGACCGCCAGGCTGAGCCGCGAGGTCTTGGCCAGTTCCACCTGCTGCCGGCGCAACTGGTCCTCGGCCAGCTTGCGCGTGGTGATGTCCTCGGCCAGCCCGGCGATGCGATAGACGTGGCCGGTGGCGTCGCGGACGGGGAAACCACGGTCCCAGATCCAGCGTACCGCGCCATCCGGGCGGATGATCCGATACACTTGGTCGAACATGCCCGACTCGAGTTTTTCGATGTGGGCCGCGTGGACTCGCGGCCGGTCGTCGGGATGCACGGCCTCGACCCATTCCAGCGGCCGGTCCAGCAGACTTTGCACGGGATGTCCCCAGAGATCCTCGTAGGTTGGGCTCACGTAAAGCAACCGTTCCTCCGTGATCCCATATACCCAGAACACCTCCCGGATATGCTCGGCCAGTTGGCGAAACCGTTCCTCGCTGTCGCGCAGGGCGCATTCCGCCTGGACGCGGGCGGTGATCTGGTCTTCCAAGACCCGGTTGATGGCCGTCAATTCCGCGGTGCGGGTCTGGACCCGCGCTTCCAGTTCGTCGTTGGCTCGCCGCGGGTGCTCCCTGGTTCGTTTCGGCGCGGTGCTCTCGCGGGCGATGCCGATGACGCCGACCAGTCGAGCAAGGGCGGATTTGAAACGATTCATGGTGGCGCTGATCCGCTAATCCGCATCAAGGGACAGAGCCTCGGCCGCGTGCTCGGGGACGGCGGCGGGAGTGGCGAAGGGCAGGGTAAAGTGGAAGGTGAGGCCGGGACCGGAATTGGGCGTCGCCCACAGCCGGCCGCCGTGCGCCTCCACGATGGCTTGGCTGATCGGCAGTCCCAAGCCCAGTCCATCGGGCTTGGTGGTGAAGAACGGGTTCAGCAATTGGCCGATGACCTCCGGATCGAGGCCGGGACCGGTATCCTGGACCATGATTTCGACGGTTTCCCGGGCGGGGCGGGCGTATAGGGTAATGGTGCGGCAACCCTCGCCGGCGCCCGTGGCGTCCACCGCGTTATGAACCAGATTGAGGATCACCTGCTGGACTTGTAGCGCGTCGGCCCGTACCCGTGGCAACTCCGGCGCGATGTCGTAGCGGAGGTCGAGTTGGCGACGGCGGGCTTCCAGATTCAGGAAATCGGTGATGTCCTCCAACACGTCGTTGATCTGGATCGTGGCGTACTGAGGTTTCCCCTGGCGGGCGAAATGGCGAATATGCTGGATGATGGAATGGGCGCGGGCGGTTTGGGCGGTGATCTTTTCCAGGGTTTCCCGCGCCTCGGCGGGTCCCAGCGCGTCGTTGCGCGCCTGGTTCAGGCCCGCTTCGGCATACAGGGTGATGGCGGTGATGGGCTGGTTGATCTCGTGGACCAGTCCGGACGCCATTTCACCCAGGGTGTTGAGACGGGAGGCGTGAGCCAGCAGGGTCTGCTGACGCTGCGCGGCCTCGGCCATGCGTTCCTGCTCCAGCGCGCCGCCCACCCACTGGGCCATGAGCTGGATCAGTTCGTGGTCCACGGTGGTGAACGGTGCGGCCCGCGGTTTGAAGTCGGAGAAGTTCAGCGTCCCGTACACCTGGCCACCGACCCGCACCGGAACGCCCAGATAGGCTTCCAGTCCGAATTTTTGATAGCAGGGATGCTGGCGCCAGGGACCGGCCGAGGCGTGCTCGAAGCCCAGAGGCGCTCGGGCGCGCAGGGTATCGTGGCAGTAGGTGTCAGCCAGGGCGAACGTGTCGCCTTGGGTGACTTCGCCGCCGGGAGCGATGACGTGGGCGACCGCGTAGCGTTCGCCGTCGATGTGGCACAGGATGCCGATGGCCATGCCGAAGCGCTGGCAGCCCATCGCCAGCATGGCCTGGATTTGGGCGCTGGCGTGGCGTGGCGGCGTGGAGATCGCCTCGTACAGTTCCCGCATTGCCGTCACGCTGTCGTGCAAGGCCGCCTGCTGTTCGGCCAGTTGCCGGTTACTGGCCTCGGCCTGTTCCTTGGCTTTGGCAAAGGAACAGGCCAGGCTCAGGTTTTCCGCCGCCAGCCGCAGCGAGCGGGTGAGCGTCTGGTGAAAGCGCTGGGCGGTGGCCAGCGCCAGCAGGAGGTAGAGCACGCCACTGGCGCCCATGGCGGCGCGCGGCGGGTCATCTTGCAGCAACAGCCAGAGCACCGGCGGCAGGCCGAGGGGCAGGGCATAGGCGACGTAGCTGTTCAGAATCGGGCTCATGGTGAAGACGCCGCCCATGAGCACGCCGCCGAGCATCAGGGCGATGAAGGTGTCGTAGGCCAGCGATGGCGACAGGGCCAGCAGGAGGACACAGCCACCCCAGCAGACGCCGCTGGCGGCGCAGGCCCAGGTGTAGCGGGCCGCCCAGCGTTCTGTATCGGTATCCGGTTCCGGGCGACGCTGGAAGGCGACGGTCAGCCCCAGCCGGACCAGGACGGTCGTTTCCAGCAACACCAGCCAGGTCACCAGGATCGCGCGCGGCAGGGCGTCCCACACGACGAGTACCAGCATCGGGGCGATGAGCAGGCTGGCGACGGTGCCCAGTGGGGCTTGCGCGTACAGCAGTTGGACCTGCTCGGCCTGGATGCGCTGGGTACTCAGCTCAGCGGTGGGATCGGGATGCACGGCGGTTTTTACGAGTCGTGGCACGGTGGTGCGGTGGCGGGGCGGAGAGCGGATTACTGGACGCTTGCTGATCTTCCAGCGCGAGGTACTCGGGCACGACCGTATATTCGCCTTCGATAACACCGGGGGCGGTACTTTGCGCCCGCCGCGCCAGCCGGCGGAATTGCCACCACAGCCAGCCGCCGACCGCCAGTCCGGCCACCAGCAGGATGGTGAGCAGCAGCGAGGCGATGGCAAAACCGGCCACCACCACCAGCGCCGAGGTGACGGCCAGTCCCAGCCGGCTTAGCCAGGACGGTTTGGGGAGCGGCGGCAAGGTCATGGGCGGACGATCCAAAACCACCAGACGATCAGGGCGATCAGGCCCAGTCCGGCGAGGTTGACGATGAGCGTGGTCATACTTGGACTACCTTGATGCTGGAGTAACCGCTGGCTCCCCTCTCTCCTGGAGAGAGATGGGTCGGAGGTGAGGGGGCCGAAAACCGCGCAGCCGGTTCGCGTTGCTGACCACGGTGAAGGACGATAACGCCATCGCCGCGCCGGCCAGCATCGGGTTGAGCAGCAGCCCGGTCGCGGGGTAGAGCGCACCCGCCGCGAGCGGGATTCCCAGAGTATTATAAAGGAAAGCGCCGACCAGATTCTGCCGAATGTTGCTTAGCGTGGCGCGGGAAATGGCGATAGCGTCGGCGATGCCATGCAGGGAGCCGCGCACCAGGGTGATGCCAGCGCTTTCGATAGCGATGTCCGTACCCGTGCCCATGGCCAGGCCGACATCGGCCCGAGCCAGCGCCGGGGCGTCGTTGATACCGTCGCCGACCATGCCGACCACCGCGCCGCCGGCTTGCAACTCGGCGATGACGTCGGCCTTGGCGGTGGGTGGGACTTCGGCGAACACCATCTCGATGCCGACCTGAGCGGCAATCGCCCGGGCAGTGGCGGCGTGGTCGCCGGTCAGCAGCGCCAACCGCAGCCCCAGGTCTTGTAGGCGGGCGATGGCGGCGGCGGAGTCCGGCTTGAGCGGATCCGCGACCGTAACGAGGCCAGCCAGCCGACCGTCCACCGCCACGAATACCGGCGTTTGACCTTGGGCGGCCAATCGTTCGGCTTCGTCACGCAGTGGCGCGGCGTCGATGCCGCGTTCTTCCAGCAACCGGCGGTTGCCGACGAGCAGCGCCCAGCCCTCGACCTGTCCCGTCGCGCCCTGTCCGGCGATAGCCTCGAACCGTTCCACTGGAGGAATGGGGAGGCCACGCTCGCGGGCGGCGTCCAGAATCGCCCGCGCCAGCGGATGCTCGGAACCAGCTTCCAGTCCGGCCGCCAAGCGGAATACCTCGGTCTCGTCGAAACCGGGCGCAGCGACCACGGTGGTGACGGTCGGCCGGCCGATGGTGATGGTGCCGGTCTTGTCCAGCACGATGGTGGTCAACTGGCCGGCCCGTTGCAGCGCCGCGCCGTCGCGGATCAGGATGCCATACTCGGCGGCCTTGCCGACGCCGACCATGATCGAAATCGGTGTAGCCAGTCCCAGCGCGCAGGGACAGGCGATGATCAGCACCGTCAGGCTGGCGACCAACATGTAGCTTAAGCGCGGTTCGGGACCGAAGTTGAACCAGGCCAACGTGGTGAGTACGGCGACGATCAGCACCGAGGGCACGAACACGGCGGCGACCCGGTCGGCCAGCCGCGCAATCGGCGGTTTGCTGGCCTGGGCCTGGCGCACGCTGGCGATGATATGCGCCAGCACCGTGGTTTCCCCGACCCGGGTGGCGCGAAACACGAAGGTGCCGGTCTGGTTCAACGTGCCGCCTGTGACTGGATCGCCGGCGCGTTTGGTCGTGGGCAGCGGTTCGCCGGTTAGCATGGCCTCATCCACGGTGGATTGGCCGTCGGTGATTTCACCGTCCACCGGGATTTTCTCGCCGGGTCGCACCCGGATCAGGGCGCCGAGGCCGAGAGTTTCAATCGGGACGTCTCGCTCCTGGTCGCCCTCGATGATCCGGGCGGTTTTCGGTTGCAGACCGAGCAGGCGCTGGATGGCGGCCGAGGCCTTGCCGCGCGCCCGGCTTTCCAGGGCGGAACCGAGATTGATCAGGGCGATGATGGTGACCGCCGCCTCGAAGTAGGCATGGCGGGCCAAGCTCGGCACACTGGCGGGAAACAGCGCCACCAGCATGGAATAGAACCAGGCCGAACCCGTGCCCAGCGCGATCAGGGTGTCCATGTTGGCGTTGTGGTGGCGGAACTGCCGCCAGGCGCCGGTAAAAAAGTGACCGCCGCTGTAGACCATCGCCGCCAGGGTCAGCAGGCCGGTCGCGATCCAAAAAGTCTGACCCGCCGGCGTCGCCAGCGCCGGCAGCCAGCCGGCCATTTCGGCGATCATCAGCGGCGCGGCCAGGACACCGGCGACGACCGTATTGCGGATCAGCCGCCGGTAATGGGCCTGCTCGGCGGCGTCGCGCTCGGTCTCGGCGGCGGCGTCGCGCAATTCGGCGGCGTCGTAACCCGCGTCCCGAACCGCATGAATCAGCGTTGCGGCCGGAACGCCGCCCGTCACCATGGCGGTGCGGTCAGCGAAGCTGACTTGGGCCTCGGCGACACCAGGCACCCCGCGCAGGGCGGTTTCCACGGCGGCGACGCAGCCAGCGCAGCTCATGCCGGTGATCGCCAAGCGGTGCTGCTCGGCTGGAGTGGCGACCGTCATTGCTCGTGCTCTCCGGGACGCGGCCGGGACGACGGGAATCATGTCGTCATCCACCGACAGGTTAGGGTGTGAATGCAAGGGTGTGAATGCATGTGATAAGCGCTAGAATCGAACCATTATGACTCAGACCCATCCACTTTTATTCATCCCAGGGTCGGATCAATCTCGCGGGTAGCCCGATGAACATGCGCATTCTGGTGGTGGACGACGATCCGAGCCTGCCGCGGATCATTGCCGCGACGTTGGGTCGCTGGAATTACGATGCGATCGAAATCAACCATACTCTATCCGACGCCTACGCCACCATCCGCCACGACTTGGAATCGGCGGCGGCAGGGCTTCCCGCATGACCGCCGCCACCCTTGCGGGCACCAGGCATCGCGGTAACTTGGCTGTTCCAGCCCTGTTCCTTCGTGGTGGGCGACATGTTCGACTACTTTGTCATCGGCGGGCAACAGTTGAGTTTCTATCAACTGGACGTGGCTGGACACGAGGTGCCAGCGGCGCTGGCCCGGCTGCGCTAGGCGGCATGGGGTGGCGCATTTCATTCCATGTCGCGCGGATCCATCCAATCGTCCATTCCGAACCAGCCGGGAGGCGCGCTGGTGCGGTTTGCGCGAGTGCTGGATCCGGAAGAAACCGTGTATTTTTTTCCGCGTGCGAATACTGTTAATCTGTATAAAAAGCCAGGAGGGTTTATGCCAATCCGACACGTCCTTGTGGTAGATGACTCCAAATCCGCGCGATTGATGTTGCGCAAGATTCTGCAAAATCTTGGTATGACCGTGGACACGGCGGATTCCGCCGAGGAGGCGCTGGCCTATCTGCGCAGCCAGAAGCCGGATGTCATCTTTATGGATCATACCATGCCTGGTATGGATGGGTTAACGGCGTTACGCCAGATCAGGAGCGAGCCGGCCACCGCCGCGATTCCGGCGGCGATGTACACCTCCAAGGACGAACCAGCGTATCGAAACGAGGCTCACGCCGCGGGCGCGGTGGATGTGCTGAGCAAACCCGCGACGCCAGCGGCGCTCAGCGCGCTCCTCGAACGAATGAACACGCTACTCGATGCCGCCGTTGGTCCACCCGCGGCGCCAGCGCTGGCCGGCGAGGGGGTGACGGCCGAATGGGTCGAGAAGCTTGTCCTCGAAAAGTCCGAGCGGATTTTCTACGATGCGGTCGAGTCGCAGGTGCTGCCACTGATCAACGACGTGATCGCCAAGCTGCGGCTGGAATTGGATCTGAACCAGGAAGAAGCCAGCAGCAGGATCGCCGCCCAGGTGGTCGAGGCGCGACTGGCGAGCTGGCAGTCGCCACCGCCAGTGGTGGACGCGCGGGAGACGGTCGAGACCGCGCTGCGGAGCCAGTTGCCGCCGCTGGTGGAGGAACGGTTTGAGACCTTCCAACGCGAGAAGCGGGCAGAAACCGAACGGCTCGTCCGGGAGATCGCCGCGCAGGTTTGCCAGAGTCAGTTGCGCGCATTCGTTGATCAACTAATGCCGCAGTTGAGTACGCGGGTTGCCGAGGCGGTGCGGAAGGGGGGGATCGTCGCCCAAGAGTCGGCGGTCGTCGCCGCCCGCGAAGTCGCCCTTGCCAGCGCGCGGGATACCGCCTTGCGGGCGGTGGCCGAGGCCCATGCCGCCAGCGTCGAGGAAAGTCCGGCTGCGGTAGCCACGCAGGTGGTGCGACAATTATGGGCGGAGACTCAGCGCGATTTATGGTGGCGCATTTATCTGGCGGCGGGCGGGGCGGCGGCGGCTGGTATCGGCGCGGCGCTGCTAGTCTACGGTTTGAGTTGAAGACGGACAGTCCAACGATGAGCGGGGCTGAAGCCAAGGTTAAAATACCAGTGGATCCTAAATCATGATAGATATCCCGTCGTTATTAATCATGTTGGCCGCCGGCGCGGTGGCGGGCGGCATCGTGGTCTATCTGCTGCCCTATCAGATGCTGCGGCGCGAACATGGGGCGGCGCAGACGGAACTCGCGGAAGTGCAGGCCAAACACAACGAACTTCAAGCGACCCTGCTCGATGCGCAGTCCGCAGCCTATCAGAGTCGCCAGATGGCGCTGAAGCAACAAAAGCGGCTTGAAGACGAACTGGAGGCGGCGAGCAATCAGTACGCTGAACTGGAAAAACGGCTTGCCGATCTGGAAGCGCAACGCGAGCAGGAACAGCAGACTTTCCTGCGCGAGGCGACCCGGTTGCGTGGCGCGGTCTCGCGGTTGGAACAGGAACATGTGGCGCTGCAGGATCGCTATGCCCAGGCAAGCACGCAGTGGGATCGGGAACGGCAGAGCCTGGGGTTGCAAAGCGCGCATATGGAAGAGCAGTTCCGGGCGCTGCAGCAGAACAAGCTGGGGCTGGATGACCGGTTGGAACAGCAGCGTGAGGCGTGGGAGCGCGAACGTCTGGCGTTGCAGATCCAGATGAATACCCTGGAGGATAATCTGGCGTTGCAGAAAGCGCGCTCCAGCGGTGCTCCAGCTTTGGGGTCGGACGGCGCGGTGCTGGTGGAGAGGTTGCGAGCGGAAGCGGCTGCGGAACTGAGCCGGCGGCAGGCGGCCTGGGACGAGGAGCGCCAGACGTTGCAGGAGCAGATGGAACGGTTGCAGGCCGAGCGGCGGTCGCTGCGGGAGCATGCGGCGACAACGGGCCTGGACGTCCAATCGATTCGTCCCGCCGATTCGGGCGAGCCGGGGGCGCCGGATTTGCGCCAGCAACTGGAACAGGCCCAGCGCGACCGCCAGGCGCTGGAGGAAAAGCTGGTGGCGCGCGACCGCCAAGCGGAACAGGAACGCGGCGCTTTGGAAGCCGAAATCGAACAGTTGATGGAACGTCTGCTGCGCATGCAGCGCGAGTAAGACGGCTAACAAATCGGCGGGTTGGCGGCGGCGCCGAAGAAGAACCGAATCCGAGCCCGTTCCATCTCTTCGCGCACTGCGGGGTAGATGCCGTTTTAACGCGGTGACGTGGGAACGCACCGAATTAATCACGAGGAACAACCCCCATGCACGTACTCGTCGTCGGCGGAGCGGGCTACATCGGCTCCCACATGGTCAAGCTGCTGTGCCAGCGTGGGTTCGAGGTGACCGTGCTGGACAATCTGTCCGCTGGTTACCGGGACGCGGTGGTGGGCGGGCGGTTCGTGCTAGGCGATCTGGGCGAACTGGATGTGCTGGAGGATCTGTTCCAATCCAACCGGTTTGATGGGGTGATGCATTTCGCCTCCCATATCCAAGTCGGCGAGTCGGTGCGAGAACCGGCCAAGTACTACCGCAACAACGTGTTCAAGACTCAGCATCTACTGGACGCGATGGTGGCGCACCGGGTGCGTAGCTTCATTTTTTCTTCCACCGCGGCGATTTTCGGCGAGCCGGTTTGCGTCCTGATCGACGAGGACCATCCGAAAAATCCTATCAACCCCTACGGGCGCGGCAAATGGATGGTCGAGCAAATGCTGCAAGACTACGATGTGGCATATGGGATTAAATCGGTCTGTCTGCGCTATTTCAACGCCGCCGGCGCCGACCCCGAGGGGGAGCTTGGGGAGCGCCACCAGCCGGAAACCCACCTGATTCCGTTGGTGTTACAGGTCGCCGCCGGCCGCCGGCCTTACATCACGGTGTTTGGAGCCGACTATGACACGCCAGACGGCACCTGCATCCGCGACTATATCCACGTCGCCGATCTGTGCGAGGTTCATCTGCTGGCGCTGCAACGCCTGTGGGCCGGTAGCGACAGCGCGGCGTATAACCTGGGCAATGGCAACGGCTTCTCGGTGCGGGAAGTGATCGAAACCGCCCGTACCGTCACCGGCCGCGACATCCCGGTGCAATACAGCGAGCGGCGATCCGGCGATCCGGCGCGACTGGTGGCGGACGCGCGGCGGGCACGGGCGGAACTGGGCTGGGAGCCGCGTTACGCCGATCTGGCGACGGTGATCGCCCACGCCTGGCGCTGGGAGTCGCGGTCATCACGCACTCTTCCTGTAAGCCAGGGTGACTAATCCGCCATCCGTTCCATTCCCGCCCGTAGCTCGCCTTCGAGCACCACCGCCTTTTCAGCTTGGGTATCCACGATAACGAAGGTCACATCGGCGTCGGCGATCACGGTGTCGGTATCCTTGAGGGTGACGAGTTGATGCATCACGCACCGACGGGCGCCGATGGATTTTATCGTAGTGATGATTCGCAGGATTTCGCCCATGTAGGCGGCGCGCCGGTAATTGATGTTGATGTTGACCACGGCGAAGGCATAGCCCTGTTTTTCGAGTATATCCAGGTTGTTGGTGGTTTCCAGGAGGTTCCAGCGCGCTTCCTCCAGAAACTCCAGATAGCGGGCGTTGTTGACGTGGCGGAACAGGTCGAGATGGTAGCCCCGGACCTTGATTTCGATGGCATGGCTCATGGGAGCGCTCCGTGGGTGGCTGGGTCAGTGTTGGCGGGATGGACGATGGGCGACCGGGCCGGGCGGAGCGACGGCGGGCGACATGGCGGTAGTGTAGGGAACCGCCAGGCAGCATGCATGGATGTTTCGGTTGAGGGAGCAGCCCGTCGCCGGGTTCGGATGTCGCGTGCGTGGATCCCGAATGGTTCGTCGGGCCCGCTGTACCGGTTGGCCGCGCAGGTGATGAACGAGCGGAAATCAGGACGTGGGGAGCAGAGCGTGGGAGCCAATGGGTTGGGACCGGATGCCTGGCCGGCTTTGCCCGCTGACGAGGTTCATCTGTGGCGGGCAGATCTGGAACCGTCGCGGGAACGGTTGATGGAACTGGCGGCGACGCTGGCGGTGGATGAGCGGGAGCGGGCGGCGCGGTTCCGCTTTCCCGAGCATCAGGACTGTTTCATCGCCGGGCGCGGCTTGCTGCGGGAGCTGCTGAGTCGGTATCTGGACCGGCCAGCGGCGGCGCTGCGTTTCGGTCAGGGCGCGCACGGCAAGCCGGTGCTGGCCGGCGCGGATGCTGGGGCCGGATTGCATTTCAATCTCTCGCACAGTGGCAACCAGGTGCTGTACGCAGTGGCTCGCCGCGAGGTGGGCGTGGATTTGGAGCGCCTGGATCGAACCGTAAGCTATGCGTTGGTGGCCGAGCGCATCTGTACGCCGCGCGAGTGGGAGGCATTCCGAACGTTGCCAGCGGAACGGTTGCGGGAAGCGTTTTTCGCCTGCTGGACCCGCAAGGAGGCCATCGCCAAGGCGCTGGGCGGTGGTTTGGCCAGTGGACTGCGGACCCTGGATGTGTGTTGCCGCGAGGATATCCTATCGGACGGGCGCGCGAGCTTGCGGGATGGGCAAGGATGCGAATGGAGCGTGCTGAACCTGGAACTGGGGTCTGGCTGGATCGGAGCGCTAGCGGCAATGGGTGCGGATTGGCGGTGGCGAAAAACTCCACTATCGTAGATTTTTCTGCGATGACAATGTCCCGTGACATGGGCTAGATCGTTGAACATAACTTAACTAATTGATTTTTCTGATTGATGTATGCTTTGCTCGCTCGGCCCATAGTTCGGATCACGGGAAAATCCACAGTAGGAACTTTGTGATGGCGATCCGAAGGATAGTGTAGTACACCAGCGCCCACGCCACCCACTGCTCGGCACGCGGCTTGTCCATCGCGCGGTTCGTTTCCGCCAGGTCGAACCACGGCCGGGCGGTACGCGCCAACCCCTGTCATCGCCAGCCGGCATGTTACAATGCGCGCCTTATTTCAAAACGGGTATGTGGACAGCGAGCGGCGGCGTTTCATGAGCATCGAACAAGCCATCATCAAGGGATGCGAAGGGCTGGATATTCAGTTGCCGGATGGGGCCTGCGCGCGCTTGGCGGCCTATCTGGCCCTGCTGGAGCGCTGGAACCGCGCCTATAACCTCACCGCCGTGCGCGAGCCGGAAGCAATGGTGATCCGGCACCTGCTGGACAGTCTGTCCATCCTGCCCTGGCTGGAGGGGCCACGAGTGCTGGATGTAGGTAGCGGCGCCGGCCTGCCGGGCATCCCTCTGGCCATCGTCCGGCCAGACGATGCCTTCTGCCTGCTGGACAGCAATGGCAAGCGTACCCGGTTTCTGACGCAGGCCACCGCCGAGTTGCAACTGACGAATGTCAGCGTGGTGCGCAGCCGGGTCGAGGATTATCGTCCGGCCACTCCGTTTAACAGTGTAGTGTCGCGCGCATTCGCGACTTTGGCGGATCTGGTGGCGGATGCTGGGCGGCTGTGCGCGCCGACGGGACGGCTGCTGGCGATGAAGGGCGTCTTCCCCGACGACGAATTGGCCCGCCTGCCGCCCGCTTACCGGGTAGTCGGTGTTTACCCCTTGCAGGTACCCCATCTGGACGCCGAACGCCATCTGGTGCATCTGGCGCCCGTGCCCGCTTTCCGAGATTGAACTCATGGCTGCCATCATTGCGATCACCAATCAGAAGGGCGGGGTGGGCAAGACCACCACCGCTGTCAATTTGGCGGCCTGCCTGTCGGCGTTGCGGCAAAATGTGTTGCTGATCGATCTCGACCCGCAGGGCAACGCCACCATGGGCTGCGGCGTGGATAAACATACTGTCGCCGCCACCAGCTATGACGTGCTGCTGGGGGAGGCGACGCTGACCGATGCTCTGCGGTGGGTCGAAAAAGCCCAGATGCAACTGTTGCCCGCCAACGGCGATCTGACCGCCGCCGAGGTCAATCTGCTGAAGAAGGACAACGCGCCGGGCCGGTTGCGCGACGCTCTCGCCCCGGTGGTCTGGAACTTCGACGTTATCCTGATCGATTGTCCGCCGGCGCTGAACATGCTGACGGTCAACGCCCTGACCGCCGCCCAGTCGGTGATTATTCCCGTGCAGTGCGAGTATTACGCGCTGGAGGGGCTGTCGGCGCTGCTCGACACCATCGAGAAGGTGCGCAAGTCCACCAATCCCGGCCTGCGCATCGAGGGCCTGGTACGAACCATGTTCGATCCCCGCAACCGACTGGCTAACGACGTTTCCGCCCAGATTCTGGAGCATTTCGGTGAATCGGTGTTCGAGACGCTGATCCCGCGCAACGTGCGACTGGCGGAGGCGCCCAGCTACGGCCTGCCGATCATCCATTACGACGACAGCTCGCGCGGCGCGCAAAGCTACCGGGATCTGGCCCGGGAGGTACGGAAACGGTTACGGCGGCCGGCCGCGAAAATCAGCAACGGAGCAGGAGCATGATCAGGAAAAAAGGTGGCCTGGGCCGGGGTCTGGATGCGCTGCTGGGGGCGGGCGCGACGGCGCGGAGCGAGACGCCGCCGGATTCGACGGTCGAGACACTGCGGCACTTGTCGGTCGATTGTATTCAGCGCGGTCGTTACCAGCCGCGCCAAGACTTGCGCGAGGATACCCTGCGGGAGTTGGCCGAATCCATCCGCGCCCAGGGCGTGGTACAGCCGGTGGTGGTGCGGCCGTTGGGGGAGGGGCGCTACGAGTTGATTGCCGGGGAGCGGCGCTGGCGGGCGGCGCAACTGGCCGAATTGCGCGAAGTGCCGGCCGTGATCCGCGAGGTGTCGGACCAGGCGGCCATCGCCATGGCGCTGATCGAGAACATCCAGCGCGAGGATCTCAATCCCTTGGAGGAGGCTGCCGCCCTGCAACGGCTGGTTGCGGAATTCAGCCTCACCCATCAGCAGGCCGCCGATGCGGTGGGCCGGTCGCGAACCGCGGTGAGCAACCTGTTACGGTTGCTGGAATTGACCGAGGATGTGCAGCGCCTGGTGCGAGAGCGCAAGCTGGACATGGGCCACGCTCGCGCCTTGCTCCCCCTGCCACCGTCCTTGCAGCGGGAGGCCGCCCGGCAGGTATTGCTGCGTGGGTTGTCGGCCCGGGAGACCGAGGACTTGGCCCGCCGCCTCCAACAGATCGCCAGCGTTCCCGCGTCGGTGGCCAAGCCGCTCGACCCCAACATCCGCCTGTTGCAGGATGATCTGTCGGAGCGGCTGGGGGCGCCGGTGCGCGTGAGGCATGCGGCCTCCGGCAAGGGTTGCGTGGTCATTCACTACAACAGCTTGGACGAACTGGACGGCATCTTGTCCCGGGTCAAGTAACGCGGTAATTTTCGTTGACCCCGCCGCGGTAAATTCCCTATAATTCGTGCCGCTCTACGTAGCCAGGGAAAGCCAAGGAGACAGGTTTTTGGGGGAGTGACTTTCGAACTCCATTTCGTAGAGAAAAGAAAGCGATAAAACTAAAGCAGACTTATAACTAGACCTATAAATATGCCCAGCGCGGTGCGGCGCCTAGAGAATTAGAACTAATGCGAGCCATGGGCGCAAAACAGGTCACCCGGACCATTACCCTCATTCAACTGTTGGTCACGCTGTTGATCGCCGCTATCTCTCTCGCTTTCAGCAGCGCCCAAGCTGCCTACTCCGCGTTGATTGGAGGCGGCGTCAGTGCTCTTGTTACGCTGTACTTCGCCAGCCAGGTCTTTTCGGTTCACATTGGCTCGCCCGCCGCCAAAATTGCCCGTGCGTTCTACTTGGGCGAGGTTGTCAAGTTGCTGCTGACGGTCGTCCTGCTGAGCATCGCCCTTCTATGGCTTGATGTCTCGCCGCTTCCCCTTCTGTTGGCGTACATGGCGGCGCTGATGGCGCACTGGCTGGCATTACCCTTCACATTCGACGCTTCGGTGAGGACGCTATGAGCGAAACTGGTCATTCCGCAACAGGGTATATCATCCACCACCTGACCAATCTCCGGTTCGATCTTGCCCAGATGAAGTTCCTGCACGGAGAAGAAACGGGGGGGTTCGGGGTGGTGCATGTGGATACCATGTTTTTCTCGATCAGTCTGGGGGTGCTATTCTTGTGGCTGTTCATGAAAGCGGCCAGGTCAGCTACTAGCGACGTGCCGGGAGGACTACAGAATTTCTGCGAAATTATGGTCGAGTTCGTCGACACCCAAGTCAAAGATTGCTTCCACGGCCGCAATCCAGTGATCGCGCCGTTGGCGCTGACTATTTTTATCTGGGTGTTTCTGTGGAATGCGATGGATCTGCTACCGGTGGATCTGTTGCCGGCCATCGCTGGTGTGCTGGGCATTCCCTATCTACGCTCGGTGCCCTCCACCGATATGAACTCGACTTTCGGCCTGTCGATCTCGGTGCTGCTCCTGCTCTACTACTACGGTTTCAAAGTCAAGGGGCCGGCCCATTTCACCATGGAGATCCTGACCCACCCCTTCGGCAAGTGGTTGATGCCGTTTAACCTGTTGCTGCGGATCGTCGAAGACTTGGCCAAGCCCATCTCACTCGGTCTGCGTCTGTTTGGCAATCTCTACGCCGGTGAACTGATCTTTATCCTGATCGCGCTGTTGCCTTGGTGGATTCAGTTTACGTTGAGCTGGCCGTGGGCGGTGTTCCACCTGCTGATCATCACCCTGCAAGCCTTTATCTTCATGGTGCTGACCATTGTATATCTGAGCATGGCGCACGAGGATCATTGACCGCTCAAATCGCGAACCCTGGAATCCGGCCACGCTATCACCCGCTTGGCCGGTTCTGCTAAAACCCGGTTTTTTTCCATCCACACCCCAACCTTTATAACGGGAGACACTAATGGAAGCTGCAAGCCTGATTGCCAACGTGCAGGGTATGACCGTCATCGCCGTGGCCATGATCATCGGCATGGGCGCGCTGGGTACCGCCATCGGCTTCGCCCTGCTGGGTGGCAAGTTCCTGGAAGGCGCCGCCCGCCAGCCAGAAATGATCCCTGCGTTGCAGGTCAAGATGTTTATCGTCGCCGGTCTGCTTGACGCGGTGACCATGATCGGCGTCGGTGTCGCGCTGTTCTTCACCTTCGCCAACCCGTTCCTCGGTCCGGTGCAGGCTCTGATCAAGTGATACCCGGGGTCTTCTACACCTATAACCCCGTGTATCCTGAGGAGGTAACAGCGTGAACTTCAATGCGACCCTGATCGGGCAGATGATCACGTTTGGCCTTCTGGTGCTCTTTACCATGAAGTATGTATGGCCGCCGATCATGCAGGCCATGCAAGATCGCCAGAAGCGAATCGTTGATGGCTTGGCGTCCGCGGAACGCGGCATGCGCGAGCAGGAACTAGCCAAGGCCAAGGCTGCGCAACTGCTGAAAGAATCCAAGCAGCAAGCCGCCGAAATCGTCGCCCAGGCTCAAAAGCGCGCCAACGACATCATCGAGCAATCTAAACTGGACGCCCGCACCGAGGGTGACCGCCAGCTCGTCGCCGCCAAGGCCGAGATCGAGCAGGAGGTCAACCGCGCCCGCGAGCAGCTCCGGAATCAAGTTGTCAGTCTCGCCGTGGCCGGCGCCAGCAAGATTCTCAAGCGTGAGGTCGATGAAGCGGCCAATACCGCCATGCTGGATGACCTGGTCGCGCAGCTATAACAACACGGACCACGCCAATGGCTGAAACGACAACCGTCGTCCGACCCACCGCCGCTGCCCGGCCCTATGCCCGCGCCGCTTTCGAGGATGCGCAGGCCGCCCAGGCCCTGCCGGTCTGGTCCGAGCTGCTGCAGACAGCCGCCGTAATCGCGGCTGATCCCGCCATGCACCGCCTGCTGGGACCCTGGAATCCCGAGTTGCGCGGCGAGCAGAAGGCCGAGCTGGTCGCTGGACTGTGCCGCGACGTGCGCAACGGCACGGAGGTGCCGGAAGTGTTCGCCACCTTCCTCAAGCTGCTGGCCGAATTCCATCGGCTGCACCTGCTTCCGGGTATCGCTGTTCTGTTCGAACGGCTGCGCGCGGAAGCTGAAAGCGTCGTTCGCGCCGAACTGATCAGCGCTGTCGCCGTGACCGATGCTCAGCGCAAGCGGGTGATCAAGGCGCTCAAGGTAAAGTACCGGCGTAGTGTGGTGCTGGACTGCAAGATGGATGAGGCATTGATCGCGGGCGCGGTGATTCGGGTCGGCGATCTGGTAATCGACGGGTCGGCGCGCGGCCGGCTGGATAAACTCGCCACGGCCTTGAGCCAGTAAGGGGACTACCGTTTTATGCAACTCAAACCATCCGAAATCAGTGACCTGATTCGGCAGCGCCTGCAGAGTTACCAGGCGACCGCCGAAGCGCGCACGGAAGGCAGCATCGTCAGTCTGGCCGATGGCATCGCCCGGATTTATGGCCTGGACAACGCGATGCAGGGTGAAATGATCGAGTTCCCGTCACCCCGGGAAGGCGATCCAGTCACCTATGGTCTGGCCATGAACCTGGAGCGCGACTCCGTCGGCGCGGTGATTCTGGGCGACTACGAGCACTTGGCCGAAGGCGACAAGGCGCTCTGTACGGGCCGCATCCTGGAAGTGCCGGTCGGCGAGGCGCTGCTGGGGCGCGTGGTCAACACCTTGGGCCAACCGATTGACGGCAAGGGAGCGATCAACGCCACCCAGAGCTCGCCTATCGAGGTCATCGCTCCGGGCGTTATCGAGCGCCAGTCGGTGAGTCAGCCGGTGCAGACTGGACTGAAGGCCATCGACGCCATGGTGCCGATTGGCCGTGGTCAGCGCGAATTGATCATCGGCGACCGGCAGACCGGCAAGACCGCCGTGGCGATCGACGCGATCATCAATCAGAAGGGTACGGGCATCAAGTGCATCTACGTGGCGATTGGTCAGAAGAACTCGTCGATTGCCAACGTGGTGCGCAAGCTCGAAGAACACAATGCGATGGGTCACACCATCGTCGTGGCCGCCAGTGCGTCTGAGTCCGCGGCGATGCTGTACATTGCGCCGTATTCCGGCTGTGCCATGGGCGAGTACTTCCGCGACCGCGGCCAGGATGCGCTGATCATTTATGATGATCTGTCCAAGCAGGCCGTCGCCTATCGCCAGGTCTCCCTGTTGCTGCGCCGCCCGCCAGGCCGTGAAGCCTTCCCCGGCGACGTGTTCTATCTGCACTCCCGGTTGTTGGAACGGGCTTCCCGCATCAACGCCGACGAGGTGGAACGCCTTACCAACGGTGCGGTGAAGGGCCAGACCGGCTCGCTGACCGCCCTACCGATCATCGAGACCCAGGCCGGCGACGTGTCCGCTTTCGTGCCGACTAACGTGATCTCGATCACCGATGGCCAGATTTTCCTGGAAACCGATCTGTTCAACGCCGGCATCCGGCCCGCCATCAATCCTGGCTTGTCCGTATCCCGCGTCGGCGGCGCCGCCCAGACCAAGATCGTCAAGAAGCTCGGCGGCGGTATCCGGCTGGCCCTGGCCCAGTACCGCGAACTGGCGGCCTTTGCCCAGTTTGCGTCCGACTTGGACGAGGCGACCCGCAAGCAGCTCGAACGCGGCCAGCGGGCGACCGAGTTGATGAAGCAGAAGCAGTACTCGCCGATGTCGGTGGCCGAGATGGGCATTTCGCTGTTTTCGGTGGACCGGGGCTACCTGGACGATGTGCCGCTCAACAAGATCGGCGACTTTGAAGCCGGGTTGCTGGCGTTCGCGCGGGCCAACCACGCCGCCCTGGTCGACAAGATCAATGCGACAGGCGACTACAACGATGAGATCGAAAGCGGCATCAAGAAGGTCGTGGAAGATTTCAAGGCCCACTACGTCGGTTAAACGGGTGCAGCATGGCCGGTGCCAAAGAGATACGAACCAAAATCAAGAGTATCAAAAGTACTCAGAAGATCACCAAAGCCATGGAAATGGTAGCGGCGAGCAAAATGCGCAAGGCTCAGGACCGCATGCGAGCGGCCCGGCCTTACGCGACCAAGATTCGCAACGTCATCTCGCACCTGGCCCATGCGCATACCGAGTATCGCAGTCCAGGACTGGTGGAGCGCGAGGTCAAGCGAGTTGGGCTGATCGTGGTTTCGACCGACCGCGGCCTGTGCGGGGGGCTCAATACCAACCTGTTCAAGGCCGCCATCGCCGCCATGCAGCAATGGCGGAACCAGGGAGTCGAGATCGACATCTGCACGATCGGCACCAAGGCGTTCCAGTTCTTTCGCCGACTGAAGGGCAATGTCGTCGCCCACGTTTCCCACTTGGGCGACGCCCCCCGGTTCGAGGATGTACTCGGGCCGGTGAAGGTCATGGCCGATGCGTTCGCCGAGGGGAGAGTGGATGCGGTTCACCTGGTGTATAACGAGTTCGTGAACACCATGAGCCAGAAGCCCAGGATCGAGCAACTGGTGCCGGTCACCTCCGAGGTGAAGGAGGCCGCTCCCACTCACCGTTGGGATTACATCTACGAACCCGATCCCAAGGAACTGATCGAACTGCTGCTGCGGCGTTACGGCGAGTCCGTGGTTTATCAGGCCCTGGTGGAGAATGTCGCTTGCGAAATGGCCTCCCGCATGGTGGCCATGAAGAGCGCGACCGACAACGCTGGCGCTATTATCGATGAGTTGCAACTGATCTACAACAAGGCCCGGCAGGCGTCGATCACCCAGGAACTGGCCGAGATCGTGGGTGGCGCTGCGGCGGTGTGAGGTCATGGCGTGCGCCTGCTCCCGCTGGGTGGGCGTGCGGTGAAACCAGTTTAAGAGGAACCCAAAGAATGAGTTCTGGCAATATCGTGCAAATCATCGGCGCGGTGGTGGACGTCGAGTTCCCCCGCGGGTCGGTGCCCAAGATCTACGATGCGCTGCGTCTCGATGAAAACGGGCTGATCCTGGAAGTGCAGCAGCAACTGGGCGACGGCGTGGTCCGCACCATCGCCATGGGGCCGTCCGAAGGGCTGAAGCGCAACATGGTCGCCTCCAACACCGGGGCGCCGATCTCGGTGCCGGTGGGCAAGCCCACCCTGGGCCGGATCATGAACGTGCTGGGGATACCGATCGACCACAAGGGGCCGGTGGAAACCGACACCTATCGCGCCATCCATCAGCCGGCGCCTAGCTACGAGGATCAGTCGGGCGCGACCGAGTTGCTGGAAACCGGGATCAAGGTGATCGACCTGCTCTGTCCGTTCGCCAAGGGCGGCAAGGTCGGCCTGTTCGGCGGCGCCGGCGTGGGCAAGACCGTCAACATGATGGAGTTAATCCGTAACATCGCCATCGAGCACTCGGGTTACTCGGTATTCGCCGGCGTGGGCGAGCGGACCCGCGAGGGCAACGACTTCTATCATGAGATGAAGGACTCGAACGTGCTGGACAAGGTGGCCCTGGTTTATGGCCAGATGAACGAGCCGCCGGGCAACCGGCTGCGCGTGGCCCTGACCGGTCTGAGCATCGCCGAGAACTTCCGTGATGAAGGCCGCGACGTGCTGCTGTTCGTGGACAATATCTACCGCTACACCCTGGCCGGCACTGAGTGTTCGGCGCTGCTGGGCCGTATGCCCTCGGCGGTGGGCTATCAGCCGACCTTGGCCGAGGAAATGGGTGTGCTGCAGGAGCGCATCGCCTCGACCAAGACTGGATCCATCACCTCCATTCAGGCGGTGTACGTGCCCGCCGACGATCTGACCGACCCGTCGCCGGCCACCACCTTCGCCCACTTGGACGCCACGGTGGTGCTGTCCCGCCAGATCTCCGAACTGGGTATCTACCCGGCAGTGGATCCGCTAGATTCCACTTCCCGGCAGTTGGATCCGCTGGTCGTGGGCCAGGATCATTACGATACCGCCCGCGCGGTGCAAGGCACGCTGCAGCGCTACAAGGAACTGAAGGACATCATCGCCATTTTGGGCATGGATGAACTGTCCGACGAAGACAAGCTGGTGGTGGCGCGGGCTCGCAAGATTCAGCGCTTCCTGTCGCAACCGTTCTTCGTGGCCGAAGTGTTCACCGGTTCGCCCGGCAAGTACGTCGCGCTCAAGGACACCATCGCAGCCTTCAAGGGCATCGTCGCCGGCGAGTACGATAGCTTGCCCGAGCAGGCGTTTTACATGGTCGGCTCGATTGACGAGGCCGTGGAAAAGGCCACCAAGCTGTAATGGGTAGCGGTCCGGGAGGCGGGTTAGCTCCGGGATCGCGTTCCATTCGCAACCGACAAGAGGACGCACCATGGCCATGACACTGCATGTCGACATCGTCAGCGCGGAAAAGGAATTGTTTTCTGGCGCCGCCGAGATGGTGACCGCGCCGGGTGAATTGGGCGAGTTGGGCATTTTGCCGCGCCATAGCCAGTTGCTGACGCGGTTGAAACCCGGTCAGGTTCGGGTTCGGCTGTTGGGCGGCGAGGAACAATTGTTCTACGTGTCGGGGGGATTGCTGGAAGTCCAGCCGCATGTGGTCACCATCCTGTCCGACACGGCGGAACGGGCCAAGGACCTGGACGAGGTTGCGGCGAAGGCCGCCAAGCAGCGCGCCGAGCAGGTGATCGCCGATAGCCGGAGCGAGTTCGAGTTCGCCCGGGCCAAGGCCGAGCTGGCCGAGGCGATCGCGCAGTTGCAAACTATCGAGAGGCTGCGCAAGCTACGTAAATCAGGTTAATCAGGCTAACAATAATAACAATCTCGACCCCGCTAGGCCGCGACCCTGAGTCGCGGCCTTTTTGTTTGTTCCGGTATTGGATCATGAACAACGTTTCAATGCGTGGCTGCGCGCCGGATCGAGCGAGGTTCGGTACAATAGCCAAAACATTGTTCAAGCGAGGCGTACCTAATCATGCAGCAGCTTTCGGTCGTGATCCTTGCCGCCGGCAAGGGCAAGCGGATGGTTTCGGATTTGCCCAAGGTGTTGCATCCGGTAGGCGGCAAGCCGTTATTGGCCCATGTACTCGCAACGGCTGGCGAGCTTGAGACGATGGCGCGTCTGGTGGTGCATGGTCATGGCGGCGGGATGGTCAAAACCACCTTTGCGATCGAGGCAGGGGTGCAATGGGTGGAACAGGCCGAACAGTTGGGAACCGGCCATGCGGTGGCGCAGACCCTGCCACTGCTCGACGATACCGGCGTGGTGCTGGTGCTGTATGGCGATGTGCCGTTGATTCGCGCCGAAACCCTGCAACCGCTGGTGACCGCAGCTCGGCAGGGCAGCCTGGCGCTGCTGACGGTCGAATTGGCCGATCCCGGTGGGTACGGCCGCATCGTGCGCGACCAGCAGGGTCGAGTGTGCCGCATCGTCGAGGAGAACGATGCCAATGCCGAGGAGCGGCGTCTGCACGAGGTCAATACCGGCATTCTCGCGGTGGCCACCACGAAGCTGCGCGGCTGGGTGACCGAACTCGACAACAATAATGCCCAAGGCGAGTACTATCTGACCGATATAGTGACGCTGGCGGTGCGCGATGGCGTACCGGTCGAGGCGTTCACAGTGGCGGAGCCCGAGCAAGTGCTGGGGGTCAATGATCGTCGGCAACTGGCGGAGCTGGAGCGGTTCTATCAGCGGCGCCAAGCCGAACGGCTGATGCGCGAGGGCGCGACCTTGCTGGATCCAGCGCGGGTGGACGTGCGCGGCGCGGTGACGACTGGCAAGGATGTGGTGATTGACGTTAATGTGGTGTTCGAGGGCACGGTGAGGCTGGGCGACCGGGTGCGGATCGGGCCGTTCTGCGTACTGAAGGACGCAGTGATCGGCGACGATGTCGAGATTCTGTCCCATTGTTGGATCGAAGGCGCGGAAGTGGGAGCTGGTGCGCAGATTGGACCCTTTGCCCGGTTACGGCCAGGTTCATCGCTGGCGGCGGGCGTGCATATCGGCAATTTTGTCGAGACCAAGAAGGCCAACATCGGGCCGGGGTCCAAGGTCAACCATCTGACCTACATTGGCGATGCCGAGATCGGTGCGGAGGTCAACATCGGGGCTGGCACCATCACCTGCAATTACGATGGTGCCAACAAGCACTTGACCGTGATTGGTGATGGCGCTTTCATCGGTTCCAACAGCTCGCTGGTGGCGCCGGTGCGGATCGGCAAGGGCGCGACCGTGGGCGCGGGCTCATCGGTCAGCCGCGACGTGCCGGACAACGGCCTGTGCCTGACCCGCGCACCGCGCAAGGACATCGCGAACTGGCGGCGGCCGGTCAAGCCGAAGAAAGGCTGATACAGTTTCCTTCTCATCACTAGTGGTTCAACTGGGCTGAGTTGACTTAAAGCGGGGAATGGGATTTCCTGTAGGAGTACCCCTGACCAGGAGCCTGACCATGCCGCTGCCCAAATATGTAGTCCGTTTGACGGTTGAGGAA